>CAYYCB010000031.1:0-5305 GCA_964469715.1 uncultured Ktedonobacterales bacterium | reverse complement strand
CGGCGGCCACGATGGCCGCCGAATAGTCTGAGCCGTTGCGGCCCACGGTGGTGACCAGGCCGTCCGCAGTGCGGGCGATGTAGCCGGGCAGGATGAGGACATGCCCGGCGTCAAGCTGTTCACTCGCCGTCGAGGCGAGATGGGCGCGGGTCGCGACGACAGATGGAACATAGCGTTCGGCCGGCGAGATCAGAGGGTCCGGCTGCTGGCGCTCGCGCATAATGACCGGCTCGCCCGAATAGGATTGGGATGCGACGTCGAGGCGGGCCAGGGCGGCGGAGGCGAGCCGCACCGAGAGGCGCTCGCCCCAACCGGAGAAGGCGGCGACGGCATGGTAGCGCGCCTCCGGCGGCAGAGATGAGACATCCTCCAGTGTCATGGCGTCTGCGCGGAGGGCATCGAGGAGGGAGGAGAGCGCGGCGGCAGCGGAGGTATCGTCGCCTGCGAGCGCGGCGAGCGTGGCGCGGTGGCGATCGCTCAGGGTGTCGACCGCGGCCTGCCAGCCGGCGGTATCGTGGCGCGTGGCGAGGTCCGCTATCCGTAAGAGTGCGTCGGTGACGCCGGACATCGCGGAGACAACGCAGACCACGCCGGATGCGAGGCGATGATTCGCCACGATGCGAGCCACGGCACGAATGCGCTCCGGGCCGGCGAGGGAAGATCCCCCGAACTTAAGGACGATCATGGCGTCGCTCTCCTTGTCTCCGCTCGCGCCGCATTGTGAGGCGGCGCTGTCATGCTGAGACCGGAGCGATCGCGAACACGAAGGCCATCCCCCGCGAGCGAAACGGGAGACGGCCTGGCCAGCGAGACGCTGGCGCGCGCCACGACGGGCGGCGCTGCTCCGGACCCAGCCACCTGCGGGCAACGGTCGCCATCGAGCCGCCGCATCCTTCCACCTCGCGCAGAGGCGGGCGCATCGTCGCGCGTGTCTGCGGTGATGGTACCTATCCGGCAGACAAGGTGTCAAGGAGGGCAGGAGTTCACGGCAGAGATCGGTGAGTGGCGATGGGCCAGCGTGACATCCGAGCAAATGGCGGCGACTTACCACGGGTGGCATGCCACCATTCCGCGTGCATACCGATTGCGTCTGGGTCGTTGGTGAATCGTAGAGCCTGTTATGGACTCGACGTCGAGGGGTGATAGCAGGGCGATATGTCTACTCCCCCACCGACCCGCCAGCCCTACCCCACCGACGTCAGCGACGCGGAATGGCACTTCGTCGCGCCCTACCTGGCCCTCGTGCGCGAGGACGCGCCGCAGCGGCGCCACGCGCTGCGCGAGGTCTTCAACGCCCTGCGCTGGCTCGTGCGCACCGGCGCGGAGTGGCGCCTGCTGCCGCACGACTTCCCGCGCTGGGACGCGGTCTACCAGCAGTATCGCCGCTGGCTCACGGCCGGCGTCTTCGAGGCCATCGTGCACGACCTGCGCACCGTGCTGCGCCTGGAGGCGGGGCGCGCCGGCCAGCCCTCGGCGGCCATCATCGACGCGCGCACGCTGCAGTCGAGCCCGGAGAGCGACGGCCGGGCGGGCTACGACGGGCACAAGCGGAGGAAGGGGGCCAAGGTGCACGCCGCGGTCGACACGCTCGGCCACCTGCTGGCTGGCCCTCGTCGTCATGCCGGCCAGCGAGCAGGAGCGCGCCCAGGTCGGCGAGCTGGCCGCGGCGGTGCAGGCGGTGAAGGGCGAGACGGTCGAGCTGGCCTACGCCGACCAGGCCTACACCGGCCAGGAGCCCGCCGAGGCCGCCGCCGTGCACGGTATCCGCCTGGAGGTCGTCAAGCTGCCCGAGGCCAAGCGCGGCTTCGTCCTCCTCCCCCGCCGTTGGGTCGTGGAGCGCGATTTCGCCTGGGCCGCCCGCTTCCGCCGCCTGGCCCGCGACTACGAGCGGCTGCCCGAGGTCCTGGCAGGCCTGCACTTCGTCGCGTTCGCCTGCCTCATGCTCCATCGGCTGATCCCTGTACTGCTAGTCCACAACAGGCTCTAGACCGACCAGCGCGGGAAGGCGACACGTGTCATCAGCCCTGGAGCTGGCCGGTTCGTGTGTGTTACGCCTGCCGTTTCCGGTAGCGCCGTACCTTTGCCTTGTTTCCGCACCCCTCCATGGCGCACCAGCGCCGACTATGGTTGCGCGTGGTATCAAGATAGAGCCAACTGCACTCGTCACTGGCACATTGTCGCAGCGGTGGGTGGTCGCGCATCGTGAGCAGGTCCGCGGCCGCGACTGTCACCGGCCACAACACCGCATCAAGGTCGAGGTGGGCGTCGCGCTCAGTACCACCAGCCACGCCCGCTGCCCTCCAATCCCAAGTCCACGCTATACCTGTTTGGCCGGTAGTTACTCGGCGATGGGCAAGCGTCTGTGCCAGCTCGTCGTTCAGGACGGCGAGATCCGCGGTGGACACGACATCGGCGCGCATAGTTGCCACGACCAGCGCGTAGATGGCCTCACGGAGTCTGAGCGCTCGCTCTAACACTCTCATGGAGCCTGCGGGATCGAGCTGCGCGGCATGAACGAGGCGCTCTGCCTCCCTGGGAGTGAGCGCGCTGGCATGCTGCCCCCACGCAATCAGGTCGTCGTAGGTGGCCGCCAGCTCGCGCGTCGTCGCGCCCCGGCGTCCACCCAGCGTGTTGGCGAAGTCCAGGGCCAGATGCCCGCCGATGAACGCGAAGCGCTCGCGCACGGCCGGCCTGTCCCCGGCCTGTCGCGTGCCATGCGAAACTCCCAAGTGTCGTAACCCTCTAAATCCATCTTGACCGGTGTCGTCAAGGTCACTTACGATGTAACCAGCTAATCTCACTGTAGGCAGTGTTTTGCTCGCTGTCAAGCGCGACAGCCCGACCGCTCATGAAAGGCAGCCCCTATGCAGCCAAGGCCATTCGCCGTCGAGATCCCGCAGCCGATCCTCGATGATCTGCAAGCGCGTCTGGCGCGGGTCCGCTGGCCCGATGACGCTCCCGAAGCGAGCTGGGACTATGGGGTTCCTGTGGCCTACCTGCGCGAACTGGTGGAGTACTGGCGCGAGCGCTTCGACTGGCGGGCGCAGGAGCGCGCCATCAATCGCTTTCACCACTTTCACGCCGAGGTGAGTGGCCTAGCCCTCCACTTCATCCACGAGCGCGGGCGCGGTCCAAAGCCCTTGCCCCTCATCCTGACCCACGGCTGGCCCAGCACCTTCTACGAGATGGACAAGGTCATCCCGCTGCTCACCGACCCGGCCCGCTTCGGCGGCGACCCTGCCGACACCTTCGACGTCGTGGTCCCCTCGCTGCCTGGTTACGGCTTCTCCGACCCCTATCCGCATCGGGGACAGTGGAACGTACCGGAGTTGTGGGCCTCCCTTATGGAGGGGCTGGGGTACGCGCGCTTCGGTGCCCAGGGCGGCGATATCGGCGCGGGTGTCACCACGCTTCTCGGCCGCTACTATCCGGAGCGCGTCGTGGGCATCCACCTCAGCTCCATCGTCGGCGACCCGAACCCGCTGCCCGATCCCGCGTCGCTCTCGGAGGCAGAGCGCGCGTACTTGCAACACCGGGAGGCCTGGTCGCGCGAGGAGGGGGGCTACAGCCACATCCAGGGGACGCGGCCGCAGACGCTCGCCTACGGACTGAGCGATTCGCCGGTCGGGCTCGCGGCCTGGATCGTCGAGAAGTTCCGCGCCTGGAGCGACTGCGGCGGCGATGTCGAGCGGCGCTTCTCGAAGGACGAGCTGCTGACGACCGTGACCCTCTACTGGGCGACACAGACGATCAACTCCTCAATCCGGCGCTATTACGAGTCTCGACATGCCCCCGCGCCCGCCGGAGCCACTGGGCTCGTGGCGGTCCCGACGGCAGTGACGACGGGCATGGTCGAGCCTGAGCCGCCGCTCGAGTGGGCCGAGCGGCGGTACAACATTCAGCGCTGGGCGGCGCGGCCGCGGGGTGGGCACTTCCTGGCGATGGAGGAGCCGGAATGGTTCGTTGAGGACGTGCGGGCCTTCTTCCGCGACCTCCGCTGAGGTCCTCCCACCTCAACCACAAATGGGCAGGCTCCTTGCGGCGGTCGTCATCATGGTGCTGCCTGCCCACCGGCCAGCAGGCCGGCTACCCCGTGCCCGGACCGCGTAGCAGGTGCCTAGCCGAGACGATCAGGCCATCATTTGGCAGGCGCCTTCCTGATGTGGCTCCGCAATGCAGACCGTCAGCTGAAGTGTTTGGCCACGGGCCACACCTGAGGCAAGCTTGAGGATAGGTTCCTAGCGATGAAGATGGGCAGCTCATTTTCACTGCTTATGCAGTAGGCGCACGCCGTCGTGCCAGCAGGCGTTACACTGCGGTACACGCGCTGCAACTTGGGGGCGGCGATGTTGACGGCGATCAGCACCTTGCCCGAACACGCGCCAGGTCCCCAGAGAAAGTAGTTGTTATGGCCGCTGAGCACCGGCGGGAGGTGATACTGGTCACGATAGAAGTCCGGCGCCGCGGCCTCACCATAGTTCTCGGTGAGGATGCATGCCTGGGCCTTCTCTTGTGCCGGTAATCCCTGATAGATGCGGCTCACCTGCGCCGCGAGCTCGGTCCAGCCAAAGCGGTCGCTCAGGTACTGAGGGAATACACCCTGCGTCTGCTGGCCGGCGCTGGCATTGCCCAACGACGAGAGCGCACCATACGTCTGTGTGAAGGTCGCGGGCGCCAAGACCGGCATCGCCAAGGGGGCAAGGACGAGGCCGCTGACGAGTAGCAGCCATACGTAGGCGTGTCCGAGCCGGACGCCCCACAATGGGCGACGCGCCTGCTCGATGACAAAAGCTCCATCTGCCAGCAGCGGCGGATAGAGCGTGTCTGAGAACCGGGACGGCTGAATTTGCCTGGGGTGAGTACAAGTCATCTCATAAATGGGTGGTACGCTGCATTCGACAGGAAGATGCAGCAGCCCATGGATCTGACGGACGAGCAGTGGACGGTACTCGAACCGCTCATCGGTGACATGCCGCGACGGCCAGACGGTCGCGGCCGGCCGTCGCGCAGCCGTCGAGAGGTGCTCAACGGCATCCTGTGGATCCTGCGAACTGGCGCGCAATGGGCCGACCTGCCCAAGTGGTATCCGCCGTACCAGACCTGCCATCGGCGCCTCCAGCGCTGGGCCGGCGACGGGACGCTCGAACGCGTGTTAGAGGCGTTGGCCGCCGACCTCAAAGACCGCGGCAAGCTGGACTTGTCCGAATGCTTCATCGACGGCACCTTCGTGGTGGCGAAAAAGGGGGCGGCTGTGTGGGAGCGACCAAGCGGGGCAAAGGTACGAAGCTCATGGCAATGGCAGACC
>CAYYCB010000030.1:15622-19529 GCA_964469715.1 uncultured Ktedonobacterales bacterium | reverse complement strand
CCGGTGTGGCCGCGGAACAGGCCGTAGTCGAACATCGAGAAGTAGACCTGGCCCGGCGTGGTCGGGTCGAATTGGACGTTCGAGACCCCACCACGGAAGTAGTCACTGCCCGTGGCCGTCTTGGGGTTTACCGTGTCGGACTTCTTGTTGAACACGAGCGTGAAGGTCGCGCCGCCGTCGGTGGATTCGTAGAGACCGACCGTCGGGGCACCCGGAGGCGTGAAGCGGCCGCCATTCACGGACGAGGAGCCATGACGGGCGACAGCCGTGCCGATGAAGATGTGCTGCGGATTCTGTGGGTCAACGGCGATGCTGGCGATGGCGCGGTTGGCGGCCGCAGCGACGCTGCCGGAAACGAGCGCCCAGTGGGCGCCGCCGTCGGTGGACTTGAAGAGGCCCAGGCCCGCCTCAGAGTCGCCGGACCCGTTCGGCTCGCCGGTACCGACGTAGAGCGTGCGGCCGGTGGCGTCGGTCGGATCGAGGATGAGCGAGCCGATGGCGTTGGAGGGCAGACCATCGGAGGAGGAGTGCCAAGACGGATTCTGCGACAGGCCGTTATCCGCCTCCCAGACGCCGCCGCCGGCAGTACCGATCCACACGCGGCAGACGTTGGAGCCGCAGGTGGGGGAGAGGGCGATGGCCGTGGTGCGGCCCGAGATGTTGGCCTGGTTGCCGGTGTAGGTCACCTGGCCAGGCACCACCGGGTTCGAGGGGCCGACGAGCTGCCAGTATTGCGGATTCCCCGTGTGGTTACCGTTGTCATGGCCGGTGACAGCTTGCCAGGCGTTAGAGGTGGCGACGATCTGGTTGTAGTCGATGTCCGTCGCGGGATACGCGCGGTTATCGTACTGTTCCTGGCTGGGATCGCCGCTGCCAGTGGCTTCATTGCCGGTTTCGTCATGCTCGCGCGTGAGCGAATGATTGAACTGGCCCGCGCGGGCAGGGGGCGTCTTGGCGAGGAATGCGAAGATGCTGCCGGTAATCACGGCGGCCAGCGCGACTACGCTGAGCGCCACCAGTCCAACGCGGCGGGTCAAGAACTTCTTCACGAATACCTCCGGAGACAGGTAGGCCCTGGGCGATTCCTGGGCTATCCATCAAGCTCGCAGCAAACTGACGCTGTTTCAAGAGACAACGAAAGGGCGCCAGCGGGCTGCGCATCGCTGCTGGATTACGCGGTGATGAGGAGATGACGTTGCGTTCCGTTCGGGTACGGCTCGGCTGGTGCAGGGGGAGAGGGTAGACGGTGAGGTCACGCCGTAGCCACTCATTAACGTGGCCAGGGGTGGGAGTGGGTATTCCAGGCCGGCGGAACATGCCGACGACTGGGAACAGCTCTATACCGTCATCATGCAGATGTGCAGCCGAGTGAGGCGCGCGGAACGCCGCTGGATCCGCGAGGCTCCTTTCCCACTCGATCGCTGCACTACGGGTGATCTGCGATTGTGGCGTTCTGGCGCTACCACCAAGAGAGCGGCTGACCAGTGACAGTTATCATACAGGTATGATGTGCCTTTGACAAGGGGATGAATGAGATTAATTCTACCGGTATGTCAAATTCATGGCGCGGTGGACGCCCTGACATGCAGAGGGGCCCTTCCATAAGCGCCGTGAGCCGGAGCCGATTACCTAAGAAGCGGGACGTGAAGCGCGCCGACGCATACTATCGCGCGGCCAGAGGATGTTACCAATACGCCCCTGCGTAGTTATCTAATTATCACACGTTGTACCGTTCGATTGTCGCGCAGTGTGGCCCGCAGGACGGGAACGCGCCGGTGTGAGGCGCGAAGGGTGGAAGGAGAGGTGGGGAGACGAGCCGCTTGTGCTCGTCGGCACGCGCTTGGTCGGCATCCCTCCAAGCTGGCGTTGCCTCGGTGGGTGAACTTTCTTCAGAGCTTTGACCCTAGGGAGCTTCTCCTGGATGCGGGACCGATGGGGGCCGCCCATTGGTCTGAGCTTCGAGCCTTCTGCTCGGGGCTAGGTGAATCACAAAGGGGTATCCATGCGACTCTCGAAGCGTGCGATGCTGCTCGGGGCGAGCGGTGTCGCAGTGTTGTCGCTGGCGGGGGCGGCGGTGTTCGCCGTGCAGCCGCGCGCCGCACACGCCGCCAGCATCAGCGGCATTACGCGCCAAATCAGCAGCATCGGCGCAAGCTCGTTCGATTCCGCCGCGCCGGGCGGCGATGTGGCCGTGCAAAGTGTCGAGTTCCCTGGAACGGTCGGAGAGGACGCGTCGGGAACCGGCGGGAGCAACAGCACATTCCGTGGCGTCGACCGCAGCAACAGCGGGGCGACCACGGGCAATGGCAGGCAAGTAAGCGACAGCAAGCCGGCGAAGTCCAATCCTGTCCTCAACGGCGGCTTCCAGGGCCTGAATCTCTACCAGCAGCGCTTCGCCAACGGCGGCAACCAATATACCGTCGAGCCTCCCGATCAGGGTCTGTGCGTCGGCAACGGCTACATCCTGGAGTCGGTCAACGATGTGCTGGCGGTGTATGACACCACGGGCAACACGCTGAAGGGCCCGGTTGACCTCAACACCTTCTATGGCTATCAGGCCGCGATCAACCGTCACACCTTCGTTCGTGGGCCGTTCGTGACCGATCCCGTCTGCGCGTACGACCAGACCACGGGGCGATTCGTGCAGGTGGTGCTGACGCTCGACACGCGCCCGAACGGTTCTTACACGGGCAACAATCACCTCGACATCGCCGTGAGCAATTCGTCCGACCCGACAGGTACGTGGACGATCTACAAGCTCCCCGTGCAGGACAATGGGACCGACGGCACGCCCGACCACCACTGCACCGGCGGCTTCTGCTTCGGCGACTATCCGCACATCGGTGTGGACCGCAACGGCGTCTACCTGACGACCAATGAGTACGAGTTCTTCGGCGACGCCTACATCGGCGCGCAGATCTACGCCATCTCGAACGCCCAGCTCGCCTCCGGCGCGTCGAGCATCTCGGTGACGCAGTTCGACACCTCCACGGCGGCGCCCGGCGGCAAGCCCGGCTTCACCGTATGGCCCGCGCAGTCGCCCGCCACGCAGTTCGCGGACGACAACGGCGGCACGGAGTATTTCCTGAGCTCCACGGCGGCTGACGAGGCGCAGTGCGACTCAGGAGTGGTCTGCAGCGGGACAGGCACGAGCAACACGATTGTGCTCTGGTCGCTGGCCAACACGTCGTCTCTCGCCTCGAACAGCCCGACCCTCACGCTGGCGAACTCCGCTCTCACGGTCGATCAATATGCGATGCCGCCGAAGGCGAACCAGAAGGCTGGTGACTATCCGCAGGGTCAGCTTTCCGGTCGGCCCGAAGGTGTGCTCGACACCAACGACACCCGCATGCAGCAGGTGACGTACGCGAACGGCAAGGTGTGGGGCGCGCTGGATACCGACGTGATCGTGGGCGGCCAGCATAAGGCTGGTATCGCGTATTACGTCGTCAATCCGGGCAGCTCGAAGCTAGCGTTGCAGGGCACGCTGGCGCTGGCTAACAACAACCTGTCGTATCCGGCAATCGGTGTGCTGGAGAATGGCCGCGGTGTCATGGCCTTCACCGTCTCGGGCGACGACTACTACCCGAGCGCGGGTTACGCCGGCATCGACGCTCTCGTTGGCGCTGGCGACGTCCAAATCGCCGCCGCGGGCGCAGGGCCGACGGACGGTTTCACCGAATACGGCGGCCGGCCCCGGTGGGGCGATTACGGCGCGACGGCGGTGGACGGCAACACCATCTGGATGGCGTCCGAATACATTGCCCAGACCTGCACCGTTGCGCAGTACCAGGCGGATCGGACGTGCGGCCACACCCGCGCACCGCTCGGCAACTGGTCCACGCGCATCAGCCAGGTGACGCCGTAACCTCCGGCTCACGGCACATCTGACCATCGGCCGGCTCCC
>CAYYCB010000030.1:13366-15522 GCA_964469715.1 uncultured Ktedonobacterales bacterium | reverse complement strand
CCAGGTGACGCCGTAACCTCCGGCTCACGGCACATCTGACCATCGGCCGGCTCCCCGAAGGGAGCCGGCCTTTTCCATGTGGTACCGATTCCGACAGGGACGGTGTCGTGTGCGGTCGCGGCGCTCAAAGGGGGTTGGCGGTCGCGGCCCTGAAAGGGGCCGGCGCGGGGTTGCCAGTCGCGGCCCTGAAGGGGCCGGCGCAGGGCCGCCGCGGGCTGAAGCCCGCACGAGATACCAGCACCTGATTTCGAATCGGGGGCGCGAATCGGTCCATCAGCGCGTCCCCAGGCCACGACGCTCCATCACACCCCAATTGTCGTTGTGGCGCAGGAGGTCGAGCAGGCCTTCGAGGCGCCAGAGGACGGTGAGCTGGCGGTAGCCGAAGCTCTCCGCGAGGGTGAAGGCGCAGAGGCGTACGAGGTCGCGCCAGGACGGGTACCGATGGTGGCGATATTCCTCTAGCGCGAGGGCGCCTATCGAGAGGACGAGGCCGTAGACGAGGGCGACGCCGAGCAGGGCGAGCGCCATGCGCGGGTCGAGCGCGCCGAGGAGGCAGGCGAGGGGCAGGGTGACGTAGCCGGTGGCCTCGACGATTGGGGAGAGTAGCTCGATGAAGAAGAAGTACGGATAGGCGAGAGAGCCGACGGAGCCATAGCGCGGGCGCAGGAACATGTCGCGGTGCAGGCGCAGCGTCTCGCCGAGGCCGCGATGCCAGCGGCGGCGTTGGCGGCGGAGCACGCGCATCGTTTCGGGCGCTTCGGTCCAGCAGACAGGATCGGAGAGGAACACCATTTTGTATGGCCGGCGCAGCTCGCGCAGGCGACGATGCATGCGGGTGACGAGCTCGGCGTCTTCGCCGTGGCAGCCGACGGTGTAGCCGCCGACGTCGAGCACGAGGTCGCGACGGAAGAGGCCGAAGGCGCCGGAGATGATGAGGAGGCTGTTGAGAGCGGACCACCCCGCGCGGCCGGCCAGAAAGGCGCGCATGTATTCGATCACCTGGAACATGGGCAGCGCGCGACTGGGGAGGCGGATGGTGGTGAGTGAGCCGCGCTCAACGCTGACGTCGTTGGCGATGCGAACGATACCGCCGACCGCGGCGACGCCCTCGGGGTCGTCCACGAAGGGTCGCACGACGCGCAGCAGGGCGTCGGGTTCGAGCAGGGAGTCGGCGTCGATACTGCAGAACAGGGAGGCGCGAGCGACGTTGAGGCCGCAGTTGAGGGCGTCGGCCTTGCCGCCGTTCTCTTTATCCACGACGGTGAGCGCGGGTTCGAGCGGCGAGATGTACACGCCGCGCACCGGGCGGCAGGGCACGGAGGCATGATAGAGCGCGTCAATCGGGCGCAAGGCGAACTCGCGCTTGAGAATATCAAGGGTGTCGTCGCACGAGCCGTCGTTGACGACGATGACCTCGTGATTGGGGTAACGCAGGGCCAGGAGCGAGCGCACACTCTGGGCGATGCCGGCGCCCTCGTTATAGGCCGGGGCGATGATGGCGATGGCGGGCGTGAGTGGCGAGACGAGCAGCTCGTCGAGATCGGCATGGCGCGCGGCGCGGCCCTGGCGGATCACCTCGTGGGCGCTCGTCGCGAGAAGGATGAAATAAATGAGCACCGCGACGGCGAAATAGGCGAGGACGGCGGCGTTGTACCACGCCAGCAGTGTGAGCAGCGTGTGCATCAGATGGCCTCCGCAGAGAGCGGCTCACTGGCAATGGGCATCCGCCCGGCGACGGCGAGTCGGTCGAACTGGTCGCGAGCTGCCACACTGCCGAAAGGTCCGACTGCGCTGGCGCGGGCCGCGATGAGGGCATTCATGCCGACAGCGCCAGTCGAGGCGAGCGCGGCTGCCGCCGCTCGGGCGACCTCAGGGTCAGGATCGGCGAGCGCACGGCGCAAGGCGTAGGGGACCACGGGAGCGCCGGTCCGACCGAGAGCGGCAGCGGCGGCCGCGCGGACGGCAGGGACGGGATCAGCGAGTGCGGCAATCAGCTCAGTGGCGACGTCATCCACTCCAAGACGCTCCAGCGCGCGTGCGGCATACAGGCGAACCTCGTCCTCCTCGTCGCGCAGCAGCACAGCGAGATGGCGTGCGGCTGCCGCCCATTCGAGGTGGCCGATGACCTCAGCGACAAGCGAACGCACGGCGGGAAC
>CAYYCB010000030.1:10385-13266 GCA_964469715.1 uncultured Ktedonobacterales bacterium | reverse complement strand
CCGCCCATTCGAGGTGGCCGATGACCTCAGCGACAAGCGAACGCACGGCGGGAACCGGATGTGTAAGCTGGTCGATGAGGTAGGGCGCGGCCTCCGCTCCCAACCGCAGGAGGCTCAATGCGGAGGGTCCGCGGGGAACCTCGTGTGTGGCGAAGGCGCGCAGGATCGGGACGGCCGCGGGAGCGTGGCCGAGGTCGCCAAGTGCGTTGAGGGCCTGAAGCCGCACGGCCAGGGCGGGATCGCGCAGCATTGAGGCGATCTCGAAGTAGGTCTCGACCGCGCCGAGCTGTCCGAGGGCGGCGGTCGCCAGCAGGCGATCTTCTTCGCGGTCCGAAGCGAGGAGCAAACGGTAGTGGGTGACGAAGCCGGCCTCCTCGAAGAGCGCGCGCACTCCGTCACGCACAACGCCGCGCACGCGAGCAAGGTAGGCGAGGGTCAGCGCGGCGATCTCGTAGCGCGACTCTGGGTCGGGCGGCAGCAGCGCGCGGAAGGCTTGCCGGGCGTCGGCGTCGGCGTCGGCGGCAACGAGGGCGACAATCGCGTCGTCAAAGATGGCTTGTATACGCCGCGCCGCCGCCTCACGCCGGTCGCGCAGGAGTTTGCCCGCGACGAGCAGCGTGAGCTGCGCGAGCAGGACGAGCGATCCGAGCAGCATGAATATGAGGGCAACGTTCACGGCGCGAGGCCTTTCTTGGCTTTACCTCGGCGCCACGCTCTCACGAACGAGGGCCATAGGAAAGCGAACGACAGTCGCACGAAGAGTTCGGAGCGAATCAGTGCATGTGCGAGGCGCGGTTGAGGTGCGCCTGGACGCGCGCCTGCAACTCGCGAGGGCTGAACGGCTTGGTGAGGTAGTCGGTGGCGCCGGCGTCGAAACCAGCCTCGATGTCGCGCTCCTGCACCTTGCCGGTGAGCATGATGACGGGGGTATCGCGGCTCTCTTCGGAGGCGCGGATGGCGCGACAGACTTCCATGCCGCTCATGAGCGGCATCATGAGGTCGAGCAGGATGAGGTCAGGGTGCTGCCCCTGGACCCGCATCAACCCGTCGCGACCGTCGGCCGCGGTCTCGACCTCGTGGCCAAGCTGGGCGATCTTGGCGGCGGCGAGCCGCGCGATGAAGGGGTCGTCGTCGATCACGAGCACACGTGCCATTGGCCGCCTCCTGTCATTCCGCCTCACGCCTGTTGGTCACGTCGGCGCTTTGCTTGTATCTATCGCGTGCGCCATACCAGCGTCGGGCCAAACGGCTGATTGTTCCCGACGAGGTTAGTTGGAGGGATGCGGCGCGGCTACTGGGCTAGCTGGGCGGTTGCCGCGTCGAACGCGCCTCCGAGCGCCGCGAACGACTCCTGCGCCTGAGCAACCAAGGATGCGAGGCTGGCTCCTTCTCCGGCTTCGCCGCGCTGCTCCATCACCTGGCAGAGGGCGGCAAGGTCCACCGCGCCCAACGCCGCGCTGCTCGATTTCAGCGTGTGGGCCGCGCGGCCAAGCGCGACGGCATCGTTCGCGTCGGCCGCCGCGCGCAGCGCGTCTAGCTGGCTCGGCGCCACGGCGCGGTACATCTCCACCAGATCGCGGGCCGCATCTGCGCCAAGCTCATCCGCAAGCTCACGCACACTGGCACGGACGCGCTCGGCGGCCAGCGCAGCCGAGGCGCCTGCTGTATCCGACAACGCACGGCCATGTGCCAGTCGTCCGCCGTCCACCCCGTTCACCATGCCGATGTTCCTGCCCATCGCTCTGCCTCTCAGCCGCCCTCGCCACCTCCGGGTCCACCGCTAGGGGGTCGTCCTTTGGGCGTCGCTGTGGGCCGCAAAGGCAGAGGGTGAGCCACGGCGAGGGCGAATCCGGCATATCGCGTGAGGGGTGCGCTGAAACGATCGCGAGCTAGCGATGGGCGCGGAGCATGGCCTCGGCCTCGGCGGCGACGCGCGCACGGAGCGTGTCGGGCGCGAGGACGCGGGCATGGCGTCCCCAGCCGAGAAGCCACTGGAGGATTTCGTCCTCGTGGCGGACGTGGAGGGTCACGAGCAGGCCGTCCGGGGTCTCTTCTTCGGCGATGGCGAAGAAGGAAGGCGCCTCGCGCACCCAGCGCGTGACCTCGGGGGCAAAGAGGACGCGGACATCGAAGCTGCCCGGCTCGAAGAGGTTGCGTCCCTGGGCCTGGAAACCGGCGGGACGGTCGAAGATGCGTTCGAGAAGCGTGAGGTCTTCCATGCGGTCGAGACGGAAGTTGCGAATGTCGCGGCGCAGGTGGCAGTAGGCGGTGAGGTACCAGGAATTACCGAGGTAACCGAGGGCGTAGGGATCGGCCTCACGCAAGCGAGCCATGTGGAGGCCGTCGACAGGAGATCCAGCGTGAGCGTGACTAGAGTGACGGGCGAAGTAGCGGAAGCGCACGGTTACGCGGGCGAGGATGGCACGGCGAAGCTGCTGGAGCTTGGCGGCGGCGTCAGGGCGGAGGGCGTTGCCCTCGAAGCCGAAGTGGATGCTTTCGCGCAGCGATGCGACCTCAGGGCGCAGCCGGTCTGGCAGCACACCAGCAATCTTACGAGCGGCGGCCTGGGCGGCGGAGCGATATTGGGCGTCGAAGCTCTGGGACATGACGTCCGCGCCGAGCAGCAAGAGCGTGGCCTCGTCTGTGGTGAAGCTGAGTGGCGGGAGGAAGTAGCCTTCCATGAGGGCATATCCACGGCCGGGCGTGGCGGTGAGGGGGACGCCCGCCTGGCCGAGCGCCTGGAGGTCGCGATAGATGGTGCGGACACTGGTCTCGAAGACGCTGGCGAGGTCCTGGGCGCGGGCGTGGCGCCGGGCCTGGAGTTCGAGCACTATGGCGAGGAGGCGGTCAGTTCGGTTCATGGCGCGACTTTGTGGGGGAC
>CAYYCB010000030.1:0-10285 GCA_964469715.1 uncultured Ktedonobacterales bacterium | reverse complement strand
TGAAGCTGAACGGTCTGATTACATTGTAGAACGCGCGGGCTGCCGTGAATAGCGCACTTTTCGACAGAACGCTTGCGGCGATCAACGGCAAGACTTGTCCGAGGCCAGCGAAATGGCGCGTTTGTCACAGCGATTGCATGGCGTGTGCGTAGGGAGGGTTGGGGCGCCCGAATGCGGGGTGTCGAACGTCGCGAAGGAGGGGACGCGGCGGGGAAGCCGACCGGAGATACCGGCAATATGGAGGCGCGAGACATGGAGACGACGGCACGCGAAGCATCGCTCGCGGGACGCGGACGGGTCTTGCTAGCAGAGGACAATCTCGTCAACCGCAAGCTGGCGCTCTTGCAGCTTGCGAAGCTGGGCTGCGTAGTAGATGCCGCGTCGGACGGGCAGGAAGCACTGGCGCGACTGGCTGAGGAACACTACGCCGTCGTGCTCATGGACTGCAACATGCCACTGCTCGACGGTTACGAGGCGACGCGGATGATCCGCGCCGGTGAAGCGGGCACCTCGCGCCGGCTGCCGGTGATCGCGATGACGGCCAGCGAACAGGACGCCGACCGCGAGCGGTGCTTCGCAGCGGGGATGGACGACTACGTGACGAAGCCGGTGACGCTCGATAAGCTGCACGCCATACTTGATCGCTGGCTGCCGGCGGCGGGCGCGGCGGATGAACCGCTGACGGCCGGCAGGTTATCCCTCTAGGTCCGCCAGGGCCGCTGTAGGAGGGCTTCTCGGCGCCGAAGCAACGGCACAGAGCTGGCCCCCGTGGACATGGGGCGACCGGCCCAATTTTCACGCGTCAGTCGCGTCCCCAGTGGAAGAGGCGGGCGATGAGGCCAGGGCGGCGGCTGCGCTCGCGCCGGGGCACGTCCTTCGTGGGCGGCTCGCCGGGCGTCTGGGCCGCACCTTGCGGCGCAGAGGATGCGCTCGCATCGGAGGCGTCGGGGGGCTGCACGGCGCCCGAAGACGGCTTCACCTCGGTGAGTGTGACGACGCGCGTCTCGGCCTGTGCCTGGGTTTCTGAGGCGACGACAGGCACGCCTGAAGGCTGCGGATCAGCGCTCGTGAGTGCTACATCGGCAGTGCCGCGATCCGGCGCGTCAGCATCGTCCTCCGGCGCGGATGGCCGCGCTTCGGGCCACGGGCTGTCAACGCCGGCGCCCGCCGTACCCGGCGCGGTGGCGGCGGGCTGGACATCAGGAGCGGCAAGGCCGAATTGCGCCAGGATGCCGTCGTCCTCGGCGAGGGCGGGATCGAGTTCCTGGGCGCGGCGCAACTCGGCCTCCGCGGCGACACGGTCGCCAAGCCGCAGAAAGGAGCCGCCGAGCGCGAGATGCGGCTCCGCATCCTCTGGGGCGAGGTCTACCGCGCGGCGATATTCTGCATGGGCGTCGGCGCGTCGGCCGGCGGCGTCGAGCGCCTCACCCAGCGCCAGCCGCGCCTCCATCATGCTCGGCTTGAGGGCGAGAGCGGCACGGAGCTGCGACTCAGCGGCGAAGAGATCGCCCCACTCGTGGAGCGCAGCGCCGTAATGATAGAGAATGAGCGCGTTGCGCGGACTGAGCGCACGGGCGCGCTCGAACGCGGCGCGTGCCTCACGCTCTCCGTCATCCAGCATGGTGAGCACGGTGGCGTATTCGAGCCAGGCGTCTGCGTCGCGAGGACCAAGCTCGACGCATCGGCGGTAGGCGTCGCGCGCCTCACCCCAGCGCTCGTGACGCGCAAGGAAGCGTCCAAGGCCGAGATACGGCCCCGGCGCTTCGGGCTCTAGCTCGATGGCACGGCGATAGTGGCGCTCCGCCTCGTGTGACTTGCCTATGCCGCTGAGCAGGATGGCGTAGTGGTAGTGCGCCTCTGGGTTGGCCTCATCAAGAGCGAGCGCACGGCGATAAAACTGCTCGGCATCCTTCGCGCGACCGCTCGTGTCGAGCAGATTGGCTAGACTCACCAGGGCATCGGTCAGCTTAGGGTCGAGCGTGAGGGCGCGACGATAGGCCGACTCGGCCTCCTCCGGTCGCTCAAGCCCGGCGAGGGCGTCGCCGAGGATGAGATGGATGCGCGCATCCTCGGGGCGGAGCGCGGCGGCCCGCTGGAGCAGGCGCAGAGATTCCTCCTGGCGACCGGCACGGTGCAGCAGCAAGCCAAGGTTGATGGTCGTGACGTCGTCGTCCGGTTCCTGGCGGAGCGCGCGGCGATAGAGGCGCTCGGCGTCGTCGAAGTCACCCTGTCGCGCGAGCACGTTGCCGAGATTGACGAGCGCACTCGGATCGTTGGGATTGCGCTTGAGCTCGCGGCGGAAGAACGCCTCGGCGCCCTCAGGATCGCTCTCGGCGCCCTGGGCGTAGAGCTCGGCGGCGGCGGCCGTCTCGCCCTGCTCTTCAAGCAGGCGCGCCAGCTCCATGCGCGGCGCGGCCAGGCCGGGGTCGAGCGAGATGGCGCGACGCAGATTCGCTTCGGCTTCCACAAGTTGGTCGCGCCGCTCCAGCAGCAGCGCATGCTCGACATAGTGCGAAGGGTTGCCGCCGTCCAGGCGAATGGCGCGTTTGATCTGCTGCTCGGCCTCATCCAGCAGACCGCGCTCGGCAAGCGCCTTGCCCAGGGCGGCGGTGGCGGCGGCGCTCTCAGGCGCAAGCTTGACCGCGAGGCGCAGCTCCGTTTCGGCGCGCAGGGCGTCGCCACGGCGCAGCAGGTGCTGGCCGAAGGTGAGGTGAGCCTCGGCGTCGTTGGGCAACTGGCGCGCCGCCTGAGCAAGGAACTGCTCGGCCTCGTCCATGCGTCCGCGCTTCTCAAGCAGCTCGCCAAGCGTCTGCGCGAGCCGCGCATTGCGCGCATCGAGATCAAACGCACGGCGCAGCAACGCCTCGGCCTCGCCCGACCAGCCGCGCCGCCCGCGCAGCAGAGCGAGCTGCGTGAGGAGCCCTGGCGCCTCGGGCTTGCGGTCGAGCGCCTGTCGCAGCAGGCGCTCCGCCTCGGCCTCGCGTCCCTGGCGCGTGAGGACGAGTGCGTAGCGCGCCTGGACATCGGTATCGTCAGGGGCGCGGTCAAGCGCGAGACGAAGATTGCGCTCGGCCTCGGGCAGACGCCCCAGGCGCAGCAAAAGCATGCCGTAGGCGGCGTAGGGAGTGGGGTCGTCTGGCGCGAGGCGAATGGCCTTGAGCAAGAGCTGCTCCGGCTCGGCATTTTGCCCGGCGTCATCCAGCGCGACGGCGAGCGCCACCAGGGCAGGGACGCTCTCGGGCTGGGCAAGCGCCGCCTCACGACGCAGCGCGACCGCTTCGCCGGAACGGTTGTCTTCGATCAGCAGGGCGACAAGCCGGTCGCGGGCGACGGAGTCCTTCGGGTCGAGCTCAAGGGCATGGCGCAGGCTGCCCTCTGCACGGGCGGCGTGTCCCAATTCCGCCTGGACGATGCCATAGAGGCGAACGGCCTGGGCGTTGCCAGGTGTGTTGGCGATGGCGCGCTCAAGCAGCGGTTCGGCATCGGTCCAGCGGCGGGCGTTGATATAGAGCAGGGCAAGGTTGAGGAGGGCGGCGCTGTCATGGGGATCGCGCCGCAGCGTCCATTGGAAGAACGCCTCGGCCTGGTCGGGATTGCGCAGGCAGGCCTCGCGGAAGAGCGTCACTGCCTCGTCATGGCGGCCCAGGTCGTCCAAGGCGGTGCAGAGCTGCATGAGCATAGGTGTGTCGTCGGGGCGAAGCTCCACGGCGGCAACCAGATGGGCGCGGGCCTCAGGCATTCGGCCACCCCTGGCCAGCAAGAGTCCATAGTGGCGGTGGGCACGAGCGTTATCGGGATCTAGCGCCAGCGCGCGGCGCAACAACCGCTCACTCTCGACCATGTCGCCACGTTCGATGACGGCCGTGGCAAGCGTGGTCGTCATAGCAGCGTCGTCGGGCAGCAATTCAGCGGCCCGGCGCAGGTGAAGCTCGGCGTCGGCGCGCATCTCCTCGCGCAGCAACAGGACGCCATAGTTATAGTGGGCGACACCGCTGTTGGGGGCAAGCTCGATGGCGCGGAGGTAGCGCTCGCGGGCCAGCGCGCGAAGTTGGAGGTCGTCGAGGATGTTGGCGAGGAGAACCTGGGCTTCGAGGTTATCAGGTGCGGCACGCAAGGCGCGCTCGACAAAGCGGCGTGCGGGGATGTAGTCGCCGCGGCGCGCGAGAATGCGCCCGAGCGAGATGAGCGACTCCAAATCTTCGGGATCCGTCTCGCGGGCGTCACGCAGACAGCGCTCCGCCTCGGCGTCGTCGTGCTCCTCAAGTGTCGCGGCCAGCGCCTTGAGCGCCGCCGGATCATGCAGCCGCCCCAGTTCCGTCCGCAGCGCGCCCGAGACCCATGGCCGCGCGAGCAGCGGCACCGACTCGGCGATCTTCTCCTCGGTAGCCGGACCGACTGGCTCCAGCCACTCACCGTCCCCGTCGCCACGGCGCACGTAGGCGCCCTCACGTTCAAGATCCCAGGCCGCGGCGTACCACTCGGGCAGCGTGAGCGCGTAACCCATGGCACGGGCCGCGGCGAGCGCCCGCGGACGTGTCAGGGGCGCCACACCGGCCGCGCGGAGCACGGTCAGCGCCTCAGCGAGTTGGACGCGACGGTCGGCGGACGGTGGGGTTGGCTGCGGCATAGAATTCCTGCTTCATGAAAGGGCGACATACGTCACCACGAATTGCACTGGAAAGTAAAACGGTGCGAGCCGCCAAAGCGCCTGAACGCCAGTCCTCTGCCTTCCGGCGTTCCACGCAATGCGGAATCTCCCCCTCTATTATGCGTGTATACTCCCATCCAAAACGGCAACAGGAATACGAGAACGGGAGCCTCTGATTATTTGACGAACGAGCAGGGCCGCCGTATACTTGCGCGACGCAATACAAGGCGGCCGAGCGCCGGTTGCGTCGCACATGCCGTGCCGAATTGACGGGTTTGCAGAGCGAGTGGGAGGTTTTTTGTGGCGGGCGAGGAGGCTGCGCCACGCGAGGGCGGGCGGGCGGCACAGCCGGATTGCACAGAGCTCGTACGGCTGGCGAGGGAACGGCTGGAGGGAGAGCTAGCTTCGCTGCCACCGTGGGGATCGCCGCTGCTCTGGGCCCGACTGCGCGCGCAGGGTACGCAGGTGGTCTCCCTTGGCGCACTCGCTCACTTCCTTCGGATTGCCATTCGGCACGGCGATGCATCGCGCCCGCGCGACCTCTTTACGCTGCTGTTACTGCGCATCGAGGCGGGCAATCGCCAGTGGGCCGATGGGGTGGTGCGCCGGACCCCCGCGCTTCGCGGCACGGAGGCGGAAGGGGTGCGCGACGACCTGATGCAGGAGTTGGCGATGCGCCTCTGGAAGGAAGTGGCGCAGGGCACAAATGAAGGGTGGGAGATCTTCTTCTCGCGGGCACTAGCCTATGCCCAGCGCCACACCGCCGCGTCCTACATGGAACAACACGGCTACTGGGTGCGCGTGGGCGTCTTGCGCCCGAATCGCGTGCTGCCGCGCCTGCTCACGCGCCTGAGGACGGAGAGCGACGACAGCGATGATGGCGGAACGCCCGATGGCGGCATTCAGCTTGCGGACTCGGTGGACTATTTCTCGGCGGCGGAAATGGCCGATCTGCGCACGCAGGTATTGGCGTTGCCCGAACGCGAGCGGTTGGCCGTTGTGTTACGGTACTGGGGGCAGGCACGAGAGGACGAAATCGCGGCAACTCTGGGCGTCACGACGCGCAGCGTGCGAAACTATCTACGGAGCGCGTATCAGCGGCTGCGCATGGCGTATGGTGAGGTGGGTGGCTAGAGAGAGGTGGAGGGCTAAGAGATGAGCGCAGAAGGAAGGCGCCCCGCCCGCAAGCGCGGAAAGCGGTCCGTGGAGCAGCTGGCGCCAGAGCAACTAGCGCCAGATATGGAGCTACTCGCCATCGAGGAGCGCTTCGTAACCGAGCGCGAAGCGGGGCGCAACCCGCGCCTGGCGGAGTATATCGCCGCATATCCACAGTACGCCGCGGATCTGGCGGCCTTCGCGGCTGAATACCTGGATGACGCAGCGAGTACACCGTTGGAGGCCGGAGGCGCCCAGCTCTCGGTGGGTACCAGACGCGCGCTCGATCTCATCTTCCCCGAAGTCGCGGAGAAGGACAAAGCGCGGCGCGTAGCCGAGATACGCGAACGGTATCACGCTAGCACCCCACGCCTGATCGACCTCGTAGGCGACCGCGGGTTGACGGTTGAAGCGCTCGCCGGCGCGTTGGAGCTGACGCCAGGGCTAGTGCACTGGCTGGACGCGACGCCGCTCGCGCCGGGCGACGTGCCCGCGGCGCTGATCGCACGACTCGCCGCAACGTTGGGTAATCCTGAAGACCAGATCGCGACAGCACTGAGCAGGGGCGCTCCAAACGCCTCCGAACATTCAGACTTCCGCGCCGCATTGCTCGCAGACGCGGCGTTGTCCGCCAGGGTCCGCGCTCACTGGCTCGCTGCGATGCGCCGAGAAGGCGAATAGCCGCCGGAGGCTCAGATGGGTAGCGGAGGGCGAGCGGAGATTAGAGATCTTTGCGCATGAGGATGGCGACCGATTGGTAGCCCGCGCTGCGATAGAGATGCTGCGCGACGGTATTATCACCGAAGACGTTGAGCACGATGCGCCGCAGGCCCAGTTGGCGCACTTCGGTGTCGAGCAGGGCCAGCGCCTGCTGGCCATAGCCCTTGCCTCGCGCGGCTTCGTCTATGGCGATGTCATAGATGAAGGCCTGGCCTTTGGCCTCGTCCACGGCGATCCACAACTGGCCCACAGGTGCGCCGACTTCATCCGCCACAACCCAGAAGAAGTGGCCAGGCGTCTGGTGGCCCTGCGGTAGGAGGTCGTTGATCTGCTTGGTCGAGGCTGAACGTTCCTCTGCGAGCGGTGTACCCATGTTGCGCGCCCGCTCGCGCGGGTAGTGCTCGTCGAGCACAGCGCGGAAGCGGGCGTACTCCTGTTCCGTCATCGGGCGCAATGCCAGCATATATTCCCTCCATAATGCTGAATGTTGGTGGGCCGCGGTCAGGGCGTACGCCGGGCGCGCCTAGCTGGTGATGAGCACGTCGTTGGGATAGCGCAGGACGGGGCTTGCGATGGTGGCGATGACGAGGTCCGATGCCGCGTCGATGACCGAGAGATTGCCGCTGATCGTGTTCGCGACGACGACATAGCGGCCGTCCGGCGTGACGGCGAGACCGTGGGGATACCCATCCACCGGTACGTCGCGCAGCGGGACGGGATGTGCGGGATCGCGGGCGAGGTCGAGCACAGTGACGCTATGGGACTGGCCGTTGGCGACGTAGAGCCGCGTGCCGTCAGATGAGCGCGCGAGAAGTGCCGGTTTCGCACCAACGGGAACGCGAGCGAGGACTTGCCGGCTGGCAGTGTCGAGGACGAAGAGCTTGTTGTTGAGATTATCGCCTATGTAGAGGTAGCGCCCGTCGGCTGAGAGGGCGAGGCCATACGGCGCGGATGGCGTGGGGAGCGGGATCGTGGCGGCCAGATCTTCGCGGGCGGTGTCAAGCACGGCGATGGCTGCGCCACCGTAGCACGTCACGTAAGCATAGTGGCCGTCAGGTGAGAGGATGATGGCGTGCGGCCGGTCGAGGACGGCGATCTCCTTGCGCGTGGTCCAGGTGGCGGTATCCACCACTGAGACACTGGCGCCGCCAAAGTTGGTAACGAAGAGCGTCTTCCCATCAGATGTTGCCGCGGCGTGCACCGGCTGTGCGCCAACCGTCGCGAATCGCGAAGTAGGGACGCCGGAGCCAGCGCCCGCGAGGCCGACCACACGATTATTGCTCACGTCGGTGACGAGGAGCGTGCGACCGTCCGCGGAGAGCGCGAGACCGTGGACGCTGCGGGAGACCTGATAGGTGTAAGCGCCGAGAAGGACGACGTCCCCCGTGGAGAGGTCGCTAATGTAGACATGGTAGGCAGCGAGGGGCGAGGGAAGCGTCACCACCGGCAGCGGCGACGGGGTAGGCCGCGATGTCGTGACGCCGCTCGCGCACGCGTTGAGGGTTGCGACCATGAGCGAGACAAGGAGCGCCGCCTTGAGCGCCAGCGCCAATCGTCGCGCCGTCGGTGCGCCCCGTCGCATCCACCCGCCTCCTCGTCACGGCACCCTCAACTGAGGCGTATTCTAGCGGTGCGACGGCAAAGAGCCAAATAGGGTGGGTATTTGGGGGTGTGGACATGCAAGACACAACGCGCGACGGCGCCCGATTTGCCAATCGCCTTCGGGCGCCGTCGCGGTAAGGTGTGCGTAGTGGGAACAGCTAAGCGTTCAACTCAGCGGAGACCCCGGCGAGCATCGGCACCTCTTGGGTGCAGAACGCGCAGCGGCTAGCCTTCACAGGGATCTTGCTGAGACAGTAGGGGCACTCGCGCGTGGTCTCTGCGACCGGCGTCTCCGTCTTGCGGCGGCTCGCAAGCATGTTCATCGGCTTGACGATGAGGAAGAAGATGGCGGCCGCGATGATGAGGAAGGCGACCAACGCTGTGAGGAAAGAGCCGACCTTGATCTGGCTGCCGTTGACGGTCCAGTAATACTGGTCGAAGGTTGGCTTGCCGCCGAAAATGCCTATGAGGGGCATAATGACGTCGGCCACCAGCGCCGTGATGACCGCCCCGAAGGCCGCACCGATGACGACCGCGACCGCCAGGTCGATGACGTTGCCTCGCAGAATGAACGCTCTGAACTCGTTCGCCAGACTCCGCATGGACCGCCCCTTTCGCTTACCGATGGCCAGCGCGGCAACCGATCTGCCCGCGCGACTGCAGAGCACAACCTCCAAATACACACTACGAAACCAGCAACAAACCTCTAACAATCACTATGCCTTCCAGCGGCCATGCTGTCAAGCGGCAATCTGCGTCAGACTCCCGCAGCGAGCGTGACGCGGCGCTACCGCTGGAACAGGAGGGGGATCAAGCCGCACGTATGACGAGGCGGCCACCTCTGGGCCGTCTTGCCCGATGAAGTGGCCGCCTGTCTCACACCCGCCTGCGCGTGTGCTACGCCGTCCGGTAGACGTGTCGCGTGAGGTACGCCCCGGCGCGGATGAGTGCGAACCCGACGCCACCAACGAGTGGACGCCGCCGCATCTCCTGGCGGCTCAGCTCCATAAACAGACGCTCACCTTCTGCCTCACGCAACAGATCTTCTCGGTGTCCGCGATTGAGCGTCTCGGTCAGGTACGGATGCATAACCGGCAACCCTCCGTCCGATCTCAAAGATCGGGCTCGCTCCGATGTCTTCCAACTCCTTGAGTGTAACCGTGTAATAGGCGATACTGCGTCCTAATTGAAGGTGTGTTTGGTGGGAGGGTGAAAACTCGTGTCGCACCCGGTCGTCCGCGCGCTGACCGTGCTTGAGCTGCTCCAGGCGCATCACCGCATCACCGGCGCGCAAATCGCCGAGCGGCTGGAGATGGACCCGCGGACGGTCCGCCGCTATATATCGACGCTGCAGGAGTGGGGCATCCCCGTGGTGGCGGAGCGCGGGCGCTATGGCGCCTATGGTCTTTTGCCGGGCTTCAAGCTACCTCCGCTGATGTTCGGCGACGAGGAAGCGCTGGCGCTGACGCTGGGCCTGCTGGCGGCGCGGCGCATGGGGCTGACGCTCGCCACGCCGGCAATCGAGGGCGCGCTGGCGAAGGTGCAGCGCGTATTGCCCGCGCAGCTCCGCGAACGGGTACAGGCGGTGGAGCAGGCGCTCGTGCTCGACGTGGAGCCGCAGACAACGGCGCCCGATCCGGCGACGCTCTTCGTCTTCAGCGCCGCCGTGCAGCAGTCCCGCCGCATCTGGCTGCGCTATCGCTCGCCACAGGGCGCGGCCACCGAGCGCGCCGTGGACCCCTACGGCGTCGTCTACCGCGCCGGTCGCTGGTACGTCCCTGGCTACTGCCATTTGCGCGACGACCTGCGCGTCTTCCGCCTCGACCGGGTCTCTGTCGCCCAACTGCAGGATGAGACGTTCGCGCGACCTGCGGGGTTCGACGCCGCCGCATACGTGCAGCGCAGCCTCGCGACGGCGTTCGGCGCGTGGCTGGTGCGGGCGCGCCTGGAGACGACGGCGGCTCGGGCGCGGAGACGAGTCCCACCTGACCAGGCGATGGTGGAGGAGACGCCGGAGGGCGTGGAGCTGCGTGTCTACGCCGAGGACCTCGACTGGGTGGCCCGGTTCCTCGTGGGCCTTGAAATCCCGTTCACCGTGCTCGATCCGCCGGAGATGCGCGAGACGCTGCTGCGCCTGGCCAGCGACCTGACCCGCGCCGC
>CAYYCB010000029.1:12007-19926 GCA_964469715.1 uncultured Ktedonobacterales bacterium | reverse complement strand
GGCCTGTGAAGCGAATTCCGAAAAGGTCGAAGACCTCGCGCTCATACCAGTTCGCGGCGGTCCACACCGTCGTCACTGTCGGCACCGCGGGGTTCGGGGTGTCCTCGTCGCCTACGCGCACTTTGAGACGGAGCGTCGCGCGGGTGTCGAGCGCGAGCAGATGATATACGACCTCAAAGCGCGGCTCGCGCTCTGGCCAGTCCACAGCCGTGATCTGTGACAGAAAGCCGAAGCCCTGGTCGTCGCGCAGCCCTTGGCAGACCGCCTCGATAGACTCGGGCCGCACGGCCACGGAGGTCTGTCCACGATGCTCGGTCACGTCCAGTATATCGCCGGTGAAGCGTTCGCGCAGATAGGCCACCGTACGCGCGGCCAGAGGATCGGACGGCACGAACGGGCGCGGCGCTTGCTCCGCCTCGGCGATTGTCTGTCCATCTGCCATGACCGGCTATCCTTCGCTTCCCAGGTATGTCTGCCCCGTGATGGCGAGGGGATCGGGTGGGCAGGGGACGCCTTTGCGGATTTTCTCCTGCAGCAGATTCAGCCCATGAAGCAGCATGTCCGGCGTTGGAGGGCAACCGGGCACGTAGACGTCTACCGGCACGATCTTATCCACACCTTGCACAATCGCGTAGTTGTTGAAGACGCCGCCGCACGACGCGCAGGCGCCCATCGCGAGCACCCACTTTGGCTCGGGCATCTGATCATAGATACGTCGCAGCACCGGGGCCATCTTGACTGAGAGCCGGCCCGCCACGATCATGAGGTCCGCCTGACGGGGGCTGGCACGGAAGACTTCGGCCCCGAATCGGGAGATGTCCCAGCGCGAGGAGCTGGTGGACATCATCTCGATTGCGCAGCAGGCCAGGCCGAAGGTCGCCGGCCAGAGCGAGTTGCTGCGACTCCATTCGAGCACTTTGTTGAGCTGGGCCAGCATGATGCCGAAGCCCTCGGGCTTTTCGGCGACGCGAGGGCCGCGCGGCGTCTGCGTATTCGAGAAATATTGAACGGGCGCCCAGGGGTTGACGCGCTGGCCCTCCGCCTTGGGCGCCTCGGAGTCTAGTCCCACGTAAAGGCCCCTTTGCGCCAAACATACAGGAATGGGATGGCGAGAACCACCGCGAAAACGATAAGCTCCACGAAGCCCGCCGCCTTCAACTGGCGCATCAGAATGGCCAGTGGAATGATGGACGCCGCCTCGACGTCGAAGATGATGAAGAGCATGCCCGTGGTGAGGTACTTCACCGGGAACCGCTCTCGTGGGGGGTCGATCTGCTGGATGCCGCACTCGTACGGTGAGAGTTTCTCCGGCGTCGGTTTTTTCGGACCAAAGACGAACGTCACGCCGGTGGCCAGCACGGCGAACCCGAAGGCCAGGGCCATCAGGAGAATCACCGGGATGTAATCTGCCATCGGGGACGGCTCCCACCGCACGAACGTGTGACATTGTTGCATCACTGCGCACCGCACTGGATGCAGAGCGCCAAAGGATAATGTAGCACGGGTGCCAGGGTGTGTCAAACCGCTGGGCATGCGCAAACCGGCTTGTATTGGGCGTTTGTGCCTTGCGAAGCGATTTCGATGCCGCCCTTATGGCTCACATAAACTATTCTTTTGACTGAGCCAGAGCCACGTCAGTGCGGCCGTGCGGCGCCTCATCATTGACGTGATTCCGAGGCGTTTGAGATTGTGTTTCCGGCCGCGGGCGTCGTTACCACCCAGTCGGAGTGGATGCCTGTCCCGAAGGGTATTGAGCCAAGCGAAGCGACGCACACGACGGCCAGTGGAGACGGGGCTTGTGCCTATCATAGCCAGTGCATATCTCGGCGACTTGTCATGACGAAACGAAGTAGAAGGTAGGAGGAAGGACGAACGATGCGGCATCATCGAATCGCGCTTGTGCCCGGCGATGGAATCGGGCATGACGTCATCGCAGAGGGCGTGGAGACGCTCAATGCGCTGGCCGAGGTGTGCGGCGACTTTCAACTCTCGACACACCAATTTGACTGGAGCTGCGAGCATTATCTTCGCACTGGCCGGATGATGCCGGAAAACGCTCTCGATCTCCTGCGGGAGTTTGACGCTCTATACCTTGGAGCGGTTGGCTTCCCTACGGTGCCGGATCACGTCAGTTTGCATGAGATGTTGCTGCCGATCCGCCAGCACTTCGACCTCTACGTGAATCTACGTCCCATCCGTTTACTGCCGGGCATCGAAGGCCCGTTGCGCGGCCGCGGACCCGGCGACATCAACTTCGTGTGCGTGCGTGAGAATACTGAAGGTGAGTATGCTGGTATCGGCGGGCGTGCGCATCGCGGTCTGCCCGAGGAGGTAGCCCTCCAGACGAGTGTCTACACCCGGAAGGGGATCGAGCGGATTGTCCGGTACGCCTTCGAGCTGGCGCGCCGGGAAGGACGCAGTCGAGTGACCAGCGCCACGAAGTCCAACGCGCAGCAGTACGGCCCCGTTCTGTGGGATGAGATTCACGCGGAGATCGCGCGGCAGTATCCAGAGATTCAAACCGATAAGCAGCATATCGACGCTTTGGCCGCTCGTTTCGTCACCCATCCGCAGACGCTTGATGTGGTGGTGGCCTCGAACCTCTTCGGGGACATTCTGACGGACCTCGGCGGGGCGCTGCAAGGAAGTCTGGGCATTCCGCCGAGCGCCAACTTCCATCCCGAGCCGGAGTCGCGCCGCGGGCCGGCGATGTTCGAGCCGGTTCATGGGTCGGCGCCGGATATTGCGGGCAAGGGTATCGCCAATCCCATCGGCGCGATCTGGTCGGGCCAGATGATGCTCGACTATCTGGGCGAATCCGAGGCGGCAGCCCATCTCATGCGCGCCATCGAGTCGGTGACCTCGTCAGGCCATGTGCGGACGCCCGATCTGGGTGGCAGGGCGACCACCCGCGAAATGGGTGAGGCTCTGCGCCAGGCGGTCCGCCAGATCGCGTCCGCGTGACAGGTGCGAGTGGCACTGATGGCAATAGGAGAGCAAGGCACGAAAAAGCGGAAGCCTTTAGGCTTCCGCTTCCAAGAGGTGGAGATGAGGGGGCTCGAACCCCTGACCTCGACAGTGCGATTGTCGCGCTCTCCCAGCTGAGCTACATCCCCTCGCGCACCGCAGTATAGCATGACCGACATGGCGATGCAAGTCCGGCGCGGAAAATGCGGCATGCTCCGCTCCACAGGCCGCGCAGGCGACGGCAACCTCCGTTTGGCACTTGCGGAAGGCCGATGATACAATATCGTCGCGCGCCGCCAGCCCCGGCGCGTCAGGTGCTCGGCGGCCCAGGCGACGTCCTCAACACGTAAGGAGGCGCTCGTTAGGGCTGTTTTTGTGTCCCGGTAGCGGCGGCGAGGCTGCCGGTCGCTGCGATAGAGGAACTCACAACTCAAGGGGGCGGTCTATGTCTGGTCACTCGAAGTGGCATCAGATCCGGCGGCAAAAGGGCGTCAACGATGCCAAGCGCGGACAGCTCTTCACGCGACTCGGCCGCGAGCTCGTCGTCGCGGTGCGCGAAGGTGGTGGCCCCGACCCCGATGCGAATTTTCGCCTCCGCATGGCCATACAGCGTGCGCGCGAGGCCAACATGCCGATGGATAACATCGACCGCACGGTCAAGCGTGCCAGCGGCGGTGGCGAAGGCGTCAGCCTTGAGGAGATCACCTACGAGGGGTATGCCCCAGGCGGCGCGGCGATCATGGTGCAGGTCATGACGGACAACCGCAACCGCACGGCGGCCGAGATTCGCAGCGCCTTCAACAAGAACGGCGGCAACCTCGGCGAAGTCGGCTGCGTGGACTGGATCTTCGAGCCGCGCGGTGTCATCACGGTCGCGCTGGACGGCCGCGATGCCGACGAGTTTCAGCTTGAGGTGATCGACGCGGGAGCCGAGGACGTGGACGCGCCGGAGCCGGGCGACGAAGAGCTCACGATCTATACTGAGCCTGCGAAGCTCGACGACGTGCGCAAGGCGCTTGAGGCCAAGAAGATCCAGATTCTCAGCGCCGAGAGCACGCTGGTGCCCAAGACCAAGATCGAGCTTGCCGAGAAGGAAGGGGTGCAGACGCTCCGGCTGATCGACCGGCTGGAGGATCTGGACGACGTACAGAACGTCTACACCAATGCCGAAATCGGCAATGAGATCGCCGAGAAATATGAAGGATAGCGTCGCCCAGACGGTCGGGACGGGCTCGCTGCGGCCACATGCGCGCCGTGCACTTGGCATCGACCCCGGCACGGCGCGCCTCGGCTATGCGGTCGTGGAGGAGTATCGCAGCCAGCTCACCCTCATCACCTGCGGCTGTGTGGAGACACCGAAGTCGCTCGACATGCCTCGGCGGTTGCTCCAGCTTTACGGCGAGCTTACGGCTATCGTGCGTGAGCACGAGCCTCGTGAGATGGCGGTGGAGGAACTTTTCTTCTCCAAGAACACGACCACCGTCATCGCGGTCGGCCAGGCGCGCGGTGTTGCTCTGTTGGTGGCGGCTGAGGCGGGCCTCAGCGTTGCCGAATATAAGCCCATGCACATCAAGCAGGCCGTGCATGGCTACGGGCTGGCCACGAAGGATCAGGTAGGCGAGATGGTGAAAGTCTTGCTTGGCCTGCCCGCCGTGCCCAAGCCTGACGACGCCGCCGACGCGGCGGCCATCGCCATCTGTCACCTGCATACATCCCATCTCGCGCATCGCGTCTAGCGCGGCGCGGTATTGGCCGGACCTGTCCTCGAAATAGGGGATGTACGACAAGGAGTTGCTATGATTGCGGCGGTCCGCGGCACCCTGGACGGCAAGTTGCTCGACAGCGCGCTCGTGACCGTCGGTGGTGTCACGCTGCGTGTGCTCACGCCGTTAAGCACCCTCGCGCAGCTTTCCATCGGTGAGGGTGTCCACCTCCACACCCACCTCTTTGTCCGCGAGGACGCGATCACGCTCTACGGTTTTGCCACGCCAGCGGATCGTGACATGTTCGAGCAGTTGATCGCCGTCAGCGGCGTTGGCCCGCGCATCGCGCTCGCCATGCTCTCAACCATGTCCGCGGACGGCATTCGGGATGCCGTGGTCACCGAGGATGTGAACCGACTCAGCATGACGCCGGGCGTCGGCAAGAAGCTTGCCGCGCGCCTGGTGCTTGAGCTGCAAGCACGCTTCGAGAAGTTGGCGCCGTTCCCGGTGTCGGTTGCGCCGGCCGGGGCGAGTGGGGCAGCTTCGCCGGGGAGTCTGCGCGCCCAGGCCGTCGAGGCGCTGAGTGGCCTTGGCTATCCCACACAGCAAGCGACAGCCGCCGTTCGCGCGGTGCCCGAGGACAGCTACACCTCGCTCGAAGCCCTTATCACACGCGCACTGCGTCAGCTCGCCCGCGAATGACCGGCACTACGCGAGCGGGAGGCCACTCTCGCCGGAAGGCTCACCAGAGGTGAGTACGCTGGCGACTTCGAGCTCATCTTCGCTACTCGCTAGCATGTCTTCAGCGGCGTGTTCCGCCAACGAGGTAAGGACGCGTCGCACAAAGTCGTCGACAGCCGCCGACTCTCCCAGGTTGCGCGGGAGCCGGAAGAACGCGCGCTCGTCATCCTCGCTGTGATGGTGGATCCATCGGGCGATGATGTTGATCTGATCCACCTCGGCGCGCCCGACCCGCTCAGGCGGCGCGCCGAGCGCGGCGGCATCGCCGGCCAACGCCCGAAGCTCGACTTCTACCTGGCCCTCGTCGCGGGGGACTCTCTTCTGGCCCGCCAGCCGTCCGTGCCGGATGAGGAACATCTCGATATGGCCGGCTTCAGCGGACGGGTAGACGATGAGCAGGTTATTCGCCTCGACCGCTCCGGTGACGAGCCGTTGCCCCAGCAATACCTGATCGGCGCCGCGGAGGGCGTCGCGCAGGCGGGCGGCGCGCTCGAAGTCTTGCCGCGCCGCCGCCTCGAACATCTGGCGCTTTAGCCGCTCGATGAGGTCGTCTCGCTCTCCACCAAGGAAGGCGCATGCCTCCTCGACGGCCCTACGATACTCGGCCTGGGCCTCCTCATCAAGCTCGCCACGGCAGGGCGCGGGACAGCGCTTGAGGTGATAGCGCAGGCAGACCTCGCTTGCCGGCGCTAGCGGAGGCAGCGCCTTCACGCACGTCCGGACGGGGAAGACCTTCTGAATCAGCTCGATGGTGGCATCTACGATGCGCCCACTGCGGAAGGGGCCGAAGTAGCGAGCGCCGTCGGCGGCGACCTCGCGCGTGGCGTAAAAGCGGGGGTAAGCGTGCTGCACATCTACCTTGATGAAAGGGTAGTGCTCGTAATTGCGGAGCTGGACGTTGTAGCGTGGTTGGAGCTGTTTGATGAGGCTCGACTCGACGAGCAGCGCCTCCAACTCGGAACCTAGCACGCGTGTCTCGATCTCGTGGACGGACTGGAGCAGGCCGTCCATCTTGCGTGTGTAGCCCAGCGGCTGGCTGTAGTAGGAGGAGAGCCGGTCACGCAGGCACTTCGCCTTCCCGACGTAGATCACCTCGCCGTGCTCGTCCTTCATCAGATATACGCCAGGCTCAGTGGGGAATCGCTGCCGCCAGGCGGGGTTCAAGTACATCTTGCCGGTTGGTCGCGGACTGACGGCAAGCGTTCGCGAAGGCCCCACGCCGTCGAGCGCGCGATAGAGGTCTTCGAGGGTCTCGCAGCCCTCCTCGCGGGCACGCGCCAGCAGCAAGGCGAAGACCCGCGCGGTGATGGTCGCGTCGGGCAGGGCGCGGTGGCGGTCACGGACGGAAATGTGCAACGCGGCGGCGACTCGATCAAGATTGGCCTTGCGGATGCCGGGGATGTACCGGCGCGCCAGAGCGATGGTGTCGATCCCTTCGAGGGGGAATGCCGGCGAAAGGCCGCACTGATCGGCCTCGTAGTTGAGGAAACCGAGATCGAAACCTACGTTATGGCCCACAACCGGCCGTCCGCCGATGAAATCCCGCAATCGCGGTAGCACGGCGCTTGCCTTGGGCGCGCGGGCGACCATGCGCGCGCTGATCCCGGTGAACTTGGTGATGAACTGGGGGATGTTCCGCTGAGGCTGTATCAGGCTCTGAAAGCTCGCCGCCACCTCGCCGCCCTTGACCAGCACGGCGCCGATCTCGATCACGCGATGGCGGCCTGGGGCAAGGCCGGTGGTTTCCACATCGAGCACGATGAATTCCGCGTCGTCCAGCCCGCGTGCGGCGATGCTCCACTCGGCGAGTGACCAGAAACCGTCGGCTTCGCGTGTGAAGACGGAGGAGGGTCGCAGGAGTTGATCTACCAGTCCAACCCAGGCCGCAGCCAGGCCAGCAGGCAACGAGGAGCCTCCGCTGCCGAAAATGTGGCGGGCGATTTCGTCGGAGGCGAGCGGCTCATTGCGGCTGAGGAGCAGGTCGCGAGCGCGCCGCAACAACTCGCCGCCCTGGCTCGGACCCTCGACGTCTGCGGTATCATGAGCAGGACGTGGCGAGCGCTCGTCCGGCGTTTCAGCGCCGCCAGGAGCGTCTGTGCTCGGTCGAGAGGGGCTGCGGCGCGCGATACTCTTCGCCTCTGGCATGCCGTCTCGTCCTTTCCCGCGCTCGGATCCTTGCGGCGCCGGTGCGAGGCACGATAGCACACCTGTTCCAAAAGCGTCAACGAGATAGGCACGTGTGGCCAGACCGCGGGCTTCCGGCAAACTCGCCGGCATATGATCGTTCGCACTTGCCGTCCGGCAATAAAAAATGGAGGCTGCCCCGGTGTTGGAGGCGCGTGAGTTGACCGATGCGGCGACCTGGGACGCGCTGGTCGCGGATTCTCCCTATGGGCATCCGCTCCAATGCTGGGGCTGGGGTGAAGTAAAACGCAATGCCGGCTGGGGCGCTCACCGGTTGGCCGTATTCGAGGGAGCGAAGCTTCGGGCGGCGGCGCAGGTGCTCAC
>CAYYCB010000029.1:0-11907 GCA_964469715.1 uncultured Ktedonobacterales bacterium | reverse complement strand
ACCATCGACCTGCGACAGACCGAGGATGAGATTCTCGCCAGCATGCGCTCAAAGACCCGTCAATACATTCGCAAGGCAGAGCGCGAGGACACCGAGATCGTCCGCGACGCGAACGGCGATCTGCTGGACGCCTGTTACACGATGTACGAGGAGACGGCGCGCCGTGCCCACTTCGGCCTGCATACAAAAGGCTACTATGAGGGTCTTTTCCGCAGCTATCCGGCTGACCGCCAGTATCTATACGTCGCAATGCGGCAGGGCGTGCCGCTGTCGTTCTTGTGGATGGTCTGTGCCGGCCGCCAAGCCGTCGAATTCTATGGTGGCGTGGCCGATGCGGGCCAGGAATGGAAGAGCAATTATCTGCTGAAATGGCGGGCCATCTGCGACATGAAAGCCGCGGGCTACGAGGTGTATGACCTCAACGGCCGGGTGAACGAGGGCATCGCGCAGTTCAAGCAGGGGTTCGGTCCTGCCGAGACCACGTGGGTCGGTCCCTACGACGCCGTCTATCATCCCGTGCTATACGCCGCGTGGAGTCGGGGGCTGCCCCTCGCCCGCAAGCTCGCCCGGAGAGCAAGCTAGGATTCACGGACGGGTGGCGTTACCGCTCCATCATGCGGCCGTCATTCAAGTCGGGCAGGACGCTTCACCCTGACAGGCAGGACGGTCTTCTGGTGGATTCCTCGACGCTGCATGTGGCGATCAACGCACAGCTCGTCTCTTTCGGGACGACGTACCGTAATGCGGGCGTCAGCAGGTATACGTACGCTCTGCTCTCCGGGCTGGCGAGCGCTCCCGCCTCTCAGCGCTACACCGCGTTTGTGAATAAGGGCGAGCTGGCCGACGCTCAGGCATCGCCCGTCGTCCAGAGTGGACGCGTGCGGATCGTCTCAGGTGGATGGCGGAACTCGAACCCCGCGGCGCGTGTGCTCTGGGAACAGACTACGCTGCCACGCGCCCTCCATCAGTTAGGGGCGGGCGTGTTCCATTCGCCGGTGAACGTGTTGCCTGCGGGTCTGCCGTGCGCCTCAGTGGTCACGGTGCACGACCTTGCTTTCATGCGATATCCGCAGCACTTCCGGCCCGCCCGGCGCATCTATCAGCAGATTTTCACACGGCGCAGCGTGCGAGTCGCGACACGCGTAGTGGCTGTCTCCGAAAGTACACGCCGCGACCTCATCGAGTGCTTCGGCGCCCCCCCTGAGCACATCCGCGTGGTCCATCCAGCTATCGATCAAGACTTCCGGCCAGAGGACGATCCCGCCGTACGGAGCGCATTTCGCGCGGCGCACGGCCTCCCGGCGCGCTACATCTTGTTCCTGGGGACAATTGAGCCCCGGAAGAATCTGCTCGTGCTGCTTGACGCCTATGCCAAGCTGCGCGCAGCGCTCCCGGAGGCGCCGCCGCTCGTGATCGCCGGCGCCAAAGGGTGGTATTTCGACTCCGTCTTCGAGCGTGCGCGCTCGCTCGGCATGGAGCGCCATATCACCTTTGCTGGCTATGTATCACGCGGCGAACAGCCGTTGTGGTACTCTTGCGCTGAGCTGTTCGTCTACCCGTCGGTGTACGAAGGCTTCGGAATGCCGGTTACAGAGGCGCTCGCATGTGGCGCTCCGACGATTACATCGACTGTGTCGAGCCTTCCGGAGGCGGGAGGCGACCTGGCGATCACCGTAGACCCGCATGATACACAGGCTTTGGCACATGCCATGCAAAGTGTATTGACGACGGATGATGTGCGGAGACGGGTGCGGCTGGCAGGTCCGCTCTGGGCCGAACGTTTCTCTGTGGCACGGATGGCTGAGGCATATGTGGATGTCTATCGTGAGGCGGCCGATGCAGGAGCCGCTAGCCTGGGGAAGCGGGGAAGGTAGTGCGGTGGATATAAATCAGCAGCTCCAGGGCACGTCGAGCGCGCCGACGCAAGTCTCTCCTTCCCCGCAAGTGTGGCCCGTTTCCGCGGCGCGCCCCGTGATGCCGGTGTACAGCGTCGATGAACGGCTGCGGCGCAAGAGCGTGCGCATTGTCACCGGCCGCATCCTGCTCTTTCTGCTCGATGCCGCGATGGTCAATGCGGCGTTCATCGCCGCCTACTATATCCGCTTCGTTGCGCTGCGTGGTGTGCAGTTCACAACTCAATTCATCCCGGTAAGATTCGATCAGTTTCTGCCGCTCGAAATTGCCATGACCGTTGGGATGATGTTCGCCTTCATGATGAAGGGCCTCTATCATCTGCGCTCGACGGGCACCTGGTTTAAGCAATTTTGGACCGTCGCATCCTCGACGACCATCGCGTTTGCCGTGTTTTCCGCCTACACCTACATCTTTCGCTCGACCGACCTGTTCGTCAACCAGCAGCGTGCCCTGGTGGCCTTCACCTGGGTGGCGATCATCGTGTTGGTGAGCTTCGTGCGGCTCATCGTGTCGAGCATCCTCGCCAATCTCTATAAGAGAGGGCTGGGGCTCACCAATGTGCTGGTTGTCGGGTCGGGGCGCCTCGGCAAGCTGATGATGCAGCAGATCGCCGCCAGTCCGTACATCGGCTACCGGGTCGTGGGCTTCGTGCATGACCTCGACGGCGATTCCGCGGACTTTGGGCGTTTCAAGGTGCTCGGGGCCATGCCTGAGCTCGACGCCATCATCCGCACGCAACGAGTGGGAGAGGTGATCATCGCGCTCCCATCCCACCAGCACCAGCAAATCCTGCGGACCGTGCGTGTCTGTGAGCGGGCTGGGGCCAACTTCAAGCTTGTGCCTGACTTGTATGAACTGAGTCTTTCACGCATTGACGTGGATGCGCTCGAAGGCATACCTCTTATCGGCCTGAAGCGTAATCTGACCAGCTCATGGCAGTATCACATAAAGCGTCTGATTGACCTCGCCGGCTCATCTCTCATTCTGGCGCTCATCTCGCCCATTTGGCTGCTGCTCTCGCTGGCAATCAAGCTGGACTCTCCCGGTCCAGTCTTCCACAAGCAGACGCGCGTCGGATATCGCGGTGAGCTTTTCACCTGCTACAAGTTCCGCTCGATGTATGTGGATGCCGACCAGATCCTGGAGCGGCTTAAGCAGACGATGCCCGGCGATGAGCGCGGCAAGTTTAAGATGCGCCACGACCCGCGGCGTACGCGGGTGGGCCGCTTCATCCGTCGCACGAGCCTGGACGAGCTGCCTAATTTGCTCAACGTCTTCAAGGGCGAGATGAGCCTTGTCGGCCCGCGACCGGCGCTGGCGCACGAGGTCGAGCGCTATGAGGATTGGGAGCGGGCGCGGCTTGAGATGCCACCTGGAATGACCGGTCTGTGGCAGGTGCGCGGCCGTAGCGACATCGACTTCAACGAGATGGTCCTGATGGATCTCTACTACATCGAGAACTGGAGCCTGCGCCTGGACGTTCAGATCCTTCTCCAGACGGTGCCGGCTGTGCTCAGTCGCCGCGGGGCATACTAGCCGCTATGTCTGCAATGCAGGGTCAGAGCGGCGTGCGCGTCGCACTCGTACACGATTACCTCAATCAGATGGGCGGCGCGGAGAAGGTTCTGCTCACCTTACATGAGCTCTTTCCGCGGTCGCCCATCTATACCTCGATTTACGCTCCCGGCCGCGTGGATCGCCAGTTCCGCTCGATGGATATCCGCACGAGCTTCATGCAGCGCCTGCCGCTCGTCAAAAGGAAGCATCAGCCGTTCCTGCCGCTGTTTCCGCAGGCGTTCGAGCGCATGGATTTGCGTGGCTATGACCTCGTCATCAGCGACAGCAGCGCGTTCGCGAAGGGTGTGGTGACGCGGCCCGACGCATTGCATATCTGCTACTGCCACACGCCGATGCGTTGGGCGTGGAATTACGAAGACTACGTCGAGCGCGAGCGACTTGGCCGCCTCGCGCGCACCGCGCTGCCTCCGTTCATCACGCGACTGCGCCAATGGGACTACGTCACCGCCGCACGGGTAGACTACTTCCTCGCCAACTCTCCCACCGTGGTGGCGCGTATCGCGAAGTATTATCGGCGCGAGGCGACCTACTTGCCGCCTCCCGTGGATACGTCGCGGTTCGAACCTTCAGTGCAGCAGGAGGACTACTTCCTGGTGGTGTCGCGCCTCGTCCCCTACAAGCGCATCGACCTCGCCGTGGAGGCTTGCACGCGGCTCAATCTGCCCCTGCGCGTCATCGGGAGTGGGCGTGACGAAGGCCGCTTGCGCCGCATGGCAGGCAAGTCCGTGCGATTTCTCGGTCGTCTCTCTGATGATGAGGTGCGGTCACAACTCGCCCGCTGTCGCGCCTTCATCTTTCCCGGTGAGGAAGACTTCGGCATTACCCCTGTGGAGGCGATGGCCGCCGGCCGGCCTGTGATTGCCTACGGAGCCGGTGGAGCCCTGGCCACGGTCATTGACGGGGTGACGGGCCTCTACTTCCACCAGCAGACCCCAGAGGCGCTTATGGAGGCTCTTGGCCGGATAGACGCCTTGAACCTGGACCCTCGCGCTATTCGCCACCGTGCGGAGGAGTTCGATACCGACCGCTTCAAGCGCCGCTTTACCCAGTTTGTCGAAGCGAAGATGGCGGTCCATCCTACGCTTGCCCGCCTCGCTGGCCTGGAATATCGGGGAACGTCGCTCGCGACGCCACAGGCGGGAGACGACCTGGACCGCTTTGAGACGCGAGCGGCGCTTCCGCCCGTGCTCGATCCGACGGAGCCGTAAGTGTCATGTCGAGCGCCATCAACTCATCATTGATCCGCCCGCTTTCTCGCGAGTCCGCCGCCGGCCTCAGGCGTTGGTGGTGGCTCGGCGCTCTGGTCTTCGCCGTCGCCGCCGTGGGTTCGCTCGTCGGCGCGTTCGGGCCAGGCGCCGAGCGTGTATATACCTCGTCGGCGACCGCCTTGGTGGTGGCCCTGCCACCCACGGGGGAATCAAGCGCCTTCGATTCCACTCTCGTTTGGCAACACGAGGAAGCGACCGCCAGGTATCTAGCGCGCAGCGGATTTCTCAACACGGTGGCGTTTGGCCAGGAGACGGTCAGCCAGTTGGCATCCGAAAGTGGGACTTCATACCACGTGACCGCCGAAAAGGTCGCTCACGCGATTTCCGCAACAGACGAGGGCAACACACTGCATCTGCTGGTGCGCTGGCCAGGGCCAGAGTCGCAGGCCATTGCGGCTGCGGCTCTGCGGGTGCTTGATCGCACGGCCTTGATAAGTGGCCTCCCGACCGAGGATCGCGCCCACCTCGCGCTCTGGGACCGGCTGGACGTGACGCAGCTAGCCACTTCGTCGGTGCTTGACCCAAGCGTCGAGCGTGGCCGCCTCCGTGATCTTGCGGTGCGACTCGGCGCGGGCATCCTTCTCGCGCTGGCCGTCACCGCTGCCGCCTCGTCCATCAACGTGCAGCGTGTCCCCGCGTAGGGGACGAGTAGGAAGGGCGCGGCGACGAGACAAAACGAAGCCCGCCCGACGGAGTCTGGGCGGGCGGGCCGTCAGAGATCGAAAAGCGCGGACCTACTGGAAGAGCAGGTCGCGGCGCACGGGCTCGCGGCGAAGCGCATTCTCGACGTATTTGCGAGCGGCAGTGACCTTCTCGTTTCCAACCTGGAATGCGATCAGCGAGCCGAGCACGACCCCGCACATCCCGCCCAACAGGATGCCCTCAACGAAGAACCGATTGCGCAACGTCGTCATCGCCGTTACCCTTTTCTTGCCGATTACTGCAGATAGACTACCGTAGGAGCGCCGCTCCAGAGTCGCTCTAGCCGATAAAACTCGCGCTCCATCGGCCCGAAGATATGCACGATGACGTCGCCATAATCCAAGAGAATCCAGCCGCCTTCGGGGCTGCCCTCGTGGCCGTGCTCGCGCACGTCAAGCTCTGACATCTTGTCGGCTATCGCCGACCGGATCGCGTTAATCTGCCGGGCGTTTCCACCGGTGCAGACGACGAAAAAGTCGGCGATCACGGAGAGCTCGCGGATGTCGAGCATCACCACGTCGCTTGCCTTCTTATCGGCCGCGACATCGACGATTGTCTTGGCTACATCCGTGGACTCCAGAACTCGCCCTCCTCATGATGCGCTAGACGGTGCGCCTGGCCCTGTACGCTAGCACGGTGAACACTCCAGCTAGAGTATAGCACGCGCTGCCGCCGTCCCAACAGATGAGCAGCGACGTACCGCCGAGCGCCCGTTGCATGTAGAGGCGATGCAGCTTGGCTAAGAGTAACAACCCGCATAGTGGCGGTGCGGATTGGGCCAGCGCGTCCACCGTATCCTCTCTCATTCCTATACGCCAGCAACATGCCGCGACTCACGCATTCCTGTCCGGTCAGCTCAGCCGATGGTCGTACTTTGCTTGACGGTCGCCGGTGCGGCGGCTATTGTAGCCTTCAGCGCGGGGCCGCCCAATGTTCGCTTGGCTTGTTACACGGCGCGCGCTTGGAGATGTCATTCCCATGCGCTATGCAATCCTTTCGGATGTTCACGGAAACGCAGATGCTTTGCGGGCCGTGTTCGACGACATGGACCGCTACTGTGACGAACGCGGGGGTGACATATCGCAGGTCTGGTGTCTTGGAGACGTCGTCGGATACGGGCCTGAGCCGGGCGAGTGCGTGCGCATGGTGCGTGTGTGGTGCGACATCTGCATCCCTGGGAATCACGATTGGGCCGCTGTCGGCAATATCGATCTCTCGGGTTTCGGCAAATCGGCTGCCGAGTCGGCCCTTTGGACGCGGGACCGAATCAGCCCTGAAGACCGGGTGTACCTGAAGAATCTGCCGAAGGTGACGGCGGTGAGCGATTTCACCCTGGCGCACGGCAGCCCGTCAAATCCCATCTGGGAATACCTCACCACGTCGTCGGTCGCCGCCCCGAACTTTGCGGCGTTTGAGACGCTGTTCTGCGTTGTGGGGCACTCACATCTGCCCATGATCTTTTTGCAGCCCATCGGTGCGCGGCCGGTGGCGGCAGCGCCCATTCAGCGGGCAATGCGTGAGAATGTGGCATTGGCGATGGGCATGCCGGGCGGTCCTTCGCGGAGCATGCTCGAACATCTTGAAGACTCACCGGCGCAGTCGGGGCAGTTGGAGCGCTGCCAGCGCGTGATTCCCGGCGTGGGGCCGTGGGCGTTGCCGGACGGCTATCGCGCGATCATCAATCCGGGCAGTGTCGGGCAGCCTCGCGACGGTGATCCCCGTGCTGCTTACGTGATCTACGACAGCGTGACCGGATTCTCGTTCCGCCGCGTGCCCTACGACATCGCTTCGACGCAGCGCAAAATCGAGCAGTCGGGCCTTTCGACGCAACTTGCCGCCCGGCTTAGCAGGGGTATATAGGCCGGAAGCCCGGCGAACGACTGGTGCAACTCAGGAGGCGGGTGAGAGATACCCCGCCTCCCGTTGTGTTCGGGCTAAAGGTGATCCGCACCTCGGGCTTAGGCTGTAAGCTGGCTGTCGGGACTTCTAGTATCCCCGCGTCTCGTCCTTGTAGAATCCTACGACCTCGTGCTCGTCGGCGTGGGTGATGGCTACCTCCAGGTAGGAGATGCGCGTGAGCGGGAAGATGGCTCCGTGGATGTTGCCACTGGCCCACGTCACCGGCTTATGGTCGCGTGTCCTCGGATTCCTCAGGTAGACGTTCGTGGCTGTGGGGCCGGGCAGCTCATCGATATCAGCGACAAAGGGCTGCTCGTTGAGCACGTGGACGATGACGCGAACGGACATGCGGGTGATCTCCTTCCAGTATGTCGATGTGCCGGTTCACCGGTGCGCGCAGGTGACTGCCGTCATTCCCCTTTGATGGCGACCCAGAGGGCGATAAGGCCCAGGCGAAGCTCGTCGCCGTTGGCGAGCGGATACTGTTGACCGCTCATGAGGCGAAAGCCGTTCTGTAGCGTGCGATTCGCGCTGTTGAGGTCTTCGACGAAGACACCGGAGGGTCTTAAGGTGATGCGGGCATGCTGACGCGACACGCCCTGCGCCCCGCCATTCCACCGAGTCAGGTCGATATCCGGGATGTAGTCGGGCTTTTCCTGGTCGCGCCGGCCGATGACATACTCCCTGATTTGTGAGAGGTCGAAGAAGGTGCCGTCGCGCAACAGGATTTGCACACGGGGAGGCGCCGCGGGAGCACCGTTGCCCGGCGTTGACATGGCAATGCGCGGCGTCTCGTGTGCACTCCCACTTCGGCGTGGATGCAGGTCGGCGCCGCAATGATCACAAAATAGTGTGCCGTCCGGAAGGGGGTAGTGACACCGCCGGCACTGCACCATGCCACGACATCCTCTCTGCCCACTTCCCTGGCGCGACTGCCGGCGAGGCGCACGGGTGCTTCCTGGCAACCGGTGCAGTGGCGGCGCGCGAGCGCGCCAGGGGTTGGGCGCGTCTGTCAGCGCATCATAGTGACACTAGAGAATGCTGTCAAGCGGAGCGGTACGCAGTGGACTGAGCGCTGCGCTTCCAGTCGATTCCCCTGCTAAGCAGCTCGTCGGCATTTGCCCGCGCGGCCGAGGTGTCGGCGCCGCCGAGCATCTGGCCGATCTCACCCACCCGCGCTTGCGGCGTCAACTCCTCGACACGTGTGCTCGTGCGGTCACCAATCGCGGCTTTGGCTACGCGGAAGTGCAGATCTCCCAGGGAGGCGATTTGGGGCAGGTGGGTGATGCAGAGCACCTGATGTGTCTGGCCGAGCTGCCAGAGCTTTTCCCCGACCACCTGGCCGCTCCGGCCGCTGATGCCGCTGTCGATCTCATCGAAGATGAGGACGGGCACGATATCGGCTTTGGAGAGGATGGTCTTGAGAGCGAGCATGAGCCGTGACGTCTCGCCGCCCGAAGCGATGCGCGCGAGCGGCTTGAACGGCTCGCCTGGATTCGGGGCGATAAGAAACTCCACACGATCTATGCCGGTGGCTGTGAAGGCGTAGCGCTCGGCGGGTTGGGGGTCGGCGGCTTTCTTGCTCGTGGGCGGCGCACCGAAACGGACCGGCGCCCCTTCGGGGTCCGGCTTCTGGTGGATGGCGATCTGGAAGCGAGCGCGCCGCATGTTGAGGTCATCCAGTTCGCGCTCCATCGCGGCGGAGAGCCGCTCGCCGGCCTCTCGACGTTTGTCAGAGAGCTCGCCGGCCAGGGTTCCGATGCGAGCGCGCAACTCCTCGTCGCGCGCCTGCAAGTCGGAGATACGCTCCTCGCGGTGCGTGAGGTCGTCTAGCTCGCGGGCGGATTCCCCGGCGTACGCGAGGATTTCTTCGATGGTCGCGCCATATTTGCGTCTCAATTTCGAGATGAGTGTGATGCGCTCCTCGACCTCCTGCTGGCGCTCGGGGTCGGCGGCCACTTCTTCCTGGTACGAACGCACGGCGTCGGCCACGTCTTGCGTGAGGTAGATGGCCTGTTCGAGCGAGGCCGACTGCTCCTGAAGCGAGTCATCCAACCGGAGAAGCTCGCTCAGATTATGCTGGGCCTGAGCCAGGAGGTCGCTTGCGCCCAGGGCATCGTTGTCGGGATCGCCGCTGAGGGCGGAGTGGACGGCAACCGAAAGCTCGCCGAGGCGTTCGGCGTTTGCGAGGCGCCGGCGCTCGGTCTCCAGGTCGTCCAGCTCGCCGGCTTGCAATTGCGCGGCCTCGATCTCATCCACCTGATAGCGCAGCAGCTCGACGCGCCGCTCGATCTCGCGCTCGTCGCGGCGCAGACGCTCAAGCTCGCGTCGGACCCCCCGCCACTCGGCGACGAGGTCCGCTACCTGCCCGCGCAGATCCTCCGTACCGGCGTAGCGGTCGAGGTAGAAGACGTGTCGCTCGGGGCGCAGGAGCTCCAGATGGGCGCTTTGGCCGTGCATGTCGATGAGGAAACCGGCGACACGCTGAAGCGCCGACACCGGCACGGCTCGCCGGTTGATGCGGGCGACGCCGCGGCCCGAGGCGAGGATCTCGCGGCTGAGGATAAGGGTGTGGTCCTCCACCTCAATGCCCAACTCGGCGAGGACACTCGCCAGCGTGTCGCCGCCGTCGTCCTCCTCCGCGTTGGCCGAGTCGTCATCAGCGACGCGAAGATGGGGGGCGCCGTCCCGAGGGGCGGCGAGTAGACTTGCGATGTCGAAGATGCCCTCGACGGTCGTGCGATCTGCCCCGGCGCGGACCACCTCGGCGCCGAGGCGGTCGCCCATGAGCGCGGAGATGGAATCCACGATGATGGACTTGCCGGCACCTGTCTCGCCCGTGAAGACGTTGAAGTGTGGCCCGAAGCGTAGACTCAGGGCATCTATGATGGCGAAGTTGTTGATGGAAAGCTCAAGCAGCATGTTACAGATTGTCCCGCAGTTTCGCTGACAGGATGCGGTAGAAGTAGGTCGGCGGGCGGCGCCGTAGGAATTTGGTGACGTGGGCGTTTGTGCGGATGGTGACTTGTGTGCCGACTTCGAGGTCAAGGTTGATCTGCCCGTCGGCGGAGAGCACGGCCGCGGGCGAGGCGGGCTCAAGCTCAAGCGTGATGACCGCGTTCGGCTCAAGGATCAACGAGCGATCCGCGGCGAGGTGGGCGGCGATGGGTGTGACGACGGCGCTACGCACCTGCGGGTGGAGGATGGGGCCGCCCGCAGCGAGATTGTAGGCAGTCGAGCCGGTGGCCGTGGAGACAATCACACCGTCCGCCACGGTGGTGTTGTAGAGGTGGCCGTCGATCCAGACGCCGAGGCGCACGACTCGCGGCTCCGCGCCGCGCACCAGCACAATATCGTTGAGCGCGATGATGCGACGGGCGTTCCTGCCGCGACCGACGGCTGCTTCGAGCATCGAGCGCTCGTCCACCCAGAACTCGCCGTCGAGATAGAGCTTCAGCTTGGCCTCAACCTCGTCAGGCTCCAGCTCGGTGAGGAAGCCAACACGGCCGAAGTTGATGCCGAGAATGGGGACGTCGAGCGGGGCGCAGAGGCGGGCGAGCGAGAGAATTGTGCCGTCGCCGCCAAGCACGAGGGCGAGGTTGCTGCCTGGAAGCCGCGTGGCGATCTCGTCTTCTTGTTCGCGATGGGCGAACCAGGCGTCGCGCCCTAAGGAGCGCACCTGTGCGGTGAGTGTTTCGGCGAGCGTCGCCGCCTCGGGGGAGTTCTCGCGATAGATGATGCCAACGGTGCGGATGGATGCGCGGTCGTTCTCGCTCATGCCACCTCCCGGTTGGCGCGGACTCCTCCGGCGTGTTCGTCGCTCTTGTCTGCTACAAGGCCGGCTGCTGACACCAATTCCGGTTGGCACTTCCGGCACTGATACGGGGAGTCGTCGGGGCTGGACATCCCACGGCCTCGACGACACGCCCCGGTCCTGTGTGGCAAGAACCCACCCGGAATCGGTGTGACACGCAAATTCTCTTCCACTGACATGGTACGAGAGGCGGCGAAGCGGTGTCAACGTAACGCATGAGTCCCGTAGGCGCTGAATTCATGAGTATTCAACGCCTACGGGTTACCCGCGATTATGGCCGATGTTGGCCGATATTTGCACTGCTATTTTCTTTTTCAGCGGGCGCGACGCCGAAACGTCCCAGGCGAAAGCGCTCAAGAGGGAACTCGGGGCGCTCTCCGGCTGCCAACGCCGCCAGCAGCTCGCCGATGAGGACGCCGAATTTGAAGCCGTGGCCGGAGAAGCCTGAGCCGATGAGGACGCCCTCGCCGCCGGGATGGGCGTCGAGGATGAAGTCTTCGTCGGGGGTCATGTCGTACATGCAGCGGTCAACGAGGGCGAGGTGGCCCGTGGCGGCGGCGGGGATGACACGGCGCACGAAATCCATCACTTCGGCGATCTGGGATTCGTCGGGCGGGTAGGGCTCGTTGGGGTCGGCGTTCGTGCCGTAGCCGTGCCAGCCGACTTTGAACCAGTCCGGGCCGTGCAGTGGGAAGCCGTAATATGACATGCCGACGAGGAAGACGGGGAAGC
>CAYYCB010000028.1:1707-20171 GCA_964469715.1 uncultured Ktedonobacterales bacterium | reverse complement strand
CGCAAAAGCGCATTGCGTGCTTCGACGACCGCGGGAGTGGTGCGAATCACGCCGGGTTCGAGCGCATTGAAGAGGCCGGTAAGCGGCAGCGGTCTACCAGCCCGGATGCATTCCACCACCCCATCTGTGCGGCCGCCGTCAGTCCAGTCATCAGGATGCAATGCCTCGAATACTTGCTTGGTAGATAACCCGATATTCGGCTTCACGAGCACGAGCCAGAGGGGCTCCGCGTCGGGCAGCGCCTCCACATATTCGCCTCGCCCCTCAATGAGAGCGGTCCCGCCGCTGAGGAAGAACGGCACATCCGAGCCGATCTGCGCCGCCATCTGATGCATAAGCTCGGATGGTGGCTCTACCTCCCAAATGCGCGCGCAAGCCAGCAGGATGGTGGCCGCGTCGCTGCTACCGCCTCCGAGGCCGGCCTCCATTGGAGTAGCTTTGCTCAGCTCAATCCGCATTCCTGCTGGCACGTCGAGGGTTGATGTAAACAACTGTGCGGCGCGTGCGGCGAGATTTCGCTCATTGTCGATGACCGGATCGTCGCAAGTGAAGGTCAGTTCGCCGGTTGTCTGAGGGGTAATCGCAATCGTGTCATGGAGCGCGATAGTTTGCATGACCGAGCGCAACAAATGGAAGCCGTCGCTGCGTTTGCCCACCACGTCCAGTGTAAGGTTGATTTTGGCATATGCGGGGAGATACATAGGAAAACGCACCGACGACACTCATCCTCATTCGCTCGCCCCGGCATTGCTCAGGGGCACCATCACGACAGAGCAGCCGATGCATTATAGGTCGCATCAGGGGAAATGTGAATGGGCTGCCGGCGCGTTAGATACAGGCAACCCGGCGAGGTTGACGGCCTCTCACTCTAAACGATATACTCCCCCCGACAACCGAATCACGTTACGCGAGGTGGCTGCGCATGCGCAGCCAGGGAAATCGGTGGAAAACCGATGCGGACGCGCCACTGTAACCGGTAATTCTGTCCTCTCTCTCCGCGCATTATGCGGCACCACTGCTCCAGAGCGTTTGGGCGGGAAGGTGAGCGAGAGGATGGCCAGGCTCTAGCAAACGCCGGAGCCCGGTAGCCGGGAGCCAGGAGACCGACCTCACGTACTGATGCTCACGTCCTCCGCGCCAAGGGGAGAAGAGCAGCGTCCGCGCTTGCCTTCTTTCCCGTATTCGACGGGAGAGAAGGCTTTTTGTTGGCGGGCGTAGTGATTGGGAAGTCGCATACTGTGCTCTTATGGGGTGCGTCTGTCCCCGCGTGGCGCCGTGCAGACGGACACGCCCCGAAGAGGTGTCATCATGTCTGAGCGTCATCGCCTCCATCGCTTGCGTGGCCTCTGGCTTCTGCCGCTGCTCGCGCTGATTCCGGCCATCGCGTCTTGCGGCGGGTCCTCCTCCGCAACCTCGTCCGCACCGGTCATCGCGAAAGATGCCCTGGGAACCGCCATCACGATTCCCGACAAAGCCCCACAGCGCATCATCACCCTTCTGCCCTCCGATAGCGACATCGTCGCTGCGCTCGGCGCTGATGATCGCGTTGTAGGTGTCGATGCGTATACAATCGCGCCGGCTGACCTGGCTGCCAAACCCAAAGTAAGCGACGCCAGTACTGGCAACCTGAACATCGAGCAGATCGTTGCCCTCAAACCCGACCTCGTGCTCAGCTACGGGGGAGCGTCCTGGTACGGCAAGCAGGAGCAGCCGCTTCTCACTCAGAAAATCAACGTTGTGGACCTGCCGGCTGCTGTCACCGTACAGGACACACTCACCGAGTTCCGACTCGTCGGCCAGCTCTTGCATGAAGATGCGAAGGCTCAGCAGCTTGTCGCGTCATATCAGCAGCGCATTGACGCGGTGACGGCCAAAGTCAAAGGCAAATCGACGCCCTCCGTGTATCTGGAGAACTACGGCGATCCATCGAAGGGCCAGTATTACGCTTTCGGCAAGGGTACCTTCGGTGACGACATTATCCATCTGGCGGGTGGCACAAACGCTGTTGCTGATGCCAATACGAACAACGGCGCGCTGAGCGCCGAAGCCATCGTCGCGGCCAAGCCTGACGTGATCGCGCTCGCCGAGGATCCGCAATATGGCGGAGATCCGAAAGCCGTGGCATCCCGTGCCGGTTGGTCCGCCATTCCGGCTGTTCAGAATCACCACGTCTATGACGTGAATCCCGACTATTTCTCCCATCCAGACGCAGCAAGCGCTGTGGCGGCGTTGGAGCAGCTCGCCAAAGATTTGCACCCGGATTCATTCTGACAATCAATTGCCTGCCCGGCGCGATCCATGCTCACCATATGGTGAGTCGGGCGCATCAGGCAGGCACGTTCGCTCCCTGTTTGGTGCGCGGGCACATCGGACGCACTAACGGAACCATAGGGCCAGGCGATGAGCAAAAGTGCAGAGTGGACTATGGTTATCTCTCGCCGGAGGATGCTGACCGCCGTCCTCCGGCTGTTGCCGTCAATGCGGGTGGGCGCAGTCCCGTTACTGGCTCTTGCGCTCGCCGTGTCGTGCATAGTTGCCGCGGCCGTCGGCACAGTGCCAATCTCCCTCTCCACCACGGCGGCGGTTATCCTGAATCAGACGCACCTCTTCCACTTTGCCCGCACGTGGCCGGAGACGCATGAGGTGATTCTGCTCCAATTGCGGCTTCCGCGTGTTGCTGGCGCGACGCTCGTTGGCGCTGCCCTGGCAGTAGCCGGCGCGCTATTCCAGGGGCTTCTCCGGAACCCGCTGGCAGATCCACTACTCCTGGGGACGTCGTCGGGCGCGGCGCTCGGGGCGACGCTTGCCTACGTCGTACCCGGCCTGTTTGCCTTTGAGTGGCTCGGCTTCAGTGCTGTTGCCCTGTTTGCCTTTGTAGGCGCCCTCCTCGCCGTTGCGCTGGTATATCTGCTTGCTACCCGGCGATCTGGAACTCCTATTGTCACCCTTCTGCTCGCTGGTGTAGCGGTCGGCGCGATCCTCAGCGCCTGGCAAACCCTCCTGTTGACGTTTAACCAGCGTCTTGGCTTCCGGGTTGCCGGCATCTACTATTGGCTCTCCGGCAGCATCGGCGTGCAGAGCTGGACCCAAATCGCGGAGCTTACTCCACTCGTGGTGTTGGGTATACTGGCGGCGGTGGCGGTGGCGCCAATACTCGACGCTTTCGCCCTAGGCGAAGAGATGTCGCAGCATCTTGGCATTTCGGTCGAGAAAGCAAAGCTCGTGCTGGTGGCGCTGGCTTCCGTGCTCGTCGCTTGTGCCGTCTCCATAAGCGGGCTGGTAGGTTTTGTGGGCCTCGTCGCGCCACATCTCTGCCGGCTCGTGTTAGGGCCTCGCAACCGTGTGCTGCTCCCAGCCTCCGCGCTGGCAGGCGGAACGTTCGTGGTCCTCAGCGACCTACTCGCACGCACCCTCGCGGCTCCGAGCGAGCTGCCGCTAGGAGTGATTACCGCGCTCGTCGGCGGACCGTTCTTCCTCGTGCTGCTGCGGAAAGCTGGGCGCTCCTATGGCTGGTAGTCGAAACCAACGCCTTGAGTCTGACTATTCTGAGCGGGCGCTCTCGTTCGAGCACGTCTCCTTTGGCTACGGGCGCGGCGATATCGTCCGAAACCTGACCTTGCACATCCAGCCGGGCGAACTTGTAGGCTTGCTCGGGCCGAATGGCAGCGGCAAGTCCACGGTGCTAAAGCTCGGGGCGGGCGTACTGCGACCCCGGACGGGCGTGATCTCGTTGTCGGGCGCATACCTTCCGACACTCTCCCGCAGGGAGGTCGCGCGCCGATTGGCAGTCGTCCCGCAGGAGTTCACAGTTCAGTTTGCATATACCGTGCGTCAGATTATCGAGCTTGGGCGGATGCCACGAGTGCGAGCCCTCGGCTTTCTCACGGCCGCGGACCACGCGGCTGTCGACCTCGCGATCGAAACGACTGAGATTCGCCACCTTGCGGATCGCGTATTTACAGAGTTGAGTGGTGGGGAGCGTCAGAGGGTGCTCGTCGCGCTGGCGCTTGCGCAGGACACGCCTATCGTCTTGCTCGACGAGCCGACCGCGCACCTCGACATACGCTATCAGGTTGAGACGCTGGATCTCATCCGGCGGCTCAATCGAGAGCACGGCATCACCGTGCTGGCCGCGCTCCATGACCTCAATCTCGCCGCGCGCTATTTTCCGCGTCTCATCCTCTTCGATGGTACGGTCGTCGCCGACGGTGCGCCATCGGAGGTGCTCGACGCCGCATTGTTGTCACGGGTCTATGGGGCGCGCGTTCGTGTCGGTCATCTGGCCGGAGAGGGGCATATGACTGTCATGCCCGAGACAACTGCATAATCCTGAATCTCCATCCATTTGCTAGAAGCGAGCGGACCACGATGATTGACACCTCTAACCGCGCTCGCTAAAATGCTTAGGCCGCCAGGTTATAGTGGGCCTTCAGTTTCTCCGCGGCCATCACGTGAAGGATGTGGCGATAGCGGTGGTGGGAGGGCGGGCGATGACGGAGCAAAGCGCCTTCGTGCGCATGGTCGGTGCGGTCATCGGGACCTATCGGCTCGAACAACTGCTGGCTGAGGACGAGTTAGGCCCAATCTTTCAGGCTCGCAACAACGTCTCGAACGCGCCCTGTCGATTCAGGCTGCTACCAACGCGCGGCCTCCTCGGCCAGGAAGACAGCGCAGCGTACGTGCAAGACTATGCGCGACGCATCGCCACGCTGCGGCATCCATACATCCTGCCTCTGCTGGACTTCGGCCTTTTCCGGGGGATGCCCTATCTAGTCTGGCCGCATGTCGCCATGCGACCGGTGAGTGCGCGCATCTTGCAGAGCGGCCCGATGGACGTGGTCACGACCGGACGTTACATTGACCAGATTGCCGCTGCCCTTGAGCACGCCCATGAGCATGAGGTTCTTCACCTCAACCTCACCACCGGGAATGTCCACATCCAGCTCGATGGTCAGCTCATAGTGGCCGACTTCGGCGTGCGCCATCTCTTCGAGATAACCGCCACGAGTCAGCAGGCACAGGAACTCATTGGCATGAACGACGCCTGTGCGCCGGAACAGGTGCTTGGGCGCAGTGTGGGTGTGTTCACTGACGTATATGCGCTTGGCGCGCTGGCGGTGCGCCTGCTCACCGCGCGTCCCGTCTTTGCGGGTCGCACGAAAGACGACGTCTCGCAACAACATGTCTATGTGCAGGTACCAGACATCTCGACATGGCGTCGCGGTCTGCCCGCCAGCCTGGCTGGTGTGATTGCCTCGGCGCTTGCGAAAGATCCTGAGCAGCGCTATCAACAAGCGGGCGCCTTCGCGAATGCGTATCACAGTGCCATTGGTGCTCCGGGCGCGAATCGCCTCCCGTTCGTCGCGACGCCGAACGGGGAAACGGCTTCGATTCGTGTTCGCGGACCTAGCCACATGCAGGCGGCAACCCTACTGCCGGCGCCGGAGACGCTCGATAGTCGTCTTGCTACTCCAAACTGGGAAGATGCCGCCCCTGACGCGCGTCCATCTCATCGCCGCACCGGAGCCCGACCTGCGCAGCCGTCGCGCGTCGCTCGAAGAGGCGCCGGCGGAATCGTGCGCGTAGCGGCGCTTGTGGGATTGGTGTTGGCGCTTGTTGCGGGAGGGCTCTTTATCCTCTCGTCAGGTCGTCAGGGCCTCGCTGGCAACGCTACCGTCACGGGCACCGTCGTTTTCCTAGATGGCCCAGGCGCTGCCCAGGGCCAATCGAACCTGGCCAGAGTGACCATCCACGGGGCCGACACCCCAAGCGCCGGGCAGCATTATGCAGCGTGGATTATCGACGTGGCGACGGAGAGCGTGACCCCTCTCGGAGCCTTGACGGCCCAAAGTGGTGGTGGATTTGCCGTTTCTGGGCCGGGCTCGCTGAGCGCAAAGAACTTGTTGAGCGCTGGGAACAAGGTCATCGTTACCCTGGAAAATGGTTCCAGCACAGTACCAGTCGGTACCGTTGTGGCAACCGCGACCTTTCCCTCACATTCCTTCCTGCACATCCAACACTTGCTGGTGAGCTTCCCCTCCACGCCCATGCAGAGCGCCTTGTTGGTCGGTATGCTCAATCAGACACAGCAGCTAGACGCCCAGGCAACCCAATTGCGGAACGCTATGGCGTCCGGCAATGTGTCGCTTGAGCGCTGCATCTTTCAGAGCATGATCGACATCATGGAAGGCGCTCATGGTGCGCATTATCTTCCCTTAAGCCAGGAATGCATCGCGCTCAATGTGACCCTGGAGGGCGATGGTTTCGGTCTGCTCGGAGTCGAGCCTGTCCAGAAATACCCCGGCTACCTCGACGCCGCGGCCGAGCATGCCTCACTAGCGGCTCAGCAGCCGGATGCCACACCGGCCATTCGACAGCACGCTCCCCACGTCGCCACTGCCATTTCCAACGTCAAAGGCTGGGTGACAACACTCGACTCGGATGTGGTGCGTTTACTTGCCAACCCGACCGACGCCAACCTTGCCGCTGAGGTCGCAACGCTGAGTGACCAGGCCTATCGCGGCATCCCTGACAATCCAGATGGCTCGGTTGGGCCGAACACGGGCAAAGCTGGCGCGATCACCGCCTACGACCACGGCCAATATATGGCCACGCTCCAACTGTCACCGCCGAGTTCCTAGGACGATGTTGGCCGTCAGATATCCTTCTCAATCACTCATGACGTGCGACCAGTACCGCGTGTACAATGGAAGAGGTTGTTGAGGAGACCTGTCCGCGCCAAGGGGCGACACGTTTCAGTAGATACAGGTATCCACGCAGATCTCACCCGCGCAGGCGAGCCGGAATGAGGCAAGAGAGAAGACTAACAGAAGACGGTATGCGAACAAAAGCCCTCACGATCAGCATCCTGCTAGGCAGCATTGTTCCTCTGGTAATTGGGTGCGCCGCTGCCTCTCATCCTATTCCCCAAACGCAGCGCGCAACGCCAAAAGCACTGTACTGGCAGCCCACGGGGCAACTCAGTTGGCAATGGCAACTCTCCGGCACAGTCGACATCTCATCCCCAGCGCATGTCTATGACATCGATGGATTCATGAGCACCGCTGACCTCGTGACGCAATTACATGCACGTGGGCAACACGTCGTCTGCTATGTCAGCGTTGGCTCCTGGGAAGATTGGCGCCCAGATGCCGGACAATTCCCTGCCGGCATTATTGGCAAAGACTACACGGGATGGCCAGGCGAAAAGTGGCTCGACATACGCCGGCTCGACGTCTTAGGGCCGCTCCTTGAGCATCGACTCGATATGTGCAAAGCCAAGGGTTTCGACGCGCTTGAGCCGGACAATATCGATGGGTACGCCAATGAGACGGGATTCCCGCTGACGTATGCTGACCAACTCACCTTCAACCGGTGGCTCGCTGAGCAAGCGCATCAGCGCGGCCTCTCCATTGGACTCAAGAATGACGCGGAGCAGGTACCTGATCTGGTATCCTCGTTTGACTGGGCGCTTACCGAAGACTGCTTCAGTCAGGGCTGGTGTGCCAAAGTGGCTCCGTTCATCCATGCGGGCAAAAGTGTCTTTGCCGCCGAGTATACAGATACTGGCATAACACTTTCCAAGTTCTGTAAGGAAGCCCAAACGCTCGGCTTTAGTGCCATTCTAAAGAACCGCGACCTTGACGCTTGGGTCGCGAGCTGTTGATAGCGCTGGGCCATGGGCACAACTCGACTCCCCCACACGTCGCCGGTATCAGCATCAGCCGCCGATCATAGACATCGAGCGTGCCGTGCGACGGAACCGCTTATCGCCGATGTAGTGCTTGAGCTCTTTGTCCCACACGGCCAGGCGAATAGCGCTCGCTAGAGCCTCGTCATCTTGGTCTGACCGCAGGATGTAGCGCAGGTCGGTCTCCTCCTGAGCGAAAAGGCAGGTGCGCAGGTGGCCGTCGGCAGTGAGCCGAATGCGATCACACTGGCCGCAGAATGGTTCGCTCACGGGATTGATGAATCCCACCTCGCCGATGCCGTCACTGAAGGTGTATTTCCGGGCAGTCTCGGAGGCGTCTCCGGTCGTGATGCGCACGAGCGGTCCATACTCGGACTCGATGATCGCCTTGATCTCGGCTCCGGTCAAAATATCTTCCGGGCGCCACAACTGGTCCGCATCCAATGGCATGAACTCGATCCAGCGTACAGCGTAAGGCTTCCGCCGGGCAAGGCGTGCGAAGTCGAGCACTTCTGGTTCTGTGAAGCCGCGCATTGCCACCGCATTGATCTTGATCGGATGGATGCTCGGATAGCGTTCAAGTGTCTCAAGGCCAGCCAGAACCTGCTCAAGGGCATCGCGTCGGGCGAGTTTGGCGAATCCCTCACGGGTGAGTGAATCCAGGCTGACGTTGATTCGCGTCAATCCTGCGTCAGCCAGCGGGCCGGCGAGCTTAGTCAGCAAGACGCCGTTCGTGGTGAGACTCAGGCTCTTGAGGCCGGAAATGCCGTGAAGCATGCGGACAAGCTCAGGCACATCGCGCCGCACGAGCGGTTCTCCCCCCGTGAGGCGAACCTGCTCGATGCCGAGATCAACGGCGACGCGTACCAGACGTGTGATCTCCTCAAAGGTGAGTATTTCTGCGCGTGGCAACCACGGCAGACCCTCGGCAGGCATGCAATAGACGCAGCGAAAGTTGCATTTGTCGGTGATGGAGACGCGCATGTTCTTGATGCGCCTGCCATACCGATCGCGCAGGAGGCCGGTCTGTGGCGGCTCATCGATCATCATGTGTCCCCTTCCTCTCTCGTGTCGGAGGTCCCCTCGCACCAGGATTTCCGACACGTTCCCCTTGCGAAGTGTGGTCAGTTCATGTGGCCGGTCAGCTCAGTGAATCCCCAGGATGGACGTCGACAACTTCGATGTGATCTACTCCGCGGGCGCTGAGCGCCTCCCTCAGAGCCGCGGGAGTTCCAGTGAGCGCGGGGAAGGTGCCGAAGTGCGCGGGAATCACAACCGGCGCGTTCAGGAGTTGTGCCGCGTATGCCGCCTCGGCGGGTCCCATGGTGAAGAAGTCGCCAATCGGCAGAATCGCGACCTCCGGCTGGTACAACTCGCCGATGATCCGCATGTCGCCGAAGACATTCGTGTCCCCAGCGGCATACACGCGCGGTCCGTTCTGGAACGACAAGACAAAGCCGACCGCCTCGCCGCCGTAGACAGCCTGGTCGCCGTCTTGGATCCCACAGCTATGGTCGGCATGCACCATCGTCACCCGCACCCAGCCGAGATCGACCGTGCCCCCTTTATTCATCCCAAGGGTATTCTGAACGCCCTTCTTCTCAAGCCACGACGCTAGCTCGACGATGCCGATCACGCGGTCTGGCCGCGATTCTTCCGCGACGGTGATGGCGTTGCCAATATGGTCAAAGTGGCCGTGCGTGATCAGCATCAAGTCGAGCTTGCCTATCCGCTTCTGGTCGGCGGGACATGCGGGATTATCTTCAACCCATGCGTCCAGTAGAGCGATCTGCCCGGAAGGCGCGCGGAATTTGAATGTGCCATGTCCCAACCAGGTCACCTGCAGGCCCTTCAGATCCATTGCCAGACCTCCAGTCGTGCGTCGATTATAGGCTGTGTCCAGATTTATACCATGTAGTGAACCGTTCAGTACGCCTGTTGACGAAGGACTGCCCGGCGCGACACGATACGCATAGACTGCGGCGGATGAAGGGGGTGCGGCTACGGATAGTCAAGTGAGCTTGGCCTTGTCGCTCCTGTTCGGTGTGGCCCAAATCGCCGCGGGCGCAGCCGTCGCGTGGCGACTGCGCCCGCGGAAGCCCTGGCGTTCAGCGGGACCTTCATTGCTCTTCGCGATGTGCCTCTGGTTCATTAGCAGCGGTCTGATCGAGCTGCTCATCTCGGGGATGGAGCTGGCGAGGGTGGAGGGTGGTGGACCGAGCGCAGAGGCGTTCGCCGTATGGCGTGAGCGAGCCGACTCGGTTTTGCTTGTCGTGACTGTTCTGCTGGTCTTGGCACTGCTCGCCCGTCCATTGCTTTTACGTATGCACTCATATATGGCCGGCCCTCAGGAGAGGCGGCGAGGTTAGCAAGAGGAGGCGACGGTGGAGGCGCGTGCCGAGGAAGATGCGGGGCCTATGGCGGCCGGAAGCTTTCGGCTTGTCGCTTGCGACCTGGATGGGACGTTGCTGAACAAGCAGGGCCAACTTACCACCGCGGTCAAGAGAACGATTCGTGCCGTACAAGCGGCAGGTGTAGTCGTCTGCCTCGCAACGTCTCGCCGGCTGACTGGTGCAGCACCCGTAGCTGAGGAATTAGGCATCCGCGGGCCGCTAATCTTGTATGACGGAGCCTTGGTACGGGCATTTCCGAAAGGCGAGACGCTCCTTTCGAAGCCTCTGTCGGCCCAGGTCGGCCAGGACGTCGTGAGTATCTTGGCGGAACATGGCCTGGAACCGATCGTGCAGCATATCCACAGCGACCGAGAGCGCCTGTTTGTCGGAGCCGTCAACCCTGCCCTTCGGCATTCGAATGCGTATTTGTCGAGATTTGCCGATCAAATTGTGGAGTTTCCCGTCGCGAGCCTGTGTCTGGGCCATCCCGATCCCCTCCGCATTGTGGCATTCGGCCCGCTGGAGAGGTTGCGACGGGCCGAGCGCAACATCGCACGGTTGGCCTGCGGCTGGCAGCTACTCGAGCGTGGCAATTATGGGTCGGCCGAATTGAGCATCTTTGCACCTGAGGCGTCGAAAGGGAACGCGTTGCGATGGCTTGCTCAATATCTCGATGTACCGCTCGAACAGACCCTCGCCATCGGTGACGGCATTAACGATGTCTCGATGCTGCGAGAGGCTGGTTTGGGCATCGCCATGGGCAACGCCGATCCGGCGACGAAGGCCGTTGCACGCGCTGTGACCGCCACGAACGAAGATGACGGGGTCGTCCAGGCGCTCACCAGTTTCGTGTTGGATGGAATCGAGCGCCGAGGCGCCGCGACTTCATAGGCGGCCGTCCATGGCAGACCGTAGCGTGAGAGGTTAGAGAAGCGGGAACACTTTACCATAACGTGGCGTCAGATCATCTACCACTACTCGCGACCTGCCGTTGCTGCGAGTAGCATAAGTGCGGCGGCTATGCCAGCGGCGATGTGACTCATGATGGAGCGGTTTGTTGGGATGGAAGGTGGCCAGCGTGAGTACGATGCAACAGGCTCGCCATTTTCGCGGCAGGTACGCCACCACCCGCTGGACGGGCGCCCGCTTGTGGCTGCGCGCTCCCTTCGCGCTCGGCGTTTGGTTTGTGTCCCTCTGTCTCCTTCTCATCTCATCTCCTGCGGTACATGCCAAGGCGAACACCTTGATCTATTCGGCACCGGATGCCTCTTGTTTGAGTCTGGCGGCGGTTGGCACGGCCACAAACGGTCCAACCTGGGGACGGACTATCCTCTCCGGCCATAACGCTCCTGGGGGGTGGTTCGGCGTGGATGTCTGCTCGAACGGCGTCAATTCATCCTCGGACTCAGGTGCGGATGTGAGTTGCGACCATACGCCTGCGAATTGGCCCGCGACCGGGTGTGCGCCAGGAGCGCCGACGCGTGACGCGTTCGGGCTGACGTTCCAATGCCCGGAGCTCATTGTGCGGTTCGCGGCCTGGGCATACGGGGATAGCCCTGCGGAGTGGGGGCGCGCCAGTGGAGGCAACGCTCCCGACCTGTGGCTCTCCGGAAACCACCCGGCGGACTTCGTAGCCTACGCCAATGGTTCGAGCCATGCTCCTGTCCCAGGGGACATCCTCGTGTGGGGCTCGCTCGACTCACACGGCCAGCCGTGGCCGTCGGGTCCAAACGGCTACCACGACGGTCATGTCGCAGTTGTCGCGGCAGTTCGCAATGGCACGGTGATGACTGCCGAGCAAAATGTGATGTGGGGCAATGCCGACCACCCCTCGGACACGTTGGCTCTCACGCACACCGGGTCCGGCTGGATAGTCAGTGGTTCGGCCACGCATGAGACCACATTGCCTGCCTATCGCTGGCAGCGCACGATGGGCACGACACGGGCGACCTACGGATGGCTTCACTCCGTGCGCAATTCTGGCGTATTCCCCTCCGCCAGCCGCGCCGCTGCAACGCCCACCACACCTGCTCCTGCGCGGACTGCCACTCCGACTCCCACTCCCACTCCCACAAGCTCCCCGACACCTCTGCCCTCGCCCACAGCGACCTCCAGTTCCTCGCAAGCGTCGCCGTCTTCGCAAGCGCCGGTGGACCTGCCTTCTCTCGCTCCAGCCGTGGTAGTTACGGGTGGCGGAACGTTGGCCGACCTCGCATGGTCCGATCCCGGCTCCAACGCCTTGGCGCAGGGCACACCGATTGCCACGGTGCGCTCGCTCGCGTCACCGGCAAGCTCTGCTCTCGTGCCCGATCAGAATCCCGCGGTTGTCTCACTCGCGAGTGGCTCCCGCTATGTGTTCGCCGTCGGGCAGGATGGGCATCTCTACCAGGCGAGAACCGATCCCGGTCTGGCGGGCGTGGCGTGGTCAGACCTGGGCGCGCCTGATAACGTGCTCCTCTCTCCTTCGCCCGTCGCGACAACGTATGCCGGCGGCATGGCAGTAGCAGCTCGCGCCGTTGACGGCTCGCTCTGGTGGCGAGCCGGTGCGCCGGGCGGCCTCGGCGCGTGGATGCCTGTGGGTGGGCCTGCGGACATGAGGTTCGCCTCATCTATTGTCTTAACTGGCGCGCCGGGCGACGGCAGCCCACTCTTGCTGGGCCTGGGAGCAGATGGACGCCTCTATGAGCGCGAGTGGTCGTACACCGGCTCGACCCAGAACGGCCCGGTGCCTCAGCCAAGTTGGACCGCACCGAGACCCGTTGCCACGCTTCCGTCTGGGGTGCGGCTTATCGGCCATCTCGCGATGATAACTGAGCTAACAGCGGACCAGAGCAGTGTTGGTGATTGGTCCGACGCGCCCATCGATCTCCTCTCGCTCGATACGAGTGGCGCCCTCTGGCGCATCCGCTGTGCTTCTCTCACCTCGGACTGGACAGTGACGCGCGTAGCTGCTGGCGATGGGATGCCGCGCCGGCTGCTGAGCGCAGTGCTAGTAACGTCATCTGCGGGCAACGCGAAAACGTCCGAGACAGGCTCCTTCGTCCATGTCTATGTAGCGGAGACTTCCGCTACCTATCGCTACATCATGCCGATAGTTGCTCCCTCGGGTGCTGGAGACCATCAGCTATCGCACGACGTGTTGCCTGCGCTGGCAGGAGCCGCGTCGGACGTGGCGGGAGCCGCGCTGGCCCTAGATAAGGGGCAAAGCGCGCTCATCGTGCCATTCGGCCACACAGTCGGGGCATTGGCAACTTCGACCGCGATGTCCATTCTTGGCGCAGGCACTTCGGGCGGCGTACAGGCATCCACTGGTCTAACCGCGCTCGGCGCGGTTCCGCAGGTTGCGGTCTTCTCAGACACGTTCATAGGCGGGTCGCCTGACGCCCGCTGGCTAGCACTCGCCACAGATCAGAAGACGCTCACCACCGCCGGTGGAGCGGAGTTGGTCGCACCTGCGGGCGGTGATGCCGGACTCCTCGAAAGCGTTGCTTCACCGGAGATGACTCTGGTAGTCCACGCGGAGGTGGGGAGTACGGCCAAAGACACCGTTGCCGGCATTCGGTACACATTCGGCTCCGAGTGGGCTGCCATTCAGCTAAGTGGTGACGGTCGCGTTCAACTCTGCCTTGCTGACGCTGCTGCCCCTGTTTGCTCAGCCGCAATCAACATTCCCGCGGATCAACACGGGGCCTGGCTCAAGCTCTCCCTCCATGATGGCATCGTGACTGGTTGGGAAAGCCCTGACGACACAACTTGGGCGGAAGTGGATTCCCCTCAACACAATCCCTCGGCGGCGAGCCAGACGTCTGCGGCGACACCAACCGCCAGCCCGACCTCACCTGCCCTGGTACAGCCCGGAGAAACCCTCCTTCGCTACACGCAGCTTGAAGTCTTCGTCCACGGCATATCCCAGGACTCCGCCATCTTTCATGACTTCGTCGTCGATCTGGGCCAGGGAAGGTGAGGGCATGGCGATTCCGTAAGGCAAGGCCGAAACGGTTCCTCTCGCCCGTGACCGCCATCGGCCCGCTCTGCCAAGGTGCTACACTTGGCGCAATTGACGGCGACTGTGAAAGAGAGCATCGTGGCTAACCATCATCTGACGACGACCGATAATCTTGAGGAGCAGTTTGACCTCATCAACGTGCACGACGAGGTTATCGGGCGTATCACCAGGCGAGAAGCGCACTCCAACCCTGCCCTGCTGCATCGCAGCGTACAGGTCCTGATCTTCGACAGCGCCGGCCGCGTGTTGCTACAACGCCGGTCGGCGCACAAGGATCTGTTTCCCGGCTTCTACTGCGCTTCCGCCTCAGGACATGTCGCCGCCGGAGACGACTATGCGACGACCGCGCACCGTGAAATGCTCGAAGAGTTGGGCATTGTTGTGGACCTGACCTACATTGGGAAGGAGATCGTCACTTCGCTATACGAGAGCGAGATGACGGCGCTCTTCAGTGCCACGTCGGACGGACCGTTCCGATTCCACCCGACCGAAACCGACGGTGGAGACTTCTTCTCCTGGGAAGCCGCACTATCCGCGATGCGATCCACCTCGCTTCCCATGACGCCCGCCCTGGTCGCGGCCCTCAGAGCGACGACCCCACCTGAACCGTGGGGCATGCACACGTAGAGATTATGTATCTCACCGGCTCCCGCTTTGACCCCTCGCGGCTGAGAGAGTATAGTGAGATGGTGAGCATGTAATGCCTGGCTGTTCCGGCACTGCTCACACGCATGCACGAGGGAGCGACGCAATGGCGGATGACCAGCAGCCGTTGGAGGTCGTCGGCGAGACACAAATCAATGCCGATGCGATATTTGATGCGCTGCGTGAATGCTACGACCCCGAGATCCCGGTCAACGTTGTCGATCTGGGACTGATCTATAACGTTCGCGTCGAGGGCGCATCGGTAGACATCACGATGACGCTGACAGCTATCGGCTGCCCAGTTGGCCCTGAAGTGATGGCCGAGGTCGAGGGTCGTGTGAAAGATGTGCCGGGCGTTGAGGCCTGCTCGGTGACTCTCACCTACGATCCCCCCTGGACGCCGGAGCGGATGACCGAAGATGCCCGCTGGGAGCTAGGTATCGGATAAGTACCACGGGGCATGCGCCCCGATCTGCATGGATGTAGGCCGCGAGAAACCGTGTGAAGGCGGAACCGTACGATGTATCTTGAGCAAGCTCAACTTCCCGCCTCGCAACAATCGCAAACGCTCAACATCTCGGCCAAGCTTATCGCCTCGATCAAGGTTCTTCAGTATTCGTCCGAGGAGCTCGAACAGGCGATAGCGGCCGAGTTGAGCGAAAATCCTGCCCTTGAGCTGGAAGAGCTTGCTTACTGTCCGCGCTGCGGCTCAACCATAGTCGCCGGTTTATGCCACTCCTGCGATAGGGTGCCGTCTAACGAGGCTGATCCGCGCGCCGACGTGGCGGCCTGGGACGACGACCACCTGCCGAGAGGCGTCGATCTCGCCGTTCCCGCGGAAAGCGACTTCGATCCCCTCGACCTCGTATATACCGGTGCGACGCTGGGAGAACATCTACTACGCCAGCTTGGCGCAGTGCTTCCTCGCGAGGACATGTCGATTGCCGACTATCTCGTCGGCAGCCTCAACTCCCACGGCTATGTCACCTGCGCGATTGGTGAAGTGTGCCAGGCGCTTGATGTCGAAGAATGGCGAGTCGAATACGTCCTTTCCATCCTGCAATCCCTCGATCCACCAGGAATCGGCGCGCGAGATCTGCGCGAATGCCTCCTCATTCAGCTTCGCGAGTTCGAAGATCGTGGCGATGCACCCACCATCGCGCGCCGGCTGGTTGAAGGCTACCTACACCAGTTAGGGGAGCATCATTTCGCTGAGATCGCGCGAGACATCGGCGCGACTGGAACCGCGGTCAAACAGGCATGGCGATTCATCCGGTCAAATCTCAATCCTTACCCGGCGCATGCATTTGAGGCAGCCGACGTACCCGACCAAGGCGTGACAGAGAGAGCCGAACGCACCGTGTTGGTTCGTCCCGACGTCGTCATACGTCGCACCGACGACGGTTTTGAGGCCGAGGTGGTCGAGCGGCGCCGCTTCCGCTTCGATGTCAATGGCCTTTATTCCGATCTGTCCCGCCAGACCCGCATACCACTGTCAAACAGTCGTCAGGGTCTGTCAGATCCCGAGCGCCAACACGTGAGAGAATATGCCTCGCGTGCTCGGTTCTTCATAGATTGCGTGCGGCAGCGATGGGAGACACTACAGCTCATTGCCGATGCACTGATTGTCGAACAGCGCGACTTCCTCACGCACGGCGTTCGCCACCTCAGGCCGCTCACCCGAGGCGAGCTTGCGGAATGTGTGGGCCTCCACGAGTCGACGGTCAGCCGGGCGACAGCCGGAAAGCATGTTCTTCTTCCCTCGGGCCGCGCAATCCCGTTCGATGATTTCTTCGACGGTTCGCTTGCGGCGAAGGACTTGCTGCTTGAGCTAATTGGCACGGAGAATCGTGCCAAGCCCTACAGCGACGAAGACCTTGCTGCGCTGCTCAACGAGCGTGGGCTCCCCCTCGCGCGCCGCACGGTCGCCAAGTACCGCGAGGCGCTAGACATTCTCCCGTCGCGTTTCCGCATCTAGCGCCAGACTCTTCTGTCGGCTCTACCTGCAAGAGCTGATCCCAATGCCACGATTGGCATCATAGGCGTACAATGCTGTGAACCACGGCGACATGTTGCCGTTGAGAGGGGAGGGCGGCTCTGGTGGATCAGTCGTCGGGATCGGATGTGTCTGCGAGCGAGGATATGCTTCGCGACATATTTACGCGCCAGGAGTCCCTTGCGCTCGTATATCGAGCCGGCCGCCCGGATGGTTTCTATGCCTTGCCACCTGCTGAGCGATGTACAGAATGGACGCGCGCCATCGTTCATGAGTGCTGCGAGTTGGATGACGAGCTCGGCTGGAAACCCTGGAAGAATCCCCCGGACCGCGAAAGCAACCGTGACCGCCGTCTCGACGAAATGGCCGACATCCTCCACTTTTTCGTGCAGCTTGCCCTAGATCAGGGCTTCTCCGCTGAGGACGTCTACCGCGCATATCTTCAGAAGAATATCGAGAATCGCCGCCGGCAACTCGAAGATCACCGCTACCGGCCGCCGCTCCCTAGACCGGACACCGAGGGCTAGCGACGCGACAGGACGGCCTAATGAAAACCAGGACACAGCTTCATCAAATTGCAGAAACCGATTCCACATTTCGCCGCCAGGGGAGTCTATGGACGGGCCGGTGTCTGATCTGCAACGGGCCGCTGAGTTTCGATGCGGAGACTGGCGAGGGCGCCTCCATCGAGCACATCGTGCCGCGCAGCTTGGGGGGCGGGAACGACCTGGCTAACCTCGGGATCGCCCATAGGCGATGTAACGGTGAGAAGGGTGTCCACTGGGATGGCGGCCGGCGCCGCCGTACTCAGCCTGATAGATATTCGGCGCTCGTGGCGCGGTTGCTTGGTGAGCGCCAGCGACGATGGCGGGAGCCGGTGGCAGCAGAGGTACGAGGAGCATGACTGCCCACGAGCCTGATGATCGCCGCGCTCCTACCGATGTTTGGCCGCCTGCGCGCGACGCTGCCAAAGCCAGATCGACGCTCCTCGGCTGCCTCGGCCTCTGCTGTGTACTGTTGCTACCGGCCCTCCTCTTCCTGCCGACGGATGCGTCGGGATTGCCACGCTGGCTCGCTTCGCTGGTGCCACTCTGCGCCGTCTTCATTGCGGCGGTAGGCGTATGGCTCGTGGCGCGCGTTCCGGCGTCGGCGCCTCGCCACTCCAACGACCCTCTCTCCCCGCTCACCGGCGCGGGTCGTAGGCCAGTGCGCGAAGTGCCCGCGAGACGGGCCAACCGCCTAGCTTTCGCTTGTTGTGTGGCGCTCACTGCCCTTGTCGGTCTCGGTTATTTGCTCGCCTCTGCTGCCGACCGTTCAGGTGGCGTTCTCCCCGGCACCCTGCTCGCCGCGCTCGCTGGCTCTGTTCTCGTCGCCTATGCTCTCCTTGCCACGAGACGACGTGCCCCAATGCCGGCGCTCCGGTGGGTAATCGCGCCGGTTGGCGGCGGGATGTCGCCCCAGCCGATACCGTTTGTGCTGATCGGCTCCGTAGCATTCGTATGGGCGCTGATCGTCGCCTTCGAGGCTGGCTATGCCTGGGCCGCGCTCGGTGCCGGGGCGACCATCCTTGTCGTTGCTCTGTTAGGTCCCGTCGGCCAACGCCTGCCCCGCGAGCCGGGTTATCAGCAATGGCTCCGGGAGGATTCGGAGACTTGATCGGTCAGAAGTGCGACCGTCCGGGTGGTACATGCCTTGCATCGAACGTGAGCTATCCGACGATGTGCGCTTCCCGGC
>CAYYCB010000028.1:0-1607 GCA_964469715.1 uncultured Ktedonobacterales bacterium | reverse complement strand
ATGCGAGAGAATGTCGAGCAGCAGCGTATTCCGATCAAGATGTATAGCACCGATCAGCGGCTCATGGTTGCCGCCCCGATGCCCGGTCTAGAGCCTGAGGATGTCGCGGTTGAGGTGACACAGGATAATAAGCTGGTGCTGCGCGGGCAGCTTCGTGGCACCCTCAAGGGCGTGAAAGACCTCATTGTCGACGAGTGGAGTGTCGGCGACTACTATCGCGAGCTTCCGCTACCCCAGGCCGTAGATGGCGCGATGGCGAATGTCACGTATGGCAACGGCGTGCTCGTGGTCGCGTTACCGCTTGCCACACAGACACGCCCGGCTCGCTTGAGCCTCGCCACAACGGGCATTGCAAGGGGTGCGCATTACGGCCACGCCGGCCGCGAGATGACCGATCTCACGAATGGCGATGAAATCCCACCTCAACTCAATCCCACCGCGTCCAACGGAGAGGACGCACACCCACCAGCTTAATGATCGAGCTATTACCTCTGACAGATACGTGGACCGTAGCGGGACCACGAGAACAAAACGAGGCGGGCGCGGCGTTTGCCGCGCCCGCCTTTCTTGCGGTAGCTTCAGCTACACGTCCAGATTCTTGACGTTTTTAGCGTGCGACTCGATAAAGCGCTTGCGCGGCATCACCTCATCGCCCATGAGCATGGAGAACGTCTCGTCCGCCTTAATGGCATCCTCCACCGTCACCTGAAGGATGGTCCTGGTGGAAGGATTCATTGTGGTTTCCCACAGCTCTTCCGGGTCCATCTCGCCGAGGCCTTTGTAGCGGCTGACGCCAACATTTTTGCCCTCAAGGCGTGCGAGCATATCGTCGCGCTCTTGGTCAGTATAGACATAGTGGCGGCTCTTGCCCACTTGGAGTCGGTAGAGCGGCGGCTGCGCAATGTAGAGCTGCCCATTCTGGATCAACTTCTCCATATGGCGGAAGAAGAAGGTCAGCAGCAACGTCCGGATGTGGCTGCCGTCCACGTCGGCGTCGCTCATCAGTATGATACGCCCGTAGCGAAGCTTGCTGAAGTCGATATTTTCGCCGATCCCCGTGCCGAGCGCGGTGATAATGTCCTTGATCGTGTCGCTCTGCAGCATGCGATCAAGGCGCGCACGCTCAACATTTAGAATCTTGCCGCGCAGCGGTAGGATGGCCTGGAAATGCCGATCACGTCCCTGTTTCGCGCTGCCACCTGCCGAATCACCCTCTACGAGATACAGCTCGCAGCGATCAGCGCGGCGCTCGGAACAGTCGGCAAGCTTGCCCGGTAGCGTGGAGTCGAGGGCGTCTTTTCTTCGCACAAGCTCACGAGCCCGGCGGGCGGCGTCGCGGGCGCGAGCTGAGTTGATGCATTTCTCGATGATGCGCTTGCCCTCGCCAGGCGTCTCTTCGAGATAGCGCGCCAACTCCTCCGAGACCACGTTCTCGACCTGCGTCCGGACCTCGGCGTTGTTCAGCTTCCCTTTCGTCTGGCCCTCGAACTGGGCCTCTGGGAGCTTCACGCTGATGGCTGCGGTGAGACCCTCGCGCACGTCGTCACCGGAGAGATTCGCGTCGGCGTCCTTGAGCAGCCCCGCCTTACGGCCGTATTCGTTGAGGG
>CAYYCB010000027.1:0-21004 GCA_964469715.1 uncultured Ktedonobacterales bacterium | reverse complement strand
GCGGGCGATGAGGTCCGCGAGCGCCGGGTGGCGCGACCTCTAGGGAGCGGCGAGACGAGCATATGACGACGGCACCGGCAGAGGCGGACTCGCCGCGCGGCGAGGGCGCGAGCGGACGCGGCGCTCCCGTCGTAGTGGGGACGCGGGGCTCCGCGCTGGCCCTCTGGCAGACCCGCCACATTCTCGATTTGTTGCGCCAGCGGGCGCCCGGCGCAGACTTCGCGGTGCGCGAGATCACCACACGCGGCGACCGGACACAGGCGCTCCACGTACCGCTGACGCAACTTGGCGATAAATCAATGTTCGTGGCCGAGTTGGAACGCGCGCTGCTTGCGGGTGAGCTAGATGCGGCGGTTCAGCCGATGAACGACCGGGCGCTGGTGGATGCGGAGCGCGACGAATCGCCCGACGCCATTGACGCCGCGGTGCATAGCCTCAAAGACCTGCCCGGCCGGCTGGACCGCCGCCTGGTGATCGCCGCCGTACCTGAACGTGAAGATCCCCGCGATGCGCTGGTCTCGCGGCATGGCAAGGGATTGATGACGCTGCCCACTGGCGCCGTCGTCGCGACGGGCAGCCTCCGGCGGCAGGCCCAAATCCGCCACCTGCGCCCGGACCTCCAGGTCACGCACATCCGTGGCAACGTGGATACGCGGCTGCGTAAGGCGCTCGCGTCCGACGGCCCTGACGCGGTCGTCCTGGCGGTGGCCGGGCTCAAGCGTTTGGGACTCGATGGGCACATCAGCGAGCTGCTCCCCGTCGAGACGATTGTGCCCGCGGTGGGCCAGGGCGCGCTTGCCGTGGAGGTTCGGGCGGACGACCGGGGAATGCGCGGCCTGCTGCGCGCCATAGACCACCTCCCGACCCGCCGCGCCGTTGAGGCGGAGCGCGCCGTGCTGGCGGCGCTCGGCGGCGGATGCCAGGTTCCCCTGGGCGCGCATGCCACGGTTTCCGAAGACGGCGCAGCGCTGCGGCTGCTGGCGGTGGTGGCGAGCCTGGACGGTACGCGCCTGATTCGCGTTGAGCGCGAGGGACCTGCGAGCCGGCCGCGTGCGCTTGGCCGGATGGTCGCCCGCGAGCTGCTGCGCCAAGGCGCGGCGGAGATCATTCGCGGCATTCTGGACCCGGCGCATGCCGGCGGCGAGGGTGAGGGCGGCGCATGACGACAGAATCTGCCCATGACGACCTCCCGCTCGCGGGGGTGCATGTGGTCATCACGCGGCCCGCGGAGCAGGCCGGGACGCTAGAGGCGCGCCTGGCGGCCGGAGGCGCCACGGTGACGACCCTCCCCACCATCGCCATTGCCTCGGTTGAGGATGCGTCCGCGCTCGACGGCGCGCTGCGTTCGCTGGCGAGCTATGACTGGATCGTGCTCACGAGCGTCAACGGCGTGCGCGCGGCGGGGGAGCGCCTGCGGCTGATCGGTCGCTCGTGGGCTGATCGTGGCGGCGCGCGCATCGCGGTGATCGGGCCGGCGACGGCTCGCGCGCTCGCCGAGGCGGGGGTTGCCGCCGACTACATGCCGGGGGAGTATGTCGCGGAGGCCATCGCCGCTGGGCTGGGTGACGTAGGCGGCCGGCGGATACTGCTTCTACGCGCGGATATCGCGCGGCGGACGCTGGCCGAGCGCCTCACTGCGGCCGGCGCGATGGTGGAGGAGATCGCCGCCTACCGGACGGTGGTGGCGCCGCCCGACCCTGAGCTGGTGCGCGCGCTCTTTGCCCCCTCGGCGCGTCATGTGGATGTGGTGACCTTCACGAGCTCCTCGACCGTTCTTGGTCTGATGAAGGGATTTGAGTCCGCCGGGCTTGCGCCGGTGCGCGCGCTCGCCGGATGTGCCCTCGCGGCGATTGGTCCCATCACCGCGCAGACATTGCGGCAACAGGGCCTTGAGCCGTCCGTGGTGGCCGAGGAATATACGATGGCGGGACTTGTCGCGGCGCTGGGCAGGCATGCCGCCGCGCAGACCCCAGATGGGAGAGAGGTATAGTCCGTGGACACGACGACCGCGCTATTCGAGCTGCTCGCCGCACTGGCCGCTTTCATCGCCGCTGTCTTCATCTTCGACCAGCACCTCAATCGTTCCCGCCCTTACAAGCTCATGTGGTCGCTCGGCCTGCTCTTCTACGGCATCGCCGCCTTTGCCGCCTTCGCGGGCTCGGCGCATAACTGGACCGTCGCGGAGTACAAGGCGTGGTATTACTTCGGCGGCATCCTGACGGCGGCCTTCCTTGGGCTTGGCTCGCTCTGGCTGCTTGGCCCGAAGCGGCTAGCGCAAGTGCTCACCGCGGTCGCCGTCCTGCTGGCGGTCTACGCCGCCGTGCGCATCGCGACATATGACGTCGGAACGGCCGCGGCCACGAAGATCGCGACGAGTGGGACCGCCGACGTGACCAACGTGGGCAAGTTCAAGGTGCTACCGGGCGACCTCACGGCAGTTGCCATCCTGATGAACATCCCCGGCGCCCTGCTCCTCTTCGGCGGAGCGGCGTGGAGTGGATGGCAATTCTGGCGGCGACATGCGCCCGGCTATCGTGTGCTGTCGATGGCGTTGCTGGCGCTTGGTTCGGTCTTCCCCAGCATTCTGACGGGTCTGCAAAGACTGGGCTATAGCGAAGGCGCCGCGCTTGGAGAGTTCCTTGGTGCGGTTTGCCTGCTGACGGGCCTGCTCATCAGCCTAGATGTATTTACCGTGTTCCGGGTGCCGTTCACCCACATCATCCTGCGAGAGCGCAAGGCTGCCCGCGCGGTCCAGGGGTGAGGCGCCGGCACAGTTGCGCTCCGATTTCCGCTTGGTACTATGACACAAGTACCACTCGACGTCTCTGTCCAATGTGCCTTGAGCCTGAATTCATGGCGCTTACGGTCCCAGTCTACTTGCCAGGCAGATAGTGCTCGCCTACAATAGCATCGCCAGTGATCAACCACCGCCTGCGGCCTGTCGCGCACGTTCACAGTCGCGCCACCCTAGCCGTTCGGTGTGAGCCATACAGGCATTCCGCAACACGGCGAAAGGAGGCGCGTGGGATGCGGCCAGCCTCAGCTAGGGGCCGGCCCGTCGGCACGTGCGGAGACACACAAGATGAGCAGACAGCCCGTAGCAGTGCGCACGCCCGCGATTGCGCGCCAGAGCACTCCGCCGGTTCCTCGGCAGAAGTTGCCACTCGCCGGCTTCATCCGGCGGCAGCTTGTCACTGTTGCGGAACGTGATCAGGCGCGCGGCCGTTTGCTGAACGTGCTGATTCTCGCCCTCGCGCTGCTCACTGCCGCGACCATCCCCGGTTACGTCGGGACGCCGACCGCGGCGTTTTCGTTGACCCTCATCGGTGCGTCGCTCGCCATTGATGTTGTGGCGATGATCACGAACGGCCTCCTGCGCCGCACGGCGTCCGCCGCGTACATTCTGGTGCTTGGCGGAGGCGTCGTGCTCGCCGCCCATCCGGTGCTGCTGGCCGTGTCGGGTGATGCGATGCAGGCGGTGCATGCATCACTCCTGCTGCCCGCGGATATTCTCATCGCTGGACTACTTTTCGTTCCCGAAGTCACCCTGCTGGCGGCCTTTGGCGCCACCGCCTGCACCGCGTTCGCGCAGCTCTATGCCCTCACGGTGGACCACCATGTCGCTCGACACGACGCCTATCTCGCGGTCGTGTATACGCTCGGTTTGCAACTCATGGCTGGGCTGGCGGCATGGCTCCTCTCGCAGTTCATCTATGAGAGTGCGGTCGAGATACAGCGTGCGCAGCAGATGCAGTTCGCGCAGGCCCGTCTCGAAGCTCTCACCGCAAAGATAGACGAGGACGAGGCCCGGTTGCAACAGACCTTGAGCGTGATCCAGGTCTCCATCACGCGGGCGATGACCGGCGATTATGCGGCGCACGCCGACATCGGCGACGGGCCGCTCGCCCCACTGGCCGACAATTTGAACCTGCTGCTGCAGCGATACGGCGCGCTCACCCAGGCAGAGCGCCGCCAGACGCGTCTCGACGCCGCCGCCATGCCCCTGATTGATTCGTTCTCGCGCATGGCGGAGTCCGGAACGCCCACGAGCCTCCCACTCATAACCAACACGTCGCTCGACAGTGTGTCTGTGGTGCTTACGCAGATGCATGCGACCCTGAGCCAGCGTATCGGGCGAATCCAGAAGCTTGTGGGCGACGTCGCGGATGTGGCGGCCCATTCGAAGGAGCCGCTGGATACGACCACGAAGGAGATTCAGGAGGCGCAGCGCATCACCGGGAAACTGGTAAGCGATGCGGAGAGCGTTCTCAAGATCGCGCAGCGGCAGCTCGCGAGCATCCAGACCGTCAGGAAGTTGCTCGCCGCTGTGCTCCCGCCGGAGATCATCAGCGCGGCGGGAACGGAAGATGTGCATCGCGACGCCTCCGGACTGTCGCCAAGCGAGGCAGCGGGATTGCTTGGCCTTGGAGACGACTTGGGTGTCAATTCGCCCGGCTACACGGGCATCTTCGATACTCTGGAGGTCCAGAATGGCGAGGTCGCGGCGCATGATCTGGTGCCGCTGACCGTGCCGCTGCCGGCGATCACCCTCGACATGGACGCGGCCACCGAGGCCCTCGACGAAAAGTCCAACGAGAAGAAGCGCGGCAAGAAAGCTGGCGACGTGCCGCCGGAGTTGTCCGAGATTTGGAATCTCGCGGCCCAGATCGAGCGCGAGATCGTACAGTTCGAACGCTCGCTGCGCGGAATTGGCCGCGATCTGGGGCATCAGACGGGCTCGCTGCGGGCCGTGGATGCGAACATCGCGTGGTTCGGCTCGGCGCTGGGCACAATCGCAACCGATGCCGACCTGCTCCAGCAGCTCGCGGGGGCGGGCCTGCCGGCGTTCGGCGCCTCAGCGGATACGAGCGTTCCGCTCCCTCAGGGCGGCAAGCTCGCGACAGGCGGCGCAACCCCTGAGCCTGGCTCCGTTGCGAGCACACGCCAGCAACCGGGGACGGACCTCACTCCTCCGCTGCCGGTCGAAGGTGCGGGCGACCATACGCTGGTGGATCTGGCACGAGGGCAGGCGCTGCCGAATGCGCCCGCTTCGGCCACAGATGCCGCGCAGACTCCCCCGGCGAATGGCGAAGATGGTCCGGCGCCGGGCTCGTTGCGGGCCTCGGACCTCATCTCGATGGACGACATCCAGGCCATCTTTGGTCCGCTTGACCAGCCCGGCGCGGAATGACGCTTCCGCGCGGAAAATCAATCAGGCCCAGGCCTTCCTGAACGGAGGACCTGGGCCTGACTTCTTGGCTGTGGTTAATACACGACGGACTCTGTGTAATCCCCGAATGTCTCGCGGAAGACGCCCATGATCTCGCCAAGCGTGCAGTAGGCGCGGGCACAGTCGAGGATGAAGGGCATGGTATTCTCGCCCTTTCGGCTGGCATCCTTCAGCGCCGAGAGCGTCACACCCACGCGTTCGTTGTCGCGCTCGCGTCGCACGCGCTGGAGGCGATCCAGATGGATGCGCTCTTTGGCGGGATCAACGTAGAGCGTGGGTACAGCCGTCTCCTCATCCAGCACATAGCCGTTCACGCCGACGATGATGCGCTCACCCGCCTCCACTTCCTGCTGGAAGCGGTAGGAGGCCTCGGCGATCTCCTTCTGGAAGAAGCCGTTGCGAATGCACTCCAGGACGCCGCCGAGCTCGCGGATCTTCCCGATATAGTCCATCGCCTGGCGCTCGGTCTCGTCTGTGAGTGCTTCGACGAAGAATGAGCCGCCGAGCGGGTCCACGGTGTTGGTGACCCCGCTCTCATGGGCGATGATCTGCTGGGTGCGCAAGGCGATGAGCGCGGCTTTCTCCGTGGGGAGGGCCAGCGCTTCGTCAAGTGAATTGGTATGGAGCGAGTTCGTGCCGCCGAGGACGGCCGCCAGCGCCTGGATGGTCACGCGAGAGACGTTGATGTCGGGCTGCTGTGCCGTGAGCGAGACACCCGCCGTCTGCGCGTGCGTGCGGAGCATCCACGACCGCGGGTCTTTGGCGCCGTAATGTTCGCGCATTTGGTGGGCCCAGATGCGGCGGGCGGCGCGGAACTTGGCGATCTCCTCGAAGAAGTCGTTGTGGACGTCGAAGAAGAAGGAGAGACGTGGGGCGAATTCGTCAATGTCCAGGCCGCGCTTGAGCGTGGCTTCTACATACTCAAACCCGTCGGCGAGGGTGAAGGCGAGCTCTTGCACGGCGGTCGCCCCGGCCTCGCGGATGTGGTAGCCCGAGATGGAGATGGTGTTCCACTTCGGCATGTAGCGCGTGCCGAACTCGATAGTGTCCACTACGAGCTTCAGCGAAGGCTCCGGCGGGAAGAGGAACTCCTTCTGCGCGATGTATTCCTTGAGGATGTCGTTCTGCAGCGTCCCGCCCAGCTTCTCCATCGGGACGCCCTGCTTCTCGGCTGCGGCGATGTACATCGCCCAGATGGCCGGCGCGGGGCTGTTGATGGTCATGGAGGTGGTGACTTTATCCAGGGGGATGTCCTGGAACAGAATCTCCATGTCGGCGAGGGAGGAGATAGCCACGCCACACTTGCCGAATTCGCCAAGCGCCATTGGGTGGTCGTGATCGTAGCCGTAGAGCGTGGCCATGTCGAAGGCGACGGAAAGGCCCATCTGCCCCTGTTTGAGGAGGTATTTGAAGCGCTCGTTGGTCTCCTCGGCGGTGCCGAAGCCGGCGAACATGCGCATGGTCCACGGCTTGGCGCGATACATCGTCGGCTGTACGCCGCGCGTGTAGGGATACTCGCCGGGCTGGGCGAGATCGCGCTCGTAGTGAAGATGCGCCGTGTCCGTGGGGGTGTAGAGCCGCTTGATGGGCATGTCGGAGTGCGTACTGAAGTCCCGGCGCTGCTCCGGCATGCGCTGGAGCGACTTCGCTACCGTCGTCCGTTCCCACCGGCGCAGATCGTCGGCGATACGTCGCACGGCATCGGAACTGTACAGCATCTCAGGCGCCTGCGTGCCGCCTGAGGATGCTTTCCCGATATCTGTGCCCTCACGGCCATCCGCCGTCGCATCGGCCTGACGGGGCTTCTCTTCGATCATGAACGGGTCTCCTCCTCGTCGAGTCGACGCCACTAGACTTCGATTGACATCGCGACCGCGCCGCCGCCACCGAGGCACAGGGTGGCAAGGCCCCGCCCGCCGCCGCGCCGGCGGAGCTCGTAGATGAGTGTGGCGAGCACACGGGCGCCGCTTGCGCCGATAGGATGGCCGAGCGCGACGGCGCCGCCGTTCGGATTGACCTTGTCCCAGTTCCAGTCGAGCTCGCGGCCATTGGCGAGGACCTGCGCCGAGAACGCTTCGTTGACCTCAATCACATCGAAGTCCGCCATCTTCAGACCCGTGCGGTCGAGAAGCTTGCGGACGGCACGCGGCGGACAGGCGAAGATCATGCGCGGCTCGATGGCGGCAGCGGCGTAGCCGGTGATGCGTGCGAGTGGCTGCGCGCCCAGCTCGCGAGCCATCGCCTCGCTCGCGACCACAGTAGCGGCAGCGCCGTCATTCAAGCCGGGAGCGTTGCCCGCGGTGACGGTGCCATATTCCTTGCGGAAAACCGGATTGAGGCGTCCCAGCGCTTCGATACTCGTGTCGGGGCGGATGGATTCGTCCTTCTCCACCACCGTCGCGCCCTTCTTCTGCGGTATTTCGACGGCTACGATCTCGTCGCGGAATCGCCCCGCCTCCGTCGCTTCGTGCGCCTTTCGGTGGCTGTGATAGGCGAATTGGTCTTGCTCGTCGCGGCTCACGTGGTAATGCTCCGCGACGACCTCGGCCTCCTCACCCATATGGACGCCCTCGAATGCGCACCAGAGGCCGTCATGGACCACGGAGTCTACCAGCTCGCCATTGCCCATGCGATAGCCTGAGCGCGCCTTCGGCAGCAGGTAGGGCGCATTGCTCATGCTCTCCATGCCGCCCGCGATGTAGAGTTGGCCGTCGCCCGCTTTGATCGCCTGCGAGGCGAGCATGACAGCCTTGAGGCCGGAGCCGCAGACCTTGTTGATGGTGACAGCGGGTACGTCGGCGGGGATACCGGCATGCAGAGCCGCCTGACGCGCAGGCGCCTGGCCCTCACCCGCGGTCACGACGTTGCCCATGATCACCTCGTCCACCCGCTCGATAGGAGCGTTGGCTCGCCGCACGGCCTCGCCAATGGCGATAGCGCCGAGCTGCGTGGCGCTGAGGGAAGACAGCGCGCCGAGGAATCGCCCGATTGGGGTGCGCACGGCGCTCAGGATGACAGGATTCTGATCGGCCATCATCGGCTCCTTGAGGTATCGTCCCGGTGCAGCGCTGCTCCGAGGGGTGACGCCTTATGGCAATCGGCTACTACTTGCGACTAACCCCGATTATATGCGCCCTCCCATGAGAGGGTCAAACGGCGCGGCGACGCAGAGGCATCGCGGGCCATGCCGTTCCCTGCTGGTTTTTGTCCTGTATATCGCGTTTCATCGTCGTTTATATAAGCTCCTTGGCACATGAGCAGCGACGTAGGCGGGAGGCGTGAGGCAGCCCGCTCCTTGGCAGCGGAGCTCAAGCCAGCGGCGAATCTCCTCATCTTTCGTCTTATTAACCCTCGCGCTGTGATGTGTGCCACTAGACACTGAGCAAAGAAACAGTTACTCTGGGGCAGAGCGATGAAACGAGCGCTCAATCAATCGTTATGGGAGGACCGCGACATGGGAATGCCGCCGAACCAGGGCCAGTCAGGGCCGGAATATCCTGGCTATCCGCCACAAGGGCAGCAGCCGGGTTACCCGCCGCCGGGCGCTGGTTATCCACCACCGCCGGGATATGGGCCGCAAGGGCCGCAGGGGCAGGGTTATCCTCAGATGCAGCCGCCGACTCCGCCGCGCGCCAGCCGATGGGGTGCCAGCTCTGTTGGCATTGATCCGGCCGTCGGCGCGGGCCTGAGCTACCTTGTGCCTGTGCTGGGACTCATCTTCTTCCTGATGGAGAAGTCGAATCGCTTCCTGCGCTTCCATGCCGCACAGGCGTTCCTCCTTCAGGTGGTGAGCTTCATCATCTGGATTCCGGTTTCCATCCTTGTGACAGTACTCTCCACTCCGGCCTACACCGTCGATCCGACGACTGGGGCGGTGTCGTATTCTGGCGCCGCCGCCGGGTTGGGTTGCATCGGGTGCCTCACCCCGCTTCTGGGACTGGCGATCTTCGTGGTGTGGGTTATCGGACTCATAAACGCGTTCCAGGGCAAGTATTTCAAGATGCCGATCATTGGTGGCATCGCGGAGAACATGGCCGGTGGGCCTCCACAGCCGTTGTTCTAGCCTTTCGCGCGCAAGTGATGACGACGCCCCGCCGGCAGCGCCGGCGGGGCGTCGTTCACTCTAACTATCTTCTCAACTGGACTGCACCGTACCTGGATTACGATAAGGCAATGCCCCCCCAATACCTCGTGCCCCTACTCACCGTCATGCGACTGTGCATCCCTCCGTGTGCGGTAGGCCTCCAAATCGCTCACCTCGCCGCGTGACGCGAGAGGGCGGTCACTCGACGGGCCCTCAAGTTGTAGGTCGCGGACCAGGGCCTTCAGAAAGCGACCGACACGGCTCCAGCGCGGCGGGAACACCTCGGCCCAGAAGCGCTCGCGGCCCTTTGCGCCGACGCCGATGAAGGAGAACTCCTGGCCTGCGAAGGCGTACCGTACGCGTCCCACTGGAATCCTCGTGACCACCGCCTGGCGGCCGATCACCCGACGCTCATTCTCCCCGGCCTCGCTCTCCTTCGTGTCTTGCTCGGTCGCTTGCTGCTTCGCAACCGCGATGAGGGCATCCCAGACGGGTTGCGGCACCTGATCCGGACGCGCCTCGTCCAGAACGTCCCGGCTGCTTCGCCATGCTTCCTCGCCTGCCACTCGGCGTAGTTTGTCCTCTGTGAGCCAGGTCAGCGATTCATCGGGGTCGATGCTTGCGCGGGCGATGCGGGAGTCGAATTGTCGGACGATCTGTGTGAAGTGGACGACGCTGGCGGTGCCGCCGCAAGCGGCGCAGGCAACGACGCTCGTTCCGTGGCAGGCGTCACAGATTTGCTTGCCGTTGCCACACTCGCACGACACGCTGCCGTTGACGCAGTCGGGGCAGGGAATCGTCTCGCTTGTCCGGGCGAAGGCTGGGGCCCAATCCGCCGACGGCGGCAGCGGTACGCCGTAATCCTGGCGCAGCCGCTCGGACATGTCGGCCAATCTGTCGCCGGCTCGCGCGGCCAGGCGTTCCGCTTGGACCTGCCAGTACCCCTTTGCTGCGCCTGCTCGGCGCGCCGCCACCGGATCCTCAATCCGTCCGCGTCCGAAACAGCGACGACACGGAACGCGTGCTCTCCCGTGACAGTTCGGACAAGGTAGGAATCCGCGCCCATCACAGCGACCGCAAGGCAGCCGGCCGCTCCCGGCACAACGCTGGCAGTGCCCGCGTACCTCCGTGCCGGGGATACGCTCGCGCCGCTCGCCAGCCTCGATGTCTGGCAAGAATGGAAAGTCGTAGTCCCACGGGGGTAAGACCGGCCCCGGAGCGGGGTACTGCTTCCCGATGTATGGCTCGTGGGCTCTCGCGACATGGCGCCGCTCGCCCCGCTCCCGCACTTCGGCGGCCCAGACCTCGCCCCGCTCCACCTCAAGGACCGTCATCGCATCGGGAAGCTCGGGATCAACCAGGAAGTCGCGCTCGACCCACCTCCGGGCCCATGCCCGCGCCCACAGATCATCCTCCGGAGCCACGGAACCTGAGCTGGGTACGCCAGGGTGCGCCTCGTCCCACAAGCCGGAGGCACGGCTGATGACGTCTTTCACACGAGCGCCCAAATCGCCGGTTGAATCTGTAATGGCGCGCACCACTTCGCGGGCCTGCTGCTCCAGCTCTGCCTGTTTATCGGTTTCCGGCGTGTAGAGCTCACCAGTCTCTCTGGATGTCTGCCGGCGGTCGCCATTGTCGTCCATATCTGCCACGCTCGATCTCCTTTGCGATGTGCCGCCCGGCTCGCCTTTGGAGATCGCGGAAGCCGGTGAGGCGTCCGCGCATCAGTCAGCAGGGAACAAGGGCTGCGCTATCGGCGCATTCTGTGTTGTTTTACGCTGGCGCTGGCGTCGCGGTTGCCGTTCACGAGGCGCCGCCGAGGTCGCGGCAGAATCGTAGCTGGCTGTGGCATCTTCCGCCGCATCCGGCTCCTGGCCTGGCGCAAGCACTTCGGCCATGAAAAGGGTGGGTCTGGTGACACGCAATCCGGCTAGATGGACGAGCGCCTCCACGCCCTGCTCTGTGAGGGAGGATGACATCTCTAGCGCGGCGGCGAGATCTGACAGCTTCACGCGGCCATTGGGAGCACATGCGACTTGCCTCCGCACGAGGCCAAGCATATCGTCGAGCCATGCCGCCGCGCAGAGTCCCACGTCCTCGACCCAGCGCGGCCTCTCCTCCGCTTGACTGGGACCGCGGGCTGACCATACATCGAGCACACGGGAAAGCTCGCCGCGCGAATAGCATCGCAGCAAGGCCATGCCCTCGACGGGAGGGATTCGACCGCGATCCCGCACCTCGCGCTCGATGCGGACGAAATCGAGAGAGGCCAGACGAACGGTGAAGTCGTCGTAGGCGACGTCGAGGAGGTCCAGCAGGGCAGAGGCGCGCGGCGAAGCGGTATACCAGAGCACGGGCAATGTCGTCTGGAGCGGGGCGAACGCGTCGTGCGCCGACCGTGGCGCCGCCACCAGGAGGTCAATGACGTCCGCGACCGCTAGAAGCTTGCGGACCTTCCGCTCGCGGTATTCCGGTCGCCAGTATCCGGCAATTTCCAGGTATATGCGCTTCGTGCCACGGGTCAGTGTGAAATCCGGCACGAGGATCGCGCTGCCGACGATGACGGGTTCCGGCTCGCGTTCGAGGTGCCAGCCGCGTGACTCACCCGCCCGCTCCAGCGCGTCAAACTCGGTGAAGAATTCGGACTCCACGCCGCTGTCGAAAGAAGGGACGTCTCGCTCGCGACCGATGTTGACCACCGCCGAATCCCGGCTCAGATGGCTCAGGAGGCGTTCGTCGAGCCGCAAGCGCATCGGTTTCCCGTGGATGTATATCCGTGCGGACCCCGAGAAGCCCGAAGGCATGAGGGCTTCACTCGACGGCTCGGCACGGCGGTACCCAAGGAGCGCTCGGCAGAGTCGAGCCAACCGCTCGCCGTATTGTTGAGGGGAGCCAGTGACTTCTAGCGGACCGAAGAGTGTCGCGACGATGTCTCGGTCCCGATATGGCATGGCCGGCGCTTCCCGAGTGCGCGCGGCGCCGGCGACGGAATAGGGCGTCTTAGACTCGGCGACGCGGCGCAAGTCGAAGGATGGCCGTGACTCCTCGCTCGCGTCGGATGAGTCGTCGCCAGGGGCGAAGGAGACGTCGTATTGCACACCGAAGGTGCGCGCGAGGAAGCAGATACGCTTGACGACGGTGCCCTGTGGGGGATCGTGAGCCGTGCCGGCGCCGGGAATGGTCAGGTCCACCTGCGAGGCGCTGGTGAGCAAGGCTTCGAAGACCTGCTGATTGTAGCGGAGCGCCAGCTCGCGCGGCGACGGGGGCGCCTCAGCCGTCCGCGTGAGGATTGCCCGCTCCTCGGCGTCGAGCCAGAGCAGGTCATCCAGGGTTGAGCGCGCGATGCCGAGACCGGCGGCGAATGCGTTGAGGGCGTCTTCGCGCTGTAGCGTGGCGAGATAGCCTCCCGCAGCCGCGTTGACGGAGTCATAGAGCGCCAGGCGCAACTGCGACGGATCGGCTATCCGTGCCGAGGCAAGCGCTGCCGCTTCGTCCGCTGATGCGGTGCCCGGCCAGGCGATGGGTTCCCAGTCATACCAGCCGGTCATACAAATTGAGAGGCAGCGAGCGAGGCGATAGTCACCAACTAGCTCTGCCGCCCGGTCCGGGGGAAAGGTGGCCTGTTCCTTCCCTAGATGCGCCTCGTAGAGCGCAACCAGCGCTTCGATCTCCCGCGTGAGCTGCCGGGGTCCCAAGAGGTGAGGTGTCACCACAAGCTCACCGTCGGCGCGGGAGATGCGTTTCTTGACGTCAGCCAGGCCGATGCGCATGCTAGTTCAGCTCCCTCCGGCGGTCGGCCACATGCTCCTCCGTCGTCCCCTCCGTGACAAGCTCATAGAGCACCGCTCGAGCTGCCTTGGGACGCAGAATACGTCCCAGGCGCTGGATGTACTCGCGCCTGGTCGCGCTGCCGCTGACGATCACGGCCACGCCACAGTCGGGAATGTCAATTCCTTCGTTGAGCACTCGACCGCTCGCCAGCTTGCTGTAGTGTCCAGCGCGGAAGCGGTCGAGAATGGCGCGGCGCTCGTCGGTGGGGGTCTTGTGGGTGATCTGAGGGATGCAGAAGCGCCTGCTGATGGCGTCCACGACCGCGTTGTACTCGCTGAAGACGAGCACGCGCTCACCGGCGTGCCGCGCGAAAATCTCCTCTAGCGTGTCCAGCTTGGCGGGGGCGTTGAGTGCCAGATTGCGAGCCGTGCGCCACGCAAGCATGGCCTCGCGCGCCTCAGGGTCACGGGCGCTTGCCCAGACGATCTTGCGTTGGAAGTCTTGCGGGGAGGTGATGGCGAGGCGTCGCCTCCGGACGAACCGGCGATACGCATCGCGCGCCGCCTCGTAGCGTTCACGCTCAACCGGAGCGAGCACGATGGGAATGCGGCGCTCGTCGTATTCCGCCAGATAGCGCCGAGCGGATAGCTCATCCGGCCCACGCCGGTAGATCTCCGGTCCGATGAGGGTATCGAGCGCACGATGCTCCTGATCGGCACGCTCGGGCGTCGCGCTCAATCCCAGGCGATATGGGGTGAAGGCGCCCTCGGCGATCTGTCGATAGGCCGGGGCGGGGAGGTGGTGGCATTCATCGAAGACCAGCAGGCCAAAGTCGTTGAGCACATGGTGATGGATCTGCGCCGATTCATAGGTGATGACGGTGATCGGTCGCACCTCGCGCTCGCCGCCGCCGAAGACACCGATCTCCGCCGCGTCACACCCAAGCATCGCGGCCAGCGCGGCGCGCCACTGGCGCAACAGATCGATGGTGGGCACAACCACCAGTGTTCGCAGCTCCAAACCAGCCAGCGCCAACGCGCCGAGCACCGTCTTGCCGGCGCCGGTAGGTAGCACGACCACACCGCGATTGCCGGCCGTACGCCAGGCCAGCAGCGCCTCCTCCTGATAGGGGCGGGCAGTCACGCGCAGATCGAGCGCCACAGGCAGGTGGGGGTGATGATCGAACGCGACACGCGCTACGCATCTGTCGGCGGTAAGCAACGCCTCGTAAATGCGTTCGAAATGCATCGGGCGTGCGCGGAGGCAGCGCCCGCGAGCGTCGCGCGTGAAGAGTTGGGCCGCGCCAAAGGCCTCCGCTGGGCCGAAGAGCGTCGAGTATAAAGTGTCGTCGTCGAGCTGCCACAACTCGTCGGGCAGCGCCACGGCGAGGTCGCGGCCACGCAACTCCAGCGTCACGACTGGCAGGCCCGCGACATCCTGCACGTATCCATCCCCTTGGCGACTCGACGCCGCGCAGCCGTTGCGACGCGCTTGTTCACACCATCTGCATTCTATGCCAGACATGTCGAGTCGGTCATGGCCCGATTTACCTCTTCGGTATCTCGCACTGGCGGTCAGCAATTGCATCTGTTACGCTCAAGGCGCTGCCGTAAGGCTCATAATCAGGACACACGTGCCAAGGATCTCGAATACCGAGAATGCGGATGAGAGCATAGTCAACAGGAGGGACGACACATGGCCACTCAGCAGGAACGCGAAGCCTTCCTCCGCGGTTGGCGAGCGGCGATGGACGAGGTGCTCGCCGTGCTCGCGACAGAGGCATGGGAGTGGGCGCAGGAGGAGCAAGAGGCGAGCCGCTCCGGTCAGTACAAATTGCCGGGCAGCTTTGCTCTTGAAGAGGTGCGCGGGAGTTTCAAGGGGCGGCACGAATTGCTGGCGTGGGTGACCCAGATCGGGCCTATGGCGCAACAACATTCCGAGTCGGAGGTCGCGCAGGCGGTTGATGCGCTGGTAGAGAATCGCGCCACCGATGCCGAGCGCGCGTTACTTGGGTTGGCTCCCATCTCCGGGGAGATGCCGGCGCAGGCGAGCGAATAGCCAGGCTCGGCGGACGGCATGCGGCTTGCGACAGCCTCCCACTCGTGACCGTGCGGCATGCGAATCCGTTTCCGCACCGAGCAGAGGAGGCATCCGGTGACGAGTATGAATGATACCAACGATACATTGGGACGACTCGATCCGAATTGGGAGTCGGTAGCGGTAGGTACAAAGGTTGTGGCGAGCGACGGCCAAACCGTCGGAACTGTGGACGCCAAGCGGTCGGATGGCCTGCTGGTTAAAGGTTCTGACTTGTCGGAGTACCTCGTGACGCCACCCGACATCGCGAACATCGCATCCGACGGTGTGCATCTCGTCGTGAACTCGCGTCAGACGATGCGGATACAGGCCGACGCCGATGCACCCGGAGGCATGATCACCGACCAGTGAGCCAAACGTCCCTGACTCCGTCTGGGGCATATTCGGGTTGTACCCGTATTCCGGTGCTTGAGGATGAGGCGGCCACATCGTGCTGAATTTGTGCGATGTAGCCGCCTTGTCTTGCACCTGACTCGCCCTTGTCTGTTGGCGCCGCCGGCTCGGTGGGACGGAAGAACAACGCCGTGATGGCGACAAGCGCCCACAATGTGCAGAGTTGAGCGCCCTCCAGCCAGGTGGATTCGCCGTCACGGCTGAGCAGCATGAAGATGAACGTGGCTGCGCCGAACATCAGGATCTCAAGCGGCTTAAAGACCAATTCGAGCGGGTGGCCGGTGGCGAGACCGACAAGTACGAGCACAGGAACGACCAGGAGAATCATCTGAATCGTCGCGCCGGCCGTCACCGCCATGGTGATCTCCATGCGATTCTCGCGCGCTGCGCCCACGGAGCCATAGAGCTCGACCATGCCGCCGAGCAGGGGCACCAGGATCAAACCTAGGAAGAACTCATATTGCTGCAACGTGTGATGCTGCCGCACGATCTCCTCGACAGAGCCCGCGAAATGTTCTGACATGGCGGCGACGCCTGCGGTGGCCGCCGCGAGCACCACGGCGGCTACGATCCCACGCAACCATGGATTGTCGTGAAAGAGCTTACGCTCACCACGCGCCTCGCGCTGTTGGCGCTTGTGCTCGATGAGTCCGGCCTTCGCGTACACCCGCTCGCGCTGCCGGGCGGATTCGCGTTCTTCCGCGAATAGCGCCTGTTCGTCGGTCCCCGCGATGAGGGGATACGGCTGGGCCGCGGGCTGACCGCCACGCCGCTGTTGGCGCAGGTGTTGCCGGATTGCCCTTCGCTTGCGCCTTCGCTCGACCAGATTGTATCCCTCGCCAAGGCGGAACACGGCGAAGAAGATGTAGGCGGCGTAGCTGATGACCAGCACCACGGCCAGCACTCCGGTGAGCGGCGCGCCGAAAATCACGGGGAGCGCACTCGCGGTCTCGGCGCCTCCTGTGGGCAAGAAGAAATGTGCGAGTGTGGGGATGCTCAGGCCGACGACGGCCAGCGCGAAGACGGTGGAGTATTCGCTGGCGTTCTCGGCATCGAACTTCATGCGGCCGTTGCGCCACGCGCCCACCAACGTAGAGAGGCCGAGAAAGAGCAGCGAGTTGCGAATGATGACGCCTGCAATGGAGCCCTCGACGATATCGGCGGAGTTCGGGACGTTCAGGAGCAAAGAGAGCGAGAGCGCCATCTCAGCAACATTGCCGAATGTAGTATGCAGCAATCCGCCAACGAACGGGCCGAGCAGCTCGGCCAACTCTTCTACGGCGCTCTCGACGAATCCGGCAAGCGGGATAAGGGCCAAGGCGGAGAGTGCGAAGAACAAGAAAGGCCCGACTTGCGCATCCAGCTCAACCCCAGCGTTCCTCAGTATCGGGTCCCCGAAGAGGACGAGAGGAATCGCCAACAGCAAGAAATTGATCTTGCGCCTCAGTACCGAGCCTTCCACCGCGTATGTCCCTCCCGCCGCATCCCGCATTCTCGGCATAACGTCGCGCTGCCGCCTCCAATGTGAAGGCGGCGGCTAGTGTACACCAGAGGGCCGCCGAGGCCAATACCCGGCGGCCCTCACGATGTGTAACGAACGAGGAGCGACGAACGGCGAGCTAGTTTAGCCCGCGCATGCTGAGCTGCACGCGCCCGCGGCCAGCATCTACGGCGAGCACGCGGACCTGAACGACCTGCCCGACGGCGACGATAGCGTGCGGATTGCGCACGAAGGTATCGGAGAGCTCGGAGACGTGGACAAGTCCATCCTGCTTGACGCCGATATCCACGAACGCCCCGAAGTCAACGACGTTGCGTACCGTACCCTGGAGCTCCATGCCCTCGCGCAGATCTTCCAGCTTGAGCACGTCATGGCGGAGGATCGGCGCGGGGAGGGCATCGCGCGGGTCAAGCCCAGGCTTCTCGAGGTTTTCGATAATGTCGGTCAGTGTGGGCACGCCCACGCTGAGATCCTTGGCGAGCGAAGCGACTGCCGCGTCTTTGCCGCCGCTGCGCGAATTCATGGCTGTGAGCAGGCGCCAGGTGCGCACGCGCTCGGATACCTTGTCGTCGTCGGCAGCGCCGGGGAGGCGAGCGAGCAAGGCACGTGCCGTGTCGTAGCTCTCCGGGTGGATGAACGTATTGTCCAGTGGCTCGCGCCCGCTGGCAATCTTGAGGAATCCTGCCGCCTGAATGAAGGTGGCGGGGCCAACGCCCGACACTTTTAGCAGCTCCTGGCGTGTCTTAAAGGGGCCGTTCGCTTTGCGATAGGAGACGATGTTGTCGGCGATGCGGGCGGTGACGCCCGACACGTAGCGCAGGATTTGAGGCGAGGCGACGTTAATGTCCACCCCGGCGAAATTGACGCATGAGGTGACAACGCGATCCAACGCCTCGGCCAGCGCGCGTTGGTCGACGTCATGCTGGTAGAGGCCGACGCCGACCGCCTTCGGGTCGATCTTGACAAGCTCGGCGAGCGGGTCCTGCATGCGGCGCGCGATGGAGATGGTGCCGCGCTGCGTCGCATCGAGCGTAGGGAATTCCTGGCGGGCGACCTCAGATGCCGAATAGACCGAAGCGCCAGCCTCGTTTACGATGACGTAGCCAAGCGATCCGGCGGGCCGCCCCATCTTTTCGAGATCGCGAATGACCTCCGCCGCGAGCTGCTCCGTCTCGCGCGACGCCGTCCCATTTCCCATGACGAGGACGCCGATATTGAAGCGTGCGATGAGCGCCTTGAGTGTCGCCTTCGCCTCGGTCCACTGGTTCTGCGGAGCATGCGGATAGATGGTCGTGGATTCCACATACGCGCCATGCTCGTCAACGATGGCGACTTTGCAGCCGGTGCGATAGCCAGGGTCGATCCCGAGCACTCGCATGCCGCGCATAGGCGGCTGGAGCAGCAAGTTGCGCAGGTTGGTGGCGAAGACGCCAATAGCGTGTTCTTCGGCCTGGCGCGTCATTTCAGCGCGGACCTCGCGCTCCAGCGCAGGCGCAAGGAGCCGGCGGTAGCCGTCGGAGACAGCCGTTCGCAGCTCCCCTGCGAAGGGCGACCGCTCGTCGGGCGAATAGTGCATCGAGATGAGCGGCTCCGCGCGGTCGAACGGTACGTCAACGGCAATGCGCAGGATGTCCTCGCGCTCGGCGCGGTTGAGGGCCAGTGTGCGATGCGGGACCATACGCGGTACGGGCTCAGAAAACTCGTAGTAGAGCCGGTAGACGCCTTTCGGGTCTTTCTGCGCGAGTTCTTCCGGCTCGCAGGCTAGCCGTGTGGAGACCGCGCCCTCCTTGAAGAACAGGATGCGCACCTTGCCGCGTACGCTGGCGTCTTCCATCACCGTCTCGGCAACGATATCGCGCGCTCCTGCGAGGGCCGCCGTGACGCTATCCACGCCCTTCTCGGCGTCCACGAACGGCATGGCGGCCGCTTCGAGGGCGCTGGCCGCGGGACCAGCGATGTGCTCTTGCTTCAAGATGAGGTCGGCGAGCGATTGCAGGCCCCGTTCGCGAGCGACCGTAGCGCGCGTCTTGCGCTTTTGGCGATACGGCAAGTAGAGATCTTCGACGGCCTGGAGCGTGGCGGCGGCGATGATGGACTTTCCGAGCTCCTCGGTCAGCTTGCCCTGCTCTGATATGAGGCGTAGCACGTCGTGCTTGCGAGCGTGCAGCGAGCGCAGCGCCTCGGCGCGGTCGGCCACGGCTTGGATTTGCACCTCGTCGAGGTTGCCTGTCGCCTCCTTGCGGTAGCGGGCGATGAACGGTACGGTGTTGCCGTCGTCAAGGAGTTCCAGCGTGCGCAGCGCCTGCGTCGGCTTAACACCGGCCTCGACGGCCACTTTCTGCGCGATGACCGCGGGGTCAAGGGATTCTGGGAAGGCAAGCGATTCGAGAACGGCGTCGGGCGCCGTGGTGGTGGCGGTGGTGGGCACGCGAGGACTCCTCCTTGGTGTTGCGCTCGATGAACCCCTCTCAGGGCGTGGCTCAGTATAGTCCAGCCGGTCCCGCGCCGCTTGCAAACAGGGCCAGGATGGCCCATACTGCTCACGACTCGAAGTACCTCAGGACACGGCCTTATGTCGCTGCGGTCGTGTGCGTGGGGCGGACGAGGGGTAGGACGATGGAGTCGCGACAGCCGCACGGAGAAACGCTGGAACAGCCGAGCCTGTTCTATCCGGAGCAGGAGACCACGGGACCGATTCGCGCACACGAGGCCGTGGCGCGCGTCCCCTCTCTGGCGCCGACGTCGCCGTTGGGCGCCTGCGCCCTGCCATATGGCCAATATCTGAAGCGCACTGACCATTCCGCCTATACTGTGACATGCTTCCTCTCCGATCTGCGCCTGCTGACGGATTATCTCGGACGCGACAAGCAGATTCGCTCGATTGGGAGCAAAGACATCTACGCATGGCTGACGTACCTCAGGCACGATCGGGGGGCTGCGCCTGCGCCGAAGACGATGGCGCGCCGGGTGACCTTCCTCAAGAATTTCTTCGGCTGGCTCACCGCCGAATCGCTCGTGCCGGCCGATCCTAGCGGTCAGATCGTCCTCACGCGTCCTGCGCCACCGCTGCCTGAGCTGCTATTCGATGACGAAGTAGACCGGCTCGAAGCCGCCGCCGCGAGTGACGTGCGCTGCGAGCTTTTGGTGGGGCTTCTCCTTGGCGCGGGACTCAAGAAAGAGGAGCTGATGGGCCTGCGTCCGCAAGACGTTGACCTGTCGGATCCCGACCGTCCTGCCGTGGAGATCCACTTCCCTGGCGAGGCCAAGCGGCGGCGCGAACGGCGGATGGAGATGCTTGCGAGTTGGGCCGACACCTACAAGCGTTATGCAGATCGGTATCACCCCCGAGAGCATGTCTTCGAGTGCACGGATCGCAATCTCAACTACGTGCTGGATGCCGCTGTGCGGCGCGCGGGAATCGAGAAACGGGTGACGCTGCAACTGCTGCGTGACATCTACGCGGTGCGCCAGCTTCGAGCCGGCGTATCGCTCGACGCCCTGCGAGACAAACTGGGCCTCTCGGAAGAGGCATGGTCCGAGACTGCTGAGAAGTACCGGAAGCTGGCCTTCCCCGCATAATAAGGAGTGCCCTTCGCATGCCGTTGTCGCCCGCTCCCGTCTTGCCTGGTACGTCGCCGCTCATGCCCCCCGGTCAACAGCCGCCGAATCGGCGTGCGCAGCGCGCGGCAGTCACGATCTCCATGTTGGGTTTAGTTGTGCTGCTGTCGCTGGGTCAGGTGTTGCTGCCGCGCATCGTGTTCATCGCGCCGGGATTACAAGCGCAGGCGCAGGCGAGCCTGCCAGGTGAGGGTGGCACATCGTTCCAGGGCTTTCAATTCCCATGGAAGCGCACTGACATTGGTGGCGGTTACGACACCACGGCCTCCCTGCAGAACATGCAGAGCCAGGCGAGCGTGTTCCACATGAA
>CAYYCB010000026.1:14372-21163 GCA_964469715.1 uncultured Ktedonobacterales bacterium | reverse complement strand
CCGAGCGCGCCGTCCCCGAAGAGGCGCTGGCTCCCTATCGCGCCCTCGGCATCACCGTCACCTGCGCATAACACCGTCTTCGTCTGGTGATACAGGACAAGAGTGGTGGCGGGGCGAGCATCCTTAGCTGCGTCCCGCCACTGAAACTCGACGGCGTGGGTGCTAAACCGACCGCCAGTCTCATAGGGGATCAGTGCTATCGCAGCACGGCGTCCACCACCATCACGGCGAAGAGCAGCGCCAGGTAGTAGTTTGAGAACCAGAAGACGGAACGCGCGAAGGCCAGAGAAGGTGAGCGGGCAAGACGAACGGCCAGCGCGAGGAGGAAGCCGCCGAGGAGCAGCGCGGAGACGAGGTAAATCGCGCCAAACGCTCCGGTGACGACGAGGGAGAGCGACGTGGCGATGAGGAGCACAGTGTACACCACGATCTGGCGGCGAGTCGCGCGTTCGCCACGCACGACTGGCAACATCGGCACGCCCGCGCGGGCATAGTCGCTCTTGAGCACTAGCGAGAGCGCCCAGAAGTGCGGCGGCGTCCACATGAAGACGACAGCAAACATGAGCACGGGTGTCAGGCCCAGCGTGCCGGTTGCCGCCGCCCAGCCGATCATCACCGGCACAGCCCCGGCCGCGCCGCCGATGACGATATTCTGCGGCGTGCGGCGCTTGAGCCACATGGTATAGACGCAGACGTAGAAGAGGATGGCCGCCAGCGCCAGCGCCGCGCTGAGCGGGTTGACGAAGATGGCGAAGGTGGCGACAGAGATCGCGCCTATGGCGAGGCCGAAGATAAGCCCGTGGACGGGCGAGACTTTGCCGGCAGGGAGCGCGCGGCGACGAGTGCGCGTCATCACCTGGTCGATGTCGCGATCCCAGAAGCAGTTGATGGCGTTGGCGCTACCCGCCGCGAGCGCACCGCCAAACATCGTGGCGAGCGTGACGCCCAGCGGCGGCATACCGCGCAGCGCGACGGCCATCGCGGCCAGGGTCGTGCCGAGCAGCAGCACCGTCACGTGGGGCTTCATCAATCCGACGTAGGCGCCCACCCTCGCACGAACAGTCGCGGCGGCGTCATTGGCGGCCGGCGACGCGGAGGCCGGAATGGCGCCAACCGTGCTCACCTGTTGCATGGAACAATGCTCCTTGGGATCACGCCGAGAGGCAACTGGAGCGGCGATTCGCCGCGCTTAGGCACGAGAACCAGCCGGCCGTGCGGCGGAAGTCTCCGCGGCGGCGGCTCGCTGATCTTCACCGAGCCAGCGCCAGATCAGCGTGCACATCGCGATGAAGAAGATGATGACGCCGGGCACGTCCATCGCGGCGCCAGCGAGATGCTGATCCACCAGGGCGGACATCTGGTCCGCCGTCCGGGGCAGATTCGCGTAGTACGGGAAGAACGGCGCCACGGAGAACATGAAGATCGAGCCGACAATGCTGGAATACACACCCGCGACGGCCAGGTAGACCGTGCGGCCGACCAGACCGAGGCTCGCGTGCCCCGGCCGCGTCGGGATGACTTGGGCCCAGAAGAGCAGCGCCGTCCCCAGGAAGGTGACATGCTCAAAGGCGTGGACAGTTGACGACGCGAGCGCCGCGTCGTAGAGCGCGGGCGCGTGCCAGATCGAGAAGCCGGCCACAAAAATGATGTAGATCGGCACTGGCGTCAGAACCGTCGCGGAGATGGCATGCCACACGCGGCGCGGCCAGCCCTGGCGCACGACCCAGCCGAGCGCCGCTCGCCGGAGCGACAGCGGTACGGCCCGCCACAGCGGCATCAGCGGCTGCCCCAAGAGCAGCAACGGCGCCACGACCATCACCAGCAGCTCGTGCTGGAGCATGTGCGCCCAGAGATAGGTCTCGGCGACCACGTCGAGCGGCGATTCGAGCGCTATCAACAGGACGAGCAGCCCCACATAGTAGGAGGCGATCTGCCAGCTTCGCAGCCGCCGGCCAAGCTGGCGGCTGCTATAGATCAGGCCGGCGCCGTAGAGGACGGCGGCCAGCGCGATGCCGATGAGGATGCTCGGTTCGAACGACCAGTCGGCGAAGAAGGTGACCATGGGGCTATCCTAGAGTTTGGGCGGCAGCATGGTCAACAGCAGCCAAACGAGCACCGGGAAGAGCGCCATCCAGTACCAGAAGTAGCCGATGGTGGTCACACCGAGATGCCGCTCGCGGCTGTAGCGCCCTTGCCAGGCGCGAACCGTCAGGCCGAGGCCGAGGAAGAGGCCGAAGACGAGATGGTAGATGTGGTAACCCGAGAGCACCAGCCACGAGCTGGCGAACGTGCCGTCGGAGGCTGAAAATTGCTGGTCGCCCATGAGGCGGGCTTGCCCGATGATTTCCACGACCACCAGCGCCAGGGCCAGCGTCGTGCAGATGGCAAGCACGGTGGAGCTTCCACCACGCGAGACGGCGAAATGGCCTATGGCGAAGAGCACACCGCTGGCGATCATCGCCAGCAGGAGCAGATTGGTCGCGCCCTGATCGGGCAGGCGTTCCTTCAGAGGGAACCAGGCGCCATTGACGTTGTAGGCGCGCTCCCAGACGTAGGAGACGAGCAGGAAGATGACGAAGGTGACGTCGGTCAGGACGTAGAAAAGCATGCCGAGCCGCACTTTGCGGTCATTATCCCAGCCGTACGCCAGCTCATGGCCGTGCGCGGCGACCGTTGCATCCATTGATGTGTCCTCTCGTGTCCGCTTGGCCGAATCAGTCAGTAGGTCTCTCGCTGGAGCGGGGAGAACTAGCTACGCTACGCCCTCCCCGCTCCAAACCCGTGCGTGCCGTCTCCTAGCCAGCGGCCTCGCCGGTCGCCGGATGCTCGATGCCTGGTGTTGTCGCGGCGGGCACGCCATACTCGTACGGACCGGCCGTGACGACCGGGATGGTCTCGAAGTTCTCCAGGGGTACCGGCGTCGGCGTCTGCCATTCAAGCGAGAGCGCGTTCCACGGGTTGGCGCTCGCTTTCTCGCCGGCGATCCACGAGACGATGACGTTGTAGAAGAACAGGCCCACGCCCGCAATCAGGATGAACGCAAAGATGCTCGTCACGAAGTTCGGGCCGGCGAACTGCGGGTCGTAGTCCGCGACGCGGCGCGGCATACCTTGCAGACCGGCGACGAACATCGAGAGGAAGGCCACGTTGAAGCCGAGCTGGATGAGCCAGAAGCTGACCCAGCCAATCGTTACGTCCATCATGCGGCCGGTCATCTTGGGGAACCAGTAGTAGACCGCCGCGAAGAAGCCCATCAGCGCGCCGCCCACAATCGTGTAGTGGAAGTGCGCCGTGACGAACATGCCGCCGTGAAGCTGGACGTCGGCTGGCACGTCCGAGAGGAAGATGCCCGTCAGGCCGCCGATCACAAAGTTCCAGAGGAACGAGATGGCGAAGAGCATCGGAACCGTCACCCAAATGCGCCCGCGCCAGAGTGTGCCCAGCGCCACCAGGAAGACCAGCCCCGTCGGCACCGAGATCAGCTCGGTCGTCGCCATGTACCAGAAGCGCAGCTCCGGCGCCCAGCCTGAGACAAATTCGTGGTGCGCCCAGACGAGGAAGCTCAACACCACCACACCGAGGATGCCGATCACCGCCGAGCGATAGCCGTAGAGCGGCTTGCGACTGAAGACCACCAGGATATCCGCCACGATGCCGAAGGCCGGCAGCACGATCAGATACACCTCGGGGTGGCCGAAGAACCAGAAAAGGTTCTGCGAAAGCCACGCGCTGCCGCCGCCCTGCCCCACGGCGTTTCCACCTGTGCTGGCGTAGAAGAAGCTCGTGCCGTAGAGCCGGTCCATCAGGATAAGGAGCAGATCCACCGCGAAGGAGGAGGTGCCGATGGCGGCGAGCAGCGCCGCGCCGAAGATGCCCCAAACCGTCATCGGCATGCGAGTCCAGCGCATGCCTGGCGCCCGCATCGTGATGATCGTCGTGATGACGTTCACCGCGCCAAGGATCGAGGAGAGGCCGGCGAGGATGACCGAACACGCCAGAGCCGTCATGCCGGCGCCAGCCTGGTCGGCGAGGGGACCGAGCACCGTCCAGCCGGTCTGCACGCCGCCGCCGGTTCCGTTGGTTTCAATGTTGCCGAGGAAGGGGATGAAGGCGAATACGGCCATCGCCGGCACGAGCAACGCGAAGCTGAGCGCGTTGAGCCGCGGGAAGGCCATGTCGCGTGCGCCGATCATGATGGGTACGATGAAGTTACCGAAGGGGCCGATGAAGAACGTGATCGTCGCCAGAATCATCAACATGCCGTGCATGGTGACAATCGTGTTGTAGGTGCCCGGCGGGAATGCCTTGGCGCCCGGCGTGATGAGCTCCGTCCGGATCAGCAGCGCGCCCAGGCCGCCGAAGGCCAGCATCAGCAGCACAAGCACAAGATATTGGATGCCGACGACCTTATGGTCCGTGGTGAACTGGAAGTAGCGCCACCAGCCCTTGTCCTTGCCGGCCAGGCGCATCTCCTCCTCGTGATCGGGGTCTTTGAGGCCCAGCAGCCAGGTGAAAGGGAGCTTGGCCGCGCCCACGCCGAGGAGCCAGCCCAACAACATCCCGATAAATCCGATGGCGAGACTCTGCTCGGTAAAGTTAGGGCCAGCGGGGTCATGGCCCATTCCTACGAAATGCGCGACGTACTGTGTGCCGGCCCAGAATCCCAGCGCGCCCAAAATCACCCCAGAGACATAGCTGGGGACCAGCCTTCGGATGAGACCGCTCTGCATGTCTACCTACCCTTCCACCGTGCCGCTCGACCGCCACGCAAGGCGTTGCGTGAGGGCGATGTCTGGCTGCGCGTAGCCCGACGATGGGCCTTGCGTCGGCGTCGGGGTCGGCGCCGGCTGGCTATTGATCCACCTGTCGAAGTCCGCCTGGCTGACGACGTGTACCGGCGTCTCCATGTAGGAGTGGTAGAGGCCGCAGAGCTCGGCGCAGCGCACGACGTAATCGCCAATCGTGTTCGGCGTCACGCTGATGTGCGTCGTCTCGCCCGGCACGGCGTCCTGCTTGATCCCGAACGACGGGATCCAGAACGAGTGCTGGACGTCGATGGATTGGATGTTGAAGGTGACCGCTCGATTGACGGGGAGGTAAAGTTGCGTGCCCGCCCGGTTGCCATACTGCGGGTAGGAGTAGTTCCAGAGCCACTGCTCGCCGGTGACGTTCACCACCAGCGCGCCGCGCCCCGGCCTCGCGTCCACCTGGTTCAGAAACGCCAGGCCGTATACGTAGAGGAACACCACGAGCAGGAGCGAGATTGCCAGCCAGATCCCCTGGAAGCGCGTGCTTACCAGCACCGCTGGCCCCTCGGCCACCGGGCGCACACGGCTGCCGTGCGCGAAGACGTTATACAGCGCGAACACGACGACCAATGTGAAGACAGGAATGGAGAGGAACGTAAAAATCCAGAGGACGTTGTTGATCTCGCCCGACCGATCTGAGGCGCCCACTGGCAGCACGCGCCATTCGATCAAGTGCGGCGCCAACAAAAGAAAGGCGCCCAGCAGCACGACCGTCGCGACCGCCCAAATCGTCACCACGCGCCGCAGATGCTGGACATGCACGGGGGGGTTATCCATCGAAGTGCTCACCAACTCTTTCTCGCGGCCAGCGCTACGCGACGACCTTCAGCGTGCCAGACATGTACCCCTTGGTAGACATCGGGCCACCGAACCCGTTGTAGTTCGAGCCACAGGGGTCGAAGCACTGCCAGATGTAGTCGCCAGGGCCGCCCGTCATAAACGAGAACTCGGTCACGACCGGGGTGTCCGGCATGCCCGCGTCGTCGGCATTCGAGCAATCCGGCGGCTTGACGTTGGGCTGGCTGGGACTGCAGACCGTCACGGCAGTCACCGGCACGCTGACGTAGAGCCAATCCTGTGACGCCTGGGGGATAGAGTGAATGGTGAAGGTGTGCGAGACGTTGCCAGGATCCTGATTGGTCATCATCGTCCCGTCCACCAGCATCTGATTGCTGGCGTGGCCCGTCGCCGGGTCCACCGTCCCCTGCGGAGCGGCATAGAACGGGTTGAGCAGCGGCGTTGCGCTGTCATAATTGTAGATTTTGATGGTGACCAGCGTGTGCGCGGGGACCACAAGATTGGACGTCGGCCAATACTTCACCCAGTCCGGATGATCGCCCTTCGCGCTAGGATAAGTCTCGCCGTCGAGGGTTTTCCCCGTCACGTTCTTAGCGACCCATGATGGATCCTTATAAGGGTCGAACGGGAACGTCTCCAGCGAGAACGTGACGTGATTGGCCGCTTCAGCGGACTTCGCCCTGGCCTCTGGCAGCGGTTGCGATTGCGCCCGCAACAGTGCGACCACGCCAACTGCGACCCCTGCGAGAACCACGACGAACAGGACTGCGCCTACGAGCTTCCGCATAATGCCTTGCTCCCCAGTCATGACGCCGAGGATGGCGTCTCCACGTGGATCGGACAGCAGCGATAAGTGTGACAGAAATCGCACGCTCATTTTGATGTAACACAACCTTCCGCCTACGGCATGGTTCATTTGAACCAATTTCGTCAGCGGCGATACGTCGTAGCACCATTTTGTTAGATTCTCATCAAACTCATACTGCGTGCGTATTAAACTCGCACCCTCTTTTCGCCCATTTGCTTGTCGCCAGACTCACGTTGGGGGACATCAGTGGTGAGCTATGACCACGATGATCGCAACGAAGGCCAGCGCGTGGACCACGAACGCGATCCAGACCGTCCAGAGCACGATGCGCGTGAACGTACGCTCCTCGCTGTCGGCCGCCGCGGCGCGCTCCTCCG
>CAYYCB010000026.1:2260-14272 GCA_964469715.1 uncultured Ktedonobacterales bacterium | reverse complement strand
ACGATGCGCGTGAACGTACGCTCCTCGCTGTCGGCCGCCGCGGCGCGCTCCTCCGCAGGGGCGCCACGCGCGCCCGCCACCACCCCAAGCGCCACGCGCAGTCGCAGCGGCGTCCTGCTCTCCAGGTGCGCCAATTCATCGCCTACCGCCGCCGAGCATGCGTCGCAGACGACCCAGGAGAAACGCGGCTCCGGCGCCTCCGCCTCCTCCTGATAGTAGAAGCGGTCCCCAGTGAAGCGCCGGTTGCAGAGGCTGCAATGGTTGGTGTGCGCTTCCTGCGCCGCCAGTGTAGCCATACCGCCCCACGCCTTTCTGAAGGTCTGCTCATCCTTGAGCCTTACCCTATAAGCTCCCCTCGGGGACCGGCTCCATGCGTCGCATCTCTCGTGCCGGCAAGCGGAACCAGAACAAGCCTCATGGCGGCGACTATGGCCCATAGGCATGTGCCGGCCAAGGGTCACTGGTGCGTGCGAATGATCAGAGAAGCCCCCGGCGCGTGGCGACGACCACTGCCTGCAGCCGGGTCTTCACCTCAAGCTTCTCAATCAGACTCGTGACGTGGTTGCGCGCCGTGATGGGGCTGATGCCGAGCGAAGCAGCGATGTCGGTCGTGGAAAGGCCAGCCGCCAGCAGGCGCAGCACCTCGCGCTCGCGCCGCGTCAGGCGCGGCGGCGGGACCAGCCCGGGTTGAGGATGGGACAATGATTCGTCGGCGACCTCGGAGAGCGTCTCATACCCGTCGACGTCACCCTCCACGTCCGGCTCAAGCGCTGGAACCATCGCCACTGGGACTGGCGAGGCGAAGAAATGTTCATCTACGTCGCGTAACGTCTCATCCTGATCGCGGATCAGATGGACGGCGCGGAGGCGGCCGGTGGCGTTGCGGGCCAGGGTTGTCAACACGCGCAGCCGTCGTATGCTGCCGTCACGGGTGGCAGCGATAAACGACGTCCGTACGATCATGGAGGCTCCGTCGGCGCGCACTAGCGCGGCAGGCGTGTGCGGACACGACTGCGTCGTTCCCACGTCTAGGATGTCGTCATAGGGGCCGAAAATATCACAACAGGTGCAGCCGAGCGCCTCGTCGGCGGCATAACCCAACAACTCACGGGCTCCCTGGTTCCAGAACACGATCCGTCGGTCTTCATCCACCGCGAACGCGCCCCCCGTGGTCTGCGCCACGTCGACCAGCAGGGTGTCGTCCGGATGGGTACCGGCCTCACGCATTTGCTGCCGCTCCTGTGCTCACCCCAGGCGCGCCACGGTCCCTGTGCGCGCCAAGCGGGCCTTGTGACCCTCCGCACTACACCGTGTCAGATTTAGACTCTAGTATACACCACGCTGCTTGTCCGGACGAACGTACATGGCCGGCGCCGGCAGCTATTCTCTCAAAGAGGCTCGATACGCAACACGTCCAGTTCGAGCCATTGCGGGCCGCTCTCGATGGTTCCGAAGCGTAAGGCCCCGCGCGGCGTCGCGACCGCATATTGATTGTCGATCCAGGCGACAAAACCGAGTGGTCCGCGTGGCGGATCGGGCGCATCCAACGCGAGTGCGCCGTCCACCCAGAAGCGCGCACATGTACCCTCCCAGTCGAGCACGTACTCGTGCCAGGCCGTGAGCTCCACCGCCAGCGCGGCCTCGTGCGCGCCGGAGATCCGCCGCACCCACCGCGACGCCGCATCCTCGCGCCCCGTGAGACGCGCCCAGAGGACGGTCGCCGCCGTCGGCACGAGCGCGGCGAGCGCGCGAGGCCGCGCCGCATGCACGACCTGCGCCTTCCAGCCCCATCCTGCCTGGCCCGGCACGAGCGCCATATTCGAAGGACGCGAAGCCGCGAAGAACCAGACCGCATCGGGCAGCCGGGGCATGCCGCCCGCCGCGCTGAGAGGATAGTTCCAGAATCCGAAGCCCGCCGTGCCATGCAGCCCCGTGATCGGGTGCGAGAAGCGGGCACGCACCGTCATCCGCAGCGGCGGCCGCCAGGGATAATGCGCGAGCGGCAGGCCGGTGTAATCGTCGATCTGCGCGTCGCTGTAGCGCCCCGCATGCGCCGTTGGCAGCGCCATACGCAGCGTCGAATCGCGCACGGCAATCTCGCCGCCCCCAGGCGTGGCGCGCGCCCAGCGCGGATCAAGCGGACCGTCGAAGTGGTCGTCAATGCGGTTCATCGCTCCCAATGGTACACGATACGCATCCCAACCAAGAAGCATGCGAGTGCGTTAGATTAGCGCCTCAGGCGGCGCTGCAGTGAGGGGCCGATGAGCATGAGCACGGCGACCAGCAGCAGGCCAGCCACCAGCAGCGTGATAGGGGTCGGGCCGAAACTCGCTATCGGGAGGCCCGACGGATAACCGCGTCCACGCGGCCTAGTAGACTGAGTCGGCGCGGTCGAGACGACGCGAAAAGGCTGTGTCACGGCCACGAATCCACCCTTTTCGGAGATCGCGACGCGATAGGCGCCTGGGGTGGTGTCTCGCGGGAGGGTGAAGGTGAGCAGCGAGCTGTATGGCAACTGTGATTCGATGGAAAACGAGTTGATCATCGTGGCAGGCACTTGTGGCCCATCTACGACCACGACGGCGCTCAAAAGCTCAACCTGTATCGGCGCTCCTGTCCCCGGATCGGGCGCGGACCAATGATTGATCTCGATGTGTACATCACTGCCGGGCAGGATGTTGCTCGTGTTGTCCAGAATGTTGGCCAATGGCGCCAGAGTCGGGGACGGGGTGGGAGCGAGTGTTGGCGTGGGCGGGGATGTGCCGTCGTCAACGGTGAACGGCGCGTATGAGGAGGCGACCACCGAATTATCGCCGGTCGCCAAAGCGCAGATGGTGTATTGGCCATGGGCGAACACGGCGGGCCAGGTAATCTGTATGCGCGTCGTGGCCGGCAGCACCGACGGCGGGTAATAGGGTGCGACACCGGGAATGGGCTTGGACGCCAGGCAGTCAGAAGATGTACCCAATGGCGCGGCGGTCAGCCGGAGCTGTTGGCCGCTCGGCGCCGTATAGAGCGTCACGCTCACGTCCACCTGTGTCCCCACCAGGCCATAGCCTGGCTGGAGATCGATGCGGTTGCCCCCTGACGAGCTGGCACGCGCCACTTGTGACGCCCCGAAACCTGCCAGAGCCAGCACGAGCACGAAAACCACCGCGCAGAGTCGCGAGAGCCGGCGCCGGCCCGTATGCAACGCCATAAACCGTCTCCCGCTGACTCGCAATGCGCCAATCGCTTTCCGCTCACAGACGTCTAGTTATCCAGACGGACGGGACGCTGCGCCAATTTCGTGGGCAACTGCGGCAATTTGCGGCGGCCGGGCGCCCGGTGTACAATACGCTGGCCGCGCGGAAGCAGCGCGTTGATTTGGGCCCGCAGCCCACCCCCGACATATTGGAAGGGCGCGGGCCTCGCCTATTGCCTAATGAATGAGGAGCACAGCGTCGTGCCTGAGTTTCCCGACTACATGACGCGCGACCTGCCGCCCGGTCTACGCCTCGTTGAGGGCGGCGTCACCGCCACTCCGGGCTTCCGCGCCGCCAACACCTCCTGCGGCATCAAGTCCGAGCCGGGCACACCCGACATGGCGATGCTGGTAGCGGACGTCGAATGCCTCGTCGCCGCGACCTTCACCACCAGTCGCACCCCCGCCCACACCGTGATCGTGGATAAGGAGCACCTCGCCGCCAGCGGCTACCGCGCGCAGGCCGTCGTCGTCAATAGCGGCAACGCCAACTGCTCCAACGGCGAGCAGGGCGACCGCGACGCCCGGCGCATGACGGAGTTGGCTGCCCAGAAGCTTGGCATAGCTGATCCGAACCTTGTCATGGTCTCCTCCACAGGCATCATTGGGCGCACCCTCCCGATGCAGAAGGTCGAGCAGGGCATCCGCCAGATCGAGCCACGCCCCGACGGCGGACCCGACTTCGCCCGCGGCATCATGACGACCGACACGCGGCCCAAGACAGTCGCTGTCGCCTTCGAGCTGGGCGGCAAGACGGTCCATCTCGGCGGCGCGACCAAAGGCGTCGGCATGATCTACCCGAACATGGCGACGATGCTCTGCTACCTTACCACCGACGCCGCCGTCGACCACGATTTCTTGAAGGAAACGATGCGCGCCGCCGTCAACGACTCCTTCAACATGACCAATGTGGACGGCGACATGTCCACCAACGATTCCGCCTTCCTCTTCGCCAGCGGCACAGCCGGCAACGCGCCTCTGCGCGCCGGCACGCCGGAGGCCGAGACTTTCGCTGCCGCGCTCCGCTATGTCACGCGCTACCTCGCCCGCGAGATGGCCCGCGACGGCGAGGGCGCGACACATCTCATGATCGTCCACGTCGCCGGCGCGAAGTCTGACGCCGACGCTCGCCGCGCGGCGCGTATGGTGACCGGCTCGCCGCTCTGGCAGTGTGCCGTGGCTGGCGAAGACCCCAACTGGGGACGCGTCATCGCGGCGCTCGGCGCCAGCGGGGCGGACTTCGCCCACGACGACCTCAGCATCGCCATCAACGGCGTCACCCTCGTCTCGGGTGGTCGCGCCGCGGACTACGACCAGGCCGCCGCTAAGGCCGCCATGAAGCCCGCCGACATTAATGTTGAGATCTCCATCGGGTCCGGCCCCCACGAGGCGACCGCCTGGGGCTGCGACCTGACCCATGGCTACATTGACGAGAACACGACGTACACCCGGTAAGTGGGCATCGTAAGGGGTGCGATGACGCGCCCCCGTCCGCCCCAGGAATCAGATATCCGACAACAGAGCAGGAGAGACGCATGGCGACGACAACGCCCGCCACAGACTCGACCACCGGCACGCAGCACCGCGACTGGGCCGCGCTGGAGCAGAAGTATTATCAAAGCACCTTCAAGCGCAGCCTGGTGCTTGAGCGCGGCCAGGGTGTCTACGTCTGGGACGCGAACGGCAAGCAGTACATCGACCTTGTCGCCGGCATCTCGACCAACGTCCTCGGTCATGTCAACCCGGCGGTTGTCCGCGCCATCCAGAATCAAGCGGCTGAGCTGATCCACGTCTCGAACCTCTACATCAACGAGCGTCAGGTCGAGCTGGCCGAGCTGCTGTATAACGTCAGCGGTGGCATGCGCTCCTTCTTCTCGAATAGCGGCGCCGAAGCCAACGAGGGCGCGATCAAGCTCGCCCGCAAGTATGGCCGCGTCAACCGCGGCGGTGCCTTCGAGATTCTCAGCTTCGACCGCTCCTTCCACGGGCGCACGCTGGCCACCAGTTCTGCGACCGGCCAGAAGAAGTATCAGGATGCCTGGGGCCACATCGCCGATGGCTTTAAGCAAGTCCCTTTCAATGACCTCGACGCCACGAAGGCGGCGACCAGCGACAAGACCGCCGGCATTCTCGTCGAGGCGGTGCAGGGCGAGGGCGGCATCCACGCGGCCACGCAAGAGTTCATGCAGGGCCTGCGCGCGTGGTGCGACGAGCAGAACCTGATCCTCATCGTGGACGAGGTGCAGGCGGGCATGGGCCGCACGGGCAAGTTCTTCGCGTGGGAACACTACGGCATCCGCCCAGACATCACCACGATGGCCAAGGGCCTCGCCGGCGGCGTGCCCATCGGCGCGATGCTCGCCGACCCGCGTGCGGACATCTTCGAACCAGGAGAACACGGCACCACCTTTGGCGGCAATCCGCTCGCCTGCGCCGCTGGCGTTGCCACCGTCCGCACCATCGTTGAGAATCAATTGCTCGACCACGTCACCGAAATGGGCACGTATCTCGACGGCAAGATCAAAGAGCTCCAGGCCAAGCATGAAGGTCTCATCATCGGCACTCGCGGCCTCGGCTTGATCCGCGCCTTCGACCTCAACGCCGACCGTGCCAATGACCTGATGGAGCGCGCGGAGCAGCGCGGCCTACTCATCACCAGCGCCGGCCCGGCGACGATCCGTACGGTCCCCCCGCTGGTCATCACCCGCGAGGAGATCGACGAAGCCATGTCGCGGCTCGACGCCGCACTCGGCGCGATGTAGCATCCAAGATGATGTAGCATCCAAGATGTAGCTATCCGACAAGCGCGGCGGCCCGCTTGTGCGAGCGTCCGCGGCCGGCGGGTATCCGGTGGCGTATCCACGCCCCGCTTGCCGGCCGCGCACTCATCCCATCCCCAAAGGAGAAACCGATGCCACAGGACGAGCGCGGCGGGGCCACAGGGCTTGACGGCCGCTCTAGCGGGACGGCCGCGGCGCAAGATTACATGACTGAGGGCAACACGGCGGCGGCGCGCGGCGACTACGAGACCGCGGAGGCCGCTTTCGAGAAGGCGGCGGCGGCGGACCCAGGCGACGCACGCGCCCGCTATAACCTTGCCCTCGCGCGGCAGAATCTGGCCGACCCCGAGGGCGCAATCGCCAGTTATATGCGCGCCATCCAGCTCGACCCGAACCTGATCGAGGCGTACATCAATCTAGGCAACCTCTACCGCGACATCGGCCTCGAAGATCAGGCGCTCGACGCCTTCCAGCGTGCGCTTGAGCTTGACAGCGGCAACGACGAGCTCTTCATCAACGTCGGCGACGCTTATCGCGGCCTGGGCTACTACGACGACGCCATCCAGGCCTATCGGCAGGCGCAGATCCTCAATCCAGACAACACCCTCGCCGGCGACAACCTGCGAGACGTGCGCGAGCGTCTCAACGAGCAGGCCGAGTACGTCTCCGACCTGGAGAGGCGTATCGACGAAGACCCCCGCGATCTCAGCCGCTACGCCGATCTCGTGGATGCCTATCTTGAGGCCCACCGCGATCAGGACGCGCTCAACATCGTCAATCAGATGCTCGCGCTCGCCCCTGACGATCCCACCACCTACCAGACACAGGCCGCCGTCTACGAGCAGATGGACCGCGTGGACGAGGCCGCCGACGCCTGGCAGCGCGTGGTCGAGCTCTCGCCCGACGATTACGAGGCGTGGGAGCATCTCGGGACGTGGCGCGAGGAGCAGAGTCGCTACGACGAGGCCATCGCCGCATATAAGCGCTGGGCCGAGCTCGACCCCGACTCGACCGCGGCCCACATCGCCGTGGCCGAAGTGCTCCACGACGCCGAGCGCTACGATGAGGCCATCGCCGCCTATCGCGCGCTCGCGGACGAGTACGCCGACAAGTCCGGCGAGGAGGACGTCGAGACGCTGCGCACGGCCTATGCCGGCCTCACCGAGAGCCAGAACCTCGCCGCGCGCTTTGACGACGCCCTCGCCACGGCTGACACATTCCTCCAGCGTTTCCCCGACGACCCCGGCGCGCTCTACGAACGCGCCTCCGCGCTGGACGCCCTCGGTCGCCACGACGAAGCCATAACCTCCTATGAGGCCGCGCTCCAGGGCGACCCGCTCAACCCCGACATCTACAACGACCTTGCCGACACCTATCGCGAGGTCGGGCGCACCGCCGAGGCCATTGAGATGGCGCAAACAGCCGTCTCGCTCGACCCCGGCTACGCCGTCGGCTACGAGACGCTCGCGCAGGCCTATCAACAGGCCGGCAGGCAGGCCGAGGCGCAGGAGGCGCTCCGCCTGGCCGATGAGATCCGCGAGGAGGAAGACTCCGAGGCGGACGAGGAGGAGTAAACCCTCCCGCGCGACTCCGCGCCCATCTCACCGTTCGCGCCCGCTCGCGCAGCGCGTGTAACATCGAGGTGGGCGCCGTGCGTCTTACGCACAGCGACACGACGGCGCGGCGAGCCAGCCGCGGCGTGGGCGAAAGGAGCGCACGGTGTTTTGCATGGGATGTGGCGCAGAGGCGTCATCCAACGCGGACCGCTGCCTCGTCTGTGGGCGCGACCTCGCGCGGCTCCCCGGCGACTCATCCGCCTCGTCACACGAACGCCCCTCAGCCCTGACATCATCTCCCGCAGACGAGATTCCCAACCTCGCCACCACGCCCCCTGCGCCAAGCATCTACGCTGGCCAGCTCGACACACCTGGCCTCCCGCGCGACGCCATTGGGCGCGCGCTGCTCATCACAGTGCTCGCCATGATGCTCGACCTCCTCGCCCCCTGGATCAATCAGCTCGGCCGCCGCATCGCCCCTGCCGATGTGGGCGCGCCGATCCTGCTTGCGGTGATCGCCCTGGCCGCCGCCCTTCTCCCCCTGAGCCGGACGTCGCTGCGCCGCCAGCCACCTGTCGCCATGCTGCCCATCGTAATTGGCAGTGTGGCGTTTGGCGCCACCGGGCTCGTGTGGCTCAGCCTCGCCATCACTTCGCTATCGGGGTCCCAAACGGCTACCACCGTCGATGTGTCGGCTGGGACCAGCGTGGTGCTCGCCCCTGTCGCGGACTTCGGCCTCTATCTCTTCCTATTCGGCGCCGGCATCCTCGTCTATACCGGCTACCAGATGTTCCTCGCCGCCGCGCGCTCTGGATTGAACGCCACCACCACGGATGTTTCAGCGCCCGCGCTCACGCCGGAGCAACGCGGCCTACTCCTCGGCGATGGCGCGGAAGTGCTGGATTCCACCGATGGCGACCTACCAGCGAGGACCGCCGCGCAAGAAACGTCTACCCCGATCGCGGCCACTCCGCAGCCCGCTCCCCAGCCGGCGATATCGGCGAGCGCCGCCCCCAACGGACTCGCCCTTCCCGGCATGGCTTCTTGGAGCAACACCCCACCGCCACCGCCGGGCGCGCGCCCCTCTTCCACCTCCGGCTGGCGCCGCCTGGGCAGTCCGCGCCATCCATAGGCGCGTTACGCCGCCCCGGCCGAGGGGCCAGCGATTTCCGCCCCGCCTATGCCGCTGCTAGAGAAGGCAAGATCGGCCGCGACCCTCGCCACCAAGCGATAGAGCGTATCCAGGTCGAATGGCTTGCGCAACATCATTCGCGCCTCGGCCGGCTCGCTCCCCTCCCGCAACGTCGCAGCCGTCATCACCACCAGCGCGTGCCGTGTAAGCAGCGCCGGCTCCGCTGACAGCGCCCGGCACACGGCCCAGCCGTCCATGCGTGGCATCATCAGATCCATGAGCACGATGCATGGCTCGACCGACCGCGCAAGTGTATCGCGCACGCGCGTCCCATCAGCCAGCGCCATCACCGAATACCCTTCACTCTCCAGTGCGAAGGTCAGCAGTTCCCGAATCGCCCGGTCGTCGTCCACGAGTAGTACGCGCGTCATCTTCGTGCCCTTTCGCCTCGCGCCCCCGCGGCGCGCTCACTAGCCGTCCGTCATCGCCCTCGCCTTTGCTTTAGAACTTTTGTTCTATTACGAGATTATCATGCTCGGCTGGTTTCCGCAAGCGGCAAAATGGGCAAAACCGGGGACACAATTGGGCTAGCCCTGCTGGCGAATGGGGATATGGGATGCGCACGTGCGGCGGTCGGCATGCTGTCGCGGTGAAGACACCAGCCTAGTACGGAATCCTTCCGCCGCCCACGCCGCCACCAACGCACCGATGGTGAGGCTCACATTCCAAGACGCCTCTACGGCTGTGTCTCGTTCGCCGGAAGTGACGGCGCATCGCTTGACCGGCTCACCGACCCAGCAAAATCATCCTGCGTGAAGCCTATGGTCGCCGCCGAAGGGTCCGGCGCATGAGAATCAGCGTTGTCGCGCCCCGCGAGTGGCGTCGTATGGACGCTGAGGCTCATGTCTACGGCCTCGCAGCGCAGCTCGATCTCGCCCACGCGGACGACGTCGCCCGGTGCAAGCAGCGCGGGCGCCACAAGCGGCTCGCCGTTGAGCCGCGTGCCGTTGCGGCTGTGCAGATCCGTGAGAAAATAGCCGGCCTTTTGACGCACAACCTGTGCATGGGCGCGGGAGATGGAGGGGTGCGAGATGGCGATGTCGCGATCTTCATCCCGACCGAGCGTGACGAGAGACTTATCGAGTGCCCAACGCGTGCCCGCGACTGGCCCACTCACCGCCACGAGGATGAGCATCGGCGCCTCAGGCAGCTTGGGTAGTGATACGCCCGGCGTCTTAGCGGTCTCCTCGTCGAGGAGGCCACCCGTCCGAGCGAGCGCACCGGAGACCATCATCTCGATCCGATAGGAACGCTGGCCAATTTGCACGACGTCACCAGACCTGAGCGGTGTCGGACCGCGCGCAATCTGCCCGTTGACCATACTGCCGTTCATGCTGCCGAAGTCAAGCAACTGGACACGCCCGCGATCCCAGCGTAACTCCGCATGGTGACGCGAGGCGCGGTCGTCGTCCACCACGACGTCGTTATCCAGCTCCCGGCCAAACAGCGTAACCTGGCGTGTGAGGGCCACGGCCTGGCCAGCGTAGACCCCGTCGAGCGGAACGAGCCGGCCCCAGGCACGGCTGGCGCCTAGCGGCTCGCGCGCCCGGCCGGGATCGTTGAGGTAGGCCGCGCCCGGTGGATCGGTGATGCGGCCCAAAACCGGCGCCGGCTGCGCGGCCTCAGATTGTGGGACGGCCAGGATGGCGTAGCTCGCCAGCATCCCAAGTGGGATGCCCCAGCCCAGCAGCGCGGTCCAGGCCAGCCAGAACGTCACCTCTCCGGCATCCAGCGATGGACCATAGAAGTCCAGTCGATTCTGGTTCCACCAGATCGCCGCGAGCATCAGGCTTCCGCACGAGAGGCAGACGAGGATGGAGCGCGCAAGCTGCAAGTGCGTCCCCCGGCGCTGACGCAGCGCGAGAAAGACGATCCCCAGGGCGGCCAGCAGCGTCACGGCAAGCCCGCCGTAGCTGCCGACGCCATACCACGTCGGGAAGTCGAGACTGCTCATGCCTGCCCCGGTCTATCCTCTACGCGTGTCTACACACTATTCTATCGGCAGCACGCCCAAACCGCGCTCATATGCGACGTCCACCACCCCTGGAGAATTCGTGGCCACCGCGCGCCGGTATTCTTGGTCGCCGAAAGCGTTTGCCTGCGCGCCGCTCTGGCCGTTCAGAAGGGACGTCTCCCAATATTCTATAGGCGCAGCGCTGTCTGGCCCGAGCGCGACGCCCAGAAAAGCATGTCCCGGCACGAGCATGATGTACGGATGCATGCCTAGGCGCTCCACGGCCGAGGCCAGCGTCACGGTCGTCTCGACGCACATCCCCGTCGGTGCGGGACTCCCCAGGATGTCGCTTGGCAACTGGATGCGCTGCACGGCGTCCGTGGCGTAGGGAACGTTGTCCTCGGCGTACCGCACGTGATATGCCCCAGCCAGCGTGTCAAACAGCGCATCCACCTGCCCGCGCACCGCATCTGCTGAGGGCTGCCCCAGGTAGCCGGTGAGCCCACTCGTCCCCGGATAGTCCGCCGGCCGCTGTGCGAGCCGCTCGCTGGCGCGCCCGACGAACGTGGCGACGGCCTGCACGTCTGGTGTGACCCAACCAGCGAGGTAGGGGCTGTAGTCGGTCCCGGTCGCCGCGTTAAACCAGTGGATGAGTCGCGGCGACTTGAGCTTCAAGGGAGCTGTCACCGTGCAGGTGCCGCCGTCGCCGTGCACCTGCAAGCGAACCTGCCCGTCACGCTGCCCCGGACTAACGAGGCTATCGAGCGCGCCGGCCAGCAGCGGCGGCTTGAAGTCGAGTTGCTGGAAGGCCGATGCCGCCTGCACCTCCCGCGTCTGCTCCTGCGTGAAGCCGGGAATGCTAATCGTAATCCTCAAGGTCTGTGGTCCGGGACTCCGGTAGCGCAGCGTGAGCAAGCGTGGCTGATTGACGTAAAACGCGGTGTACAGATCGCTCGGCGGACTCCAGGTGACGAGCGCGTCACACGGCCCTGCCGGCAATACCTGATAGTTGGCGTAGGCTAGATGATAATTATGGTAGAGCTGGGCCCCCCGAGCCACATACGCTCCCACAAGTGCAAGCAGCAACGCGAGCGCCAGCGCCAGGCCGACATACCGCTTGCGCATCCGCCACCCCACGCTTCCTGAAGCCCCGCACGTCATCCACCGGCCGGCGCGCTCGCATCTGGCTGGTCCCTGCGCGCTGCGCGGCCATCTCCGGTATCCGCTACACTAGCACCGGCCAACGCCGCGCCGCAACTCCGACAGGACCGCGGCCTCGCACGAAA
>CAYYCB010000026.1:0-2160 GCA_964469715.1 uncultured Ktedonobacterales bacterium | reverse complement strand
ACGCTGCTCGACACGCTATGGTGCCCGGGCAGGTGCGAGGACACGCCCTGCTCAAGCGCGCGGCCTTCGTGAGCGATCCCGCCGACCACACCGCTGACCGCGCCCGTCACCGTGCGCCCCAGGATGCCCGCGTCGTTGATCGCCGCGTGACCGGCCTTCTCCGCGTCGAGGATGGCCATACGGCCGAGCTTCTCCGCCTCGTGCGCGGCCTCTTTGCCCAGCTTCTCCGCCTCCTGAATCACCAGCTCGAACGCGCGGATGATCGTGCGGAGGATCTCCTCGATAGCGACCGTAATCGCTGCGGCATAACCGAACGCGATTGCCAGCGCTGCCGCTGCCAGATGGGTCAGGCCGCTCGGCGGGAACTCTTTGGTCAGCACGACGGCCACACCCTCGGTCGCGGCTGCCGTGAGCAGGGCCACGATCAGGCCTGTCAGGGCGATAGCGCGGAAGGCTTTGAGCAAGCCCCCGAGAATATGCTTCGTTGCATTCCCCATGAGGCCCAACAACTGCTTCTCCATGAATCCGCTCCTCTTCCACCTCCACACGGGGAGATGCCTGCGTCAGGCGGGACGGTTGCCGCCCGCCGCGTGGCCCTAGTGTGCCAGATTTCATTCAGCCGCGCAAGAGCGCTGCACGGATGGTCCCACACCGCCCACTTCTCACTTGTTCGACGCCTCACCGACGCCTTCGCGCCCTCATCACCCCCGCATTACCGCTTACCCTACCCCAGCCTTCTGCTCTTGCATCACTCCACTACACGGAGCGTTCTTCATCTGGACAAACAGATGTCCCCCCAGCGACTTCGTTGTCTCCGAGGGGACATGACAAACACGAGAAGATGCCGCGACGAAGCGCGCCTAGCTCCGCCAGAGCACGTATCCGCAGCCATCCACCTTTGTGGGGACGGTCGAGATACCATCTTGCTTCAGCATCGCGCGCAGGGTGTCGATGCCTTCATCCACGGCTCGGGTCGAGACGCCCACCATAGCCGCCAATCGGTCGCATGACACGATCTGGCCGGCCCGCTTGAGGAGCGCGGCGAGCAGCTCGCGCTCACGTGTCGGCAGCGTCACGGAGCGGCCACGCCAGCTCACGGCGCCGGTCGCCGAGTCCATCGTGAGGCCGCCAAACCGCAGTGTCGTCCGCTTCGCGGACAGCATGCCGACGGCTTTGCCACGGTCGAGAACGGGCTGGACGATTTCCGAGCCGTCAATCGCTGGTGTGAACCCCATGATGCTGTTTCCCTCCATGCCATGCCGCCTCACAGAGCGGCTCGGCCTCCTACTCCGCCAACATTTTGGCGCTTTCCTGAACGCCGTCAGTGTATAAACAAGAATTAAGCCAGAACTGAACACAAGATGAGACAAACATAAGAATTTGCAGAGCCTGCCGCTATGGCCTGCGAGAGCCTGAATACATGGGGGATGCGGCGAGGCATACCGCCCAACGATTACGCCTTGGCCGTGAAGATAAGCGCCAGTGTCACGTTGTCCGAGACGCCGGTGACCGAGGGGACGTTGGGGATGGCGAGGTTGAAGTCCTCATAGCGCACCGTCGCCGTCGCCTGCCCCTTGCACTCCGTCTGGCTCTCCGGCGTGAGCTGGACGTCGAAGGTGACGGTCCGCGTGACCTGATGGACCGTCAGGTCGCCGGTGATCGTGAATGAAAACGCCTGCCCAACCGTCACCGAGGACGGCAGGCCGCTGATTGATTTCGCGACAAACGTAGCGTACTGATTGGCCGAATCACCTGTCTCGAAGATGCGCCCCTGCAACGCGCGATTGCGAAAGTCGTTGTCGGTCTTCATCGCGCTGAGATCCACGCGAATCTCGCCGACCTGACTCTTGGATGGGTCAGACCTATTGATGAGGAGCTGGCCGGCGACCTGATTGGTTGAGCCGACAACGGTGTTGGGCTGCCCGAAGAGCACCTCTTGGATGGTGAAAGAGGCTTGCGAGGCAGACGAGTCTATCGTGAAGATCGTGCCGCCGTTGGTCGGGGAGAGCGTCGGCACGCTCACACTGCCCTGCGCCGCCGGACTCGCCCCACCGAAGATAAACATGCCGGCGGCCACCACAACGGCCACCACCGCGAGCGCCGCGGATGCCAGCCCGATGCGCGCCGCCGGGCGTCGCAGGAATTGCCGCATGAATGCTG
>CAYYCB010000025.1:0-21725 GCA_964469715.1 uncultured Ktedonobacterales bacterium | reverse complement strand
CTTATCCTGATCGCCGTCTTCATCTCCGTGCCGCTACATACCATCGGCACTACTTTCACCGAGATCTTCCAGGGGCGACATCTCACCGGTGGGCTGCTGCTCACGGGTTTCGCGGGCGCCTTCCTCGCCTTCTCCGGGCTCGAAAGCATCTCGCAGCTCTCCCCTGTCATGCAGATACCACGCAAGAAGACGGTCAGCCGGGCACTTGCGCTAGTCGTATTGACCGTCGGCGTCACCAGCCCGCTGCTCACCATCTTCTCGACCACCCTGCTCGACGCCGCGCACACAGACCCCAACGTCTTCGTCTCGAAGCTCGCCGGCTTCTCCGCCGGCCCCGTGCTTGAGATCCTGACGGCGGTGACCGCCTCGGCGTTGCTCATCTTCGCCAGCAACACTGCCATTATCGGCGCCTATCACGTCTTCCTCGCGCTCTCGCGCATGCGGTTCTTCCCCAAGATCGTCGAGCGCACGAACAAGTTGCGCGGCACGCCGCATGTCTCGATCTTCCTCGCGACGGTCATCCCCATGGCCGTGCTCGTCGCGGTCGCCGGCAACATCAACATCCTCGGCGATATGTACGCCTTCGGCCTGCTCGGCGCCTTCTCCCTCACCTGCGTCGCCCTCGACGTGATCCGTTGGCGCGAGCGCCACGGTGGCGAACATATCGGCGAGACGGGTGAGCACGAAGAGCGCGAGGCGGAGGCCCGACGTAATCTCCAGGCGGCGGCACGCATTGTTCCCTTCCTCGAAGATCATCTCGACCCAGCCGCGATGGAGCGGCTCTGGCATCTACGCCGGGCGATGCGTGCGCGGCGCGAGGCTGTGGGTCGCCAGACGGCGCCCGCGATGCAGTGGCTGCGCGCGGCATGGCCGTCGATCCGCTACTATCTGGGCTTCCTGACCACGGCTTTGGTCGTCCTGGCCTGGGGGGTGAATCTCAAGAGCAAGCCTCTCGCGACGATCTTCGGCGGCGGTCTGACCATCCTCGGCGTGGGCGTCTCCGTCATCCACTACCGCTACCAGCAATCCCGCGGCGAGCAGACGGTCTTCCTCATGCCTGGCCTGCGGCGGATGTCCAATTCGCTGCTGGTCGTTCTCTCGCCGCGTTCTGCGCACAACCTTAACGTGGCGCGGGCGGCGCTGGAGAGCGCGGACGGTCGCACCCTTGTGTTCCTCTACATCGGCGAGCCTGCGCTCCGCGAGCTGCGTGCCTTCGCCTTCAACGATCCCTATCTCTATGATGAGAAGGCGCAACAGACGTTGCGGCAGGTCAGTGCCCTTGCCCAGCGCGAGCACGTCCCGGCCCAGTTCATCTACCGTGTCGCCGGGTCCTTCGGTGTCCTGGAGGCGTGGCGGGCGCTCCATCCGAGCGAGATCATCGCCGAGTCCGACATCGCCAAGGCGCTCTCGAAGCGCGTGGCTCCGGAGTATGTGCGCTTCCAGTTGGTCGATGGGGTGCGCGTCGCGCACTACGTGAAGCACCACCCTGACGACGACGTTTTGCGCCCGCCGGCAAACTTCTCCCCTGTGCCAAACAATGGTATTCAGCGGGGCCGTGGGCCGGTTGGGCCGGTGTCCACAGGTGTGGCGCGCCCGGCTCCGCGTCCCGAGAGTCGTGTCGACCGCAACGCGCGGTCGAGTCCGGAGTCGCAGGCAGGGACTCAGCCGCCCGCGAGCGATCAGGTGGAGACTCCTGAGGTTCTCGCTGGCCAACCCGTCGACATCGATGACTACGTGTGGACCGGCACCGAGCTTGTGCGGCGGTCTGAACTGGAGCGTCGTGCCGATTCTGGCGGTGAAGACGTGACCGAGTCCTCGGACCGCGAGCCCGGCTCGTAGCGCCGATTACCAGCCGAAATGACGCGACGCCGTCCTCAGTCGGGGACGGCGTCGCGGGGCAACGGAATACGGTCGTCGGATCACTAGCTCCCCATCATTGGGTTGGAAAAGCGTCCGGAGACTGGCGTGCGTGCTACGCCCTGTGAAGTTCCCATCAGGCGCCTGAGGTGCCAGCTTGCCTGCCACGGGTCATCTCCGAGGAAGACGCCCTCCACCTTTTGACGCAGCTCCGGGTGCCGTGTGAAGACGGGGCCGCAGTAGCCAAAGATGGGCCGTTTGCCTTCGACACCCGCAAAGCGCTTCGAGATGCGGGCGAGCGTGCGGACACGCTGCGGTGTCGATACGACCAGCGAGACTACCGCCGGCCGGACCTCGCGTGCCTTGGTGAGAAGCTCGTCGCCGTCCATGTCGGGGCCGAGGTAGACGACTCGGATTCCAGAGCGGCGCCAGAAGACGGCCAGCATGAGCGCCGGAATCTCGTTCTGCTCACGTGGCGCGCACGCGACAATGGCCATCGGCGCGTCGGGGTTCTCTATCGTGCGATGGAACTGCGAAAAGAGGAACGCGCGAGCATATTGCAGCGCGAAGCGCTCCTCGGGCAAGCTAAGCTCCCGCCGCGAGTAGAGCTCGCCGACTCGGGCGAGTGCCGGCTGCAGCAGACTGAGACAGATCGTCTCGACGGATCGCGAGCCGAGCGCGGATTCGATGACACGATTGGCGCCCTGGGTATCGAAGTTCGCGAACGCGCGAATGAGCTGAGGCAAGAGCGTGCGGAGCTCAGGCGCGGGTACTGGGCCACCCGGCCCCCCGCCCATGTTCTGGCCCGGCGCGAGGTCCGGCCGAGAAAACCGCGGCGCGAGCGGCCCCGACATGGCCGGTTGGCGTTGAGGTGGGAGCTGCCCCGACAACGAGCCTCGCAGCGGGCCGGAGAGCGCGCCTGAGCGTTCCGCGCGCCATACTTGCCCGGGGCCGACGTCGCCGTATGCCATCGACGCGGATGCCTGCTGGGGCAGATAGGTGGCCCCGCCGAGCGACGTTGTTGATGGTAGACTGGCCGACGTATCTGGGGATAGCGAGCGTGAGCTTGAGGCTCCCGGCCGCAGGTCGGGCATACTGTTACGTGAGAGGCCCACTTCAGCCCAGACCTCTGGGGATAGGGGGCGCGTCGGAGCCCCGCGGCGCGGGCCGAACGTTGAGAACTCCGCCTGATTAGGCTGAGCGGCGTGCAGGATGGCCGCGGCGTCCGCAGGACCTTTGCCTCCGACAATTTGCTCACGCAGCCAGAGGAACGCGACGAGGTCGCGCTCCGAGTAGCGCCGGCTGGACGCGCCCGGCTCGTCTTCAGATCGTGGCACCGACGTGACGCCGAACTGCTTCTCCCAGCTCCACAGAATCATGGGGCGAACCCCGACCAGGGTGACGATTGTCTGCAGATCGTACTTCGGATCGGCAGAGTAGTTCTCCAGGATCGGAGGTTCGTCATTGTTCCAGCCGGTCGGCCCACCGGACTTACGGAAGGTCGGTCCACGAGTCTGCATGCGCGTACTCCCTCACCACACCAATCGGAGAAGTGCTCGGTGGACGCTCGGTCAGCCGCCAGGCATGCACGACAACCGGGTTCACGCTCGCAATGAGTGCAAGGCTCCCGGGGTCGCCAGGCCCCGGCGCTACGTCATATGGCGGAATGATTGCTGCTCTGACGACTTGTGGAAGACGATGCGGGCAAGTATACCACAAGCAAGGGCACGCGTCTCCACTTACACTGTAATCTACGTCACACTAAGCGAGGCTAGCCGGCACGATATTTAGCCACAAAGCCGCACTTAAAAGGCGTTCAAACTCAGCAATTATGGTGCCGAAAACGCGGAACCAAAGACAGGCAGACATAACACTTGGGAGAGAATGGTGACAGGTCCTAGAAGCGGCGGTGAGTGGCTTGCTCGTGGGCCTGCAAGGACTCCAGCGACGCGATCAGGTCGAGCCAGTCGCGGCTGGTGCGCGCGGCCCATCGTTGAGCATCGGCCGTGCGGCCTACGTGTCCCGGACCTGAAGCCTGCACCAGACGCGCGGAGCGATACTGCTCTTGAGCCCACGCGATGTCCGCGTCGAGCGATGTTCCTTCATGCATATTGAGGGCGATGAGTCGCGCGATGCCGGCGAGTAATCCGGGGCGCTCGGCTGACGCCGATGTGATGTGCGTCGGGACTGCGTAGCCTTGAAGCGTTGAAGAGATCTCGTACAAACCACTATAGAGCCCGCTCGCAGGCGCGATGCCGGCAGGCGGCATATTCGTCAACGCGTGTAGGATGAGTGCCATCTGCTCGGTGAGGCCTTCAAGCGAGGGGCCTAGATGGGCGGCGACGGCATGGCGATACGAGTAACCGCAGCGGCGCAGGCGCAACTCGACAGGCTCACCAGGCAACGCATAGCCAGGGAATGCCGGCCACCAGGGATCGGCTGCCTCGGCCTCGCCGCGAATGCCAGGATAGCCGGATTCGAGAGCCGCCAGGAAGCCCTGCGTGGCGATCTCAAGCGTGACGCTCGCATGGACGACGCGCCGGCAGGCGGCCTCCAATCGAATCAGAAACGCCTCGCCTTTGGCGCGTGGCAGCAGGCCGCCGCCACCGAACTCGATGGCCAACAGCAGGAGGTATTCCGCCTCGACTCCCGCTGCGCCAAGCGCCTGCGCCAATGCCTGACGCGTTTCGTCCGCGACACACCCGACGCGCAGGCCGTCATAGAGCCGATCTTCCCAGGGCAGAGCGGATATGTGTGCCAGCGGCGGTCGGACGGCGGAGGGCGGGGGCAATACGCCGCTCAGCACAGCTCCCCCTCTCTCGTTTCTCGGTGCCATCAGCGCCTCCTGCATCCCAGTTCACCGCTCGTTCGCCATGTGGACGCCGCACCATCCTACAGCAGAATGACGGTGAGGGCAACTCTCCCAGGACTCGGCGGATGCGTTGGTCGGTAGTTTGACACTGGGCGACAGGGACGCTTACACTTCAGCCTGAGTGCCTGAATCCTGCGCACGCGCAATGGCGCCGGGCGCAGAAAGCGGTACGAGGCAACGATGACGACGGACGTGTGCGAGGCGCTGCGGCGGCGGGATCGCGAGCTGCGGCAGCGACTATCGCTGCGAGCGGGCGATGGTGCGACGATTGAGGAGGGCAGCGATGCCTGGCTTCTCGTCGAGGCTCTTTGCTGCGCACCAGAGGAGGATATACTCGCGCGCTTCGGCGCGTCGGGGCGCTCGCTCGCGGAGCAGGGAGGTCGTCTCGAAATCCGGCTGAACAGCATCGAGCGGTGGCACTTGGCGCTCGATGAAGCGATTGGCGAGCTCTTCGCCAGCGAGCCCGATCTGCTGGCGGCGGCAGCGGTGCGACTGGGGCGACTCGTCACCCATATCGTGACCACTCTGGCCCGCGAGTATCTGGCGGCGAAGCTCCGCCTGGCCGAGGAGGAGGCCGAGCGCGCCCATCGCGGCATGACGCGACTTCAGGCCTTGCAGCGCATTAACGCTGCTACCAACTCGACGCTCGATCTCGACCAGACACTGGCCACCGCGGCGGAGGCCGTGGCGGAGGAGATGAACGCCGATCTCTGCGTCATCTTCCTCTTCGACGAGATCTCCCGCGAGCTGGCTCTGCGTGCGACGAACGGCCCTCACCCCCGCCACGGCCACCACTACACGTTGCAGATCGGCCGAGGATACACTGGCTGGGTGGCCGAGCATGGCCATCCCCTCATCGTGGCCGACGCAATGGCGGACGATCGCTTCACCCAAGAGGCCGGCGCATATGCGACGCCGTTCTCCGGCCTGCTCTCAGTGCCCATCATCTTCTTCACAGGTGTGAAGCTGGAAGGCGTCATCAGCGTGCAGTCGCGGGCACCGCGCACCTTCACCGACGAAGAGGTAGATTTTCTTGAGATCGTAGCCGGCCAGCTCGCGATGAATATCGAGAACGGCCGCCTCTATGAGCAGACCGATGAGGAGTTGCGACGCAAGGTCCACGAGCTGAGTACGCTGCATCGCGTCTCCGGCCTTGTCACGTCCACCCTTGTGCTCGATAACGTCTTGCGCATCATCGTGTCACAGGCGGTGCAGCTCAGCGGGGCGGATCGCTCGGTGCTCTTCGAGCTCGATCCCTCGACGCAACGGCTACGCGCGGTCGCCAGCCACGGCTTTGAGGGCTTCGACCTCACGCGAGCGACCGTACGCCTGGGGCAATGCTGCGCGGGCTGCACGGTGTCTACCTCGGAGCCGCTGGCGCGCATCGACTGCATGCGCACCGATACGGGATGTTTCCTGCACGACATTCCTGAGGCGGTGGACGATCAGCACAGTGTCCTCACCGTGCCACTCAGCACGGTCCACGGGCCGCTGGGTGCGCTCTGCGTCTTCAGTACCCAGCGCCATACGCTCGATGCGCATCAGGTCCAGCTCGTGACGACATTCGCCAACGTGGCCGCCATTGCCATGGAGAACGCGCGGCTTTTCACCGCGACGCAGCATGGACTGAAGACGCGCGAGGTGCTACTGCGCGAAATGCACCACCGCGTCAAGAATAACCTCCAACAGGTCGCGTCTATCCTCAACATGCAGGGGCGCCGCACAAAGTCGCCCGAGGTCGAGCAGATCCTGCTGGAGAACGTGGATCGCATCCAGGGCATCGCTGCCACCCACGACCTGCTCTCCAATGCCAACATGCAGCTCGGCATGGCTCCAGTGGACGAGATCGCGCGCAAGATAGTCGGGATCGTCCGTGGCAATCTCGTGCCGCCGGAGTTACATGTGCACTTCTTCGTCGGGCCGGCGCCTTTCCACATTCCCACGGAGCAGGCTACGACGCTGGCCATCATCCTCAACGAGCTGATCGCCAATGCCATCGAACATGGCTATGAGGGGCGCTCGCATGGCCAGATCCGCGTGACAGGCGCTCGGGTTGACCACCACATCACGCTTGTCGTCGCCGACGATGGCGTGGGACTTCCCGAGGGCTTCTCGCTACGGACCCACGAAGGCCTGGGGTTGCAGCTCGTACGAAACCTCGTGGAGAACAATCTGCACGGGTCGGTGACGCTGCGTCGCATCGTGGGTGATCCTGACGTGCCGGGCACGCCAAAAGATGCGGTCGAGCGCATTACTGACGTGAACCTGCCGGCTCTCCGCGCGGACGGCCAGGAGAGCACTGGCGAAGAGGCCGAGAGTGGTCACGCGTGGACCATCGCCGAGCTGCGCTTCCCAAGCGTGCCGGCAGATGACACCGCCCTGCGCGCACAGGAGCTGGCCGCGGACCTGACCTAGCGAGCGCCTGCGTATCGCGGTCAATCTCTCGCCGGCTTGTCGAGTCCCGCGCGACGTCGGGCTTTGGCCGCGCCGGGGCGACCGCCGAGCCAGCCCATGAGCGCGGCGATGCCGAAGACGATAAGCGCCGAGGATAGCGTCGCGACGGCCTGAGCGAAGGCGCTCTCGGCGGCGCTCTTGCCCGCTGGTGAGGTGGCGGCGAGCGCCGCACCGGGCCTGGAGCCGGGGGTATAGAGAAGCCCGAGGGCGTAATACACGGCGAGCGCTACCATGCCAGCGACCGCGCCATACCCGTCGCGCAGCGTCTCACGACCTGTGAAATATCCCGCGGCCGAGCAGGCGAAGAGCACGCCGAAGATGCCGAGGCACGAGAGCGTGAAGACACCAGGGTGGTAGAGGTCCACGGGTTGATGGGGGAAAAGGATAAGGGCGAGGAAGGTGATGCCAACGGTCGCGACCAGATAGATCGCGAGGCCGACGAGGGCACCCCACTTGAGGGCCACACGCATGCGAGTTCTCTCTTATTGGCAGGCCGAACAGCCCGCCACAGCGCGGGCGCGCATTGGAGATTATAACCATGCGCGCCTCAGGCTTTCCTGAGGCCGCCGTTTCGATGTAGGATGCATGATGACTCGTTGAGGTACACTGCGGAGCGTGGCGCGACAACGGCGCGCGCCCTGGACGATGTTGTCACGTCGGCCTGACCTCTGACGAGGTAGGCGGCAAAAAGGGAGGCGGCGCCGAGGCCGGCGCCGCGCGAGGACGCATGCGCTATTACAACACCATTCTCGAAACCATCGGACATACGCCACTGGTGCGGCTCAACAAGGTCACCCAGGGCCTGAAGCCACTCGTCCTCGCCAAGGTCGAGTTTTTCAATCCAGGGGGCAGCGTCAAAGACCGCATCGGCGTGGGGCTGATCGAGGCCTGCGAAAAGGCGGGCCTGCTCAAGCCCGGCGGTACCATCGTCGAGCCGACCAGCGGTAACACCGGCACCGGGCTCGCGCTTGCCGCCGCGATCAAGGGGTATCACTGCATCTTCGTCATGACCGATAAGGTCTCGGAGGAGAAACGGGGTCTGTTGCGGGCGCTTGGCGCTGAAGTGGTCATCTGCCCGAATAGTGCGCCCTACGATTCGCCCGACAACTATCACAACGTCGCCTTCCGCCTCGCCAAAGAGATCCCCGGCGCTGTCTGCCCCGACCAATACGCGAATCCGGCGAATCCGCTCTCACACTACCGCGCGACAGGCCCCGAGATCTGGGAGGATACCGACGGGCGTGTGACAGCGTTCGTGGCAGGCGTCGGCACTGCTGGCACGATCACCGGCACTGCGCGCTATCTCAAAGAGCGCAACCCCGCCATCAAAGTGATAGGTGCGGACCCCAGCGGCTCGATCTACTCCGGCGACGATCCCCATCCCTACAAGGTGGAGGGCATCGGCACTGATCACTTCCCCGAGAATTGGACGCCCTCGCTAGTGGATGAGGTCATCCGTGTGGACGACCGCACCTCGTTCCACTACACCCGTCGCCTCACGCGCGAGGAGGGTATCTTCTGCGGCGGCTCCTGCGGTACGGCGGTGGCTGCGGCGGTCGAATACGCGAAGAACCTTGGGCCAGACGACGTCGTTGTGGTGTTGCTGCCGGACGGCGGGCGCGGCTACCTCTCGAAGATCTACGACGACACCTGGATGCGCGAGAACGGCTTCTACGAGGCGCCTGCTCGCCCGACACTCGCGGACGTTCTGCGCTTCCGACGCACCCTCTCGGACGAGTTGCCGATGGTGGTTGGTGTCGGGCCGGAGGAGTCTATCGCGTCGGCTATCGACAAGTTCCATCGCTACGGTATCTCGCAGCTCCCGGTGATCGAGGGCGGTGAGGTTGTCGGCTCGCTCACCGAGCAACAGCTTTTGCAGCGTTTTGCCTCCGGCGAGCGACTCCAGCACCAGCGAGTCCGCGATTGGGAAGGACCGCCGCTGCCGACGCTATCGGCCGACGCCGACTTGAGCGATGCCTATGATCTGCTGACGGATGGGCAGGCGGCCGTGGCGGTGACGGGACCGAACGGGTTGACCGGCGTTGTCTCGCGCAGCGACCTGATGGAGTACTGGGCGCAGGCCACACCGGCCTCGGCGGGCAATTACGTTGTCACGGCGCCCGGTGGCAAGAACGAGAAGTAGGCTTCAGTCGCCTTGCCGCCCGCGCTCTCTGTGCGAGGCCCTGCCACAGGGACGATAGCGGGCAACATTGAGAGCGCGGCATAGCTGCTTGGCCCTATTTGCGGCGCAAAGGTACGTCTCATGGCATCCATCGATCACGTCACACCAACCTATCAGCTTCCGCGAGCTGGCGAGTCTCTGCCCGCATTCGCACTGAACGACACCGCCGGCAATGCCGTGCGGCTGCGTGATTTCAAGCAGCGCAAGCCAATGCTGCTGGCTTTCTTACGCGAGCCAGAATCAGCGGCCACTCGCGAATGGCTGGTTGGATTGAGAGGGGTGCGTGCCAGGTTGGACGAGCTGCGGGTGGCAGTGCTCGTCATCGCGCCGCTGCCCGTCGAACGACTGCGCGAGCTGCAAGCCGCGCTCGATCTCTCGTTCACACTCCTGGCGGACGTCGAAGGGCAGGTGGCCGCACGATATTTGCCCGATGCGGCAGCGGAGCAAGACGCACTCTACGCAGCAGACCGCTATAACCATTGCCTCGCGCGTTGGTTCGCCGCCGATGCGAGCGGGTTCCCGCCGCATGCGAAAGTGTTCACCGAGTTTGCCTTCGCCGAGCAGGATGACTGCGCCTGTGGCCTGCCCGCCTGGGACGACGAGTAGGGGGCAGCGAAGTCGGTCGGCGCGTCCTAATTCGCCGTGCGTTTCGCACGCAGCAATTCACCGACCTCGCGGTTGGTGGCGAGACGTGCGCCGTCGGCAATCATGCGCAGGCCCTCGGGCTCACGCGCATCGAAGTGTTCCCGATAGGAGCCGCGATACTGGATCCATTCGGGGCGCAGGCCGTAGCGCACAACGAACGCCACTACCTCGCGTGTTCCTTCGTCGCCGGGCAGGTCTGACAGGACGTGATACATGCGGTCCCCGCGGCGCACGCCGGCTCGGAGCCAGTGGCGCGTCGCTCGCGCCGGATGCACCAATATCGCCATCGAGGGTATCTCGCGAACGCCGCACCCCATCGACATGCCCGGCACAGAAGGGCCGTGGCGGATTCTCCGCCGTCCTTCCGCGCTGAATTCTGTGGTTAGGCGTCTCAGTATGAGAGCAAGGCAAAGACGTCGCGGCCAGGCAGGCGCTCGCGGCCGTTGAGGAAGCTCAGCTCGATCAGGAAGGCCAGCGACACTACCTCTGCGCCGAGGCTCTCCACCAGACGCACGGTCCCCTCTGTCGTGCCGCCGGTCGCGAGGAGGTCGTCCACCACCAATACGCGCTCGCCTGGGCGCAGCGCGTCGGTATGGATTTCGAGCGTGGCCGAGCCGTATTCTAGCGAGTATTCTTGCTCGACGGTCTCGTAGGGCAACTTACCCTTCTTGCGGACGGGTACGAATCCGGTATTCAGCAAGTAGGCGAGGGGCGTGCCGAAGATGAATCCGCGCGACTCGATGCCGACTACATGGTCGATGCCCGCGCCGCGGTAGCGATCCGTCATGATTTCGATGACAAATTTCAAGGCCGCCGGGTTCTGCAGCAGCGGCGTGATGTCTCGGAAGAGCACGCCGGGCTGAGGGTAGTCGGGTACGGCACGGATGAAGTCTTTGAGCCATGTTGCCTGTGCGGCGCTAAGGTTCGTCGGCTGGAATCGGCTTGGCGTAGCATCGGACATGGGCTCGCGACTCCTCTCTCGGCATGCGGCGGGCGCGCAGACCAGTATACCATGCCGCACCGGCGCCACAAGATGCCAACCCGCGCGCCGCCCCTCGCATCATATCTCTGGCCGCTTGACAGCTTAGGGCGGCGTCTCATATAGTACGATGAACGGCCGGTGTCGCTTCCCGCCTTGGGTTGCGCCCACCGGCCGGCGTACAAAGAGTCAACGAGGACGTGCATTTTGTCAGCAGATGCCGCCGGCCTCGCGGAGGTAATTCTTCGTGAATCCGTTAGAGTTCATCATTGCCCTGCTGTTCGTGGCGGCGGCGGCGGCTGGGGGCCTATATCTAGGCCAACAGCGCGCTGAGCGCCAGCAGTCCGAGCAGATGCTGCGCCAGAAGGAAGAGGCCGAGGCGCGCATGCTCGAACTGCAGCAGCAGCAGCGCGACGCGCTAAGAGAGGCGCGTGAAGAAACGGCGAAGATACGGACGTCGCTTGAAGCCGAGGTTCGCGAGCGACGAGCGGAGATGAAGTCGCAAGAGCAGCGGCTCCGGCAGAAGGAGGAATCGCTTGACAGGAAGACGGAAAACATCGAGCGTCGCGAACATACACTGACAGAGCGCCAGCAGGAGTTGGACAGCCAGAAGACTAGACTTGACGAGCTGCAGACACGGCGAGTGGCGGAGTTGGAGCGGGCGGCACGGATGAGCCAGAGCGAGGCTAAGGAGGAGTTGGTACGCGCGGTGGAGGATGAGGCGCGGCGTATGGCAGCGCAGAGGGCACGCGAGATTGAGGCGCGGGCACGGGACGAGGCCGATGCGCGGGCACGCGAGATCATCACCCTGGCAATTCAGCGCTGCGCCTCAGATCAGGTCTCGGACATCACCATCTCGGTTGTGCCGCTACCCAACGACGAGATGAAGGGGCGCATCATCGGGCGCGAGGGACGCAACATTCGCGCGCTGGAGGCGGCCACCGGCGTTGATCTCATCATTGATGACACGCCCGAGGCGGTTATCCTCTCCGGCTTCGATCCTGTGCGGCGCGAAGTGGCCCGTATCGCCCTCACTAAGCTGATCCTCGACGGGCGCATTCATCCTGCGCGCATTGAGGAAGTCGTCGCCAAGGCTCAGCAGGAGGTGGAGAGCATCATCCGCGAGGAGGGCGAGCGTGCCTGCATGGAGGCCAACGTCACCAACCTGCCAACAGAGCTGGTGAAGCTTATCGGCCGGCTGCATTTCCGCACGAGCTATGGGCAGAACGTGCTGAATCACTCGGTAGAGGTGTCGGTGCTGGCGGCGACGATGGCCGCCGAGTTGGGTGCGGACGTCAACGTCTGCAAGGTCGCCGGGCTGTTGCACGATCTGGGCAAGGCTATCGACCAGGAGGTTGAGGGGCCGCACATGCTCATCAGCGGCGAGATCGCCCGGCGCTTCAATCGCTCACCCAAGGTCATCCATGCCATCGTCTCACATCACGCCACCGAGTCGGAGCCACAGTCGCTAGAGGCGGCAATCGTGCAGGCGGCGGACGCCATCTCGGCGGCGCGGCCGGGCGCGCGGCGTGAGACCATCGACCTCTATATCAAGCGACTCGAGATGCTCGAGAGCATCGCCAATTCGTTCAACGGCGTGGAGAAGTCGTTCGCCATCCAGGCGGGTCGCGAGGTGCGCATCATCGTCAAGCCGGAGGAGCTCGACGAAGGCCAGTCTAACCAGCTCGCCCACGACGTGGCGCGCAAGATCGAGGAGAGCATGGACTATCCCGGCCAGATCAAGGTGACGATCGTGCGCGAGACGCGGGCGGTGGACTATGCCAAGTAGCGGCGGGGCGGCCGCGACGGGGCTAGGCGGCGGAGAACATCTCGGCGTACCCGCCGCCAATACGATAGACCTGCACACGCACTCCACCGCCTCAGATGGCTTATATCCGCCCGCGGAGCTCGTTCGTCTAGCGCGGGAAGCTGGACTCACCACCATCGCGCTCTGCGATCACGACACAACCGACGGACTGGATGGCGCAATCGAGGCAGGCAGAGAACTGGGCGTCGAGGTCATCCCCGGTATCGAGGTGAACACCGAGCTGCCCAACGGACAGGGCGACGCCCATATGCTCGGCTATTTCATCGAGTACGGGCGTCCGGAATTCCAGGCGAACATCAAGTTGTTGCGTGACGCACGCGAGCGGCGTGGTGAGCGCATGGTGGAGAAGTTGCGTGCGGCGGGCTTCGACGTCACATGGGAGCGTGTGCGCGAGATCGCGGGAGGCGCCGTCGGCCGGCCGCATCTTGCGCGGGCGCTGATCGAGAAGGGCTACGCCGAGAGTGTGGGCGACGCCTTCGACAAATACCTCGGACGTGGCAGGGTAGGGTACGTGCCGCGCTACAAGATCTCGCCGGAGGATGCCGTGCGCCTCATCAAGAGCGCACGGGGCGTGCCTGTGCTGGCGCATCCGGCGGACATCCGACAATTGCGCGAGGAGCTATTGCCCGCGCTGTTGCACGCCGGATTGCAGGGTCTGGAGTGCTACTACGGCGAGTACGACGAGGCGACGGTGGAACGATTGCTGAGAGCGGCGGAGGACTTCGGACTTCTCCCCACCGGCGGCACGGACTACCATGGCCCCAACATGCACCCGACACCACTGGGCGGCCGCTACGTCCCGCAGGACGCGCTCGACCGTCTGCGCCGCACCGGCGCCTTCAACCACAAGCTTCCCACACTCCCCTTCACCCTGCCTGAGCCTACCCTCTAGTAGGCGCACGAGGATAGAGCGTGAGGGTGCGCGTGCTGCCGGCTCGTTGGTCGAGCACGCACCTCTCGTACGAGAAGATGCCGCCGGTGAGGCGAACGAATCACCTCACCGGCGGCATGGGCCGGTTCGAAGCTCACCCGCATGGCCGAGCCGCCTAGCGGCGCGAGCTTGAAGCCGGACTAGAGAGACTCTAATCCAGGGTGAGCTAGGCTGCCGGGGTGAGCGCGATGGTGAGCACTGCCCAGTCACCCGCGCCGGTGGTCGGAATGGCGGTTGTGCCGGTGGCCGTGCCGGCGGTGAGCGCCGCGCCGCGCCGGTACGCGCCGTTGGATTGGCCGCCGTCGTTGCTGTCTTGCGTCCAATTGCTCGGCGTGGCGCCCCACGGACCGATGTAGTTAGCGGCGAGCGCGATCTGAACGGCTCCGGAGGCGGTAGGTGTCAGACTCGGCACGGAGACGCTGTTTCCGTAGCCGTGGGCAACGGCCGTCACGTTCTCAGGTGTGCTCGTGTTGACGCCCGAATAGTCGTCGATCGAGAGGTTGGCCGGGCTGCCGCTCTGCCAGGTGAAGGTGTAGGACCCAGGCTCTGCCGTGCCTGCCACGTGGTGGAACCAGGCCACGTCCATCGCGCCGGTGCTGCCGGCTATGGTCGTGCCGTCCTGCACCCAACCGCTGGGCGCGGTGATCGTGCCGTGGGTGGCGAATAGCGCCAGGGTGGCGAACTCTACGTCGCCCGCCTGTACACCTGCTGGTCGGCTCACCGCAAGCGAGGTGACACCGTTGCCAGTCGTGGCGTTAGCCGCCCCGCGGAAAGCGGGCGAGCCGGATGGTTTCGGGGTAGGGGTGGGCGTGCCCGTCTGAGTTGGCGTTGGGGTGGGTGTGCCCGTCTGAGTTGGCGTAGGGGTAGGCGTGTTCGTGGGAGTCGTGGTGGGTGATGGTGTGCCCGTCTGAGTCGGCGTGGGCGTGGGGTTGATGTTGTCCTCGTGCGTCAACTGTGTGACGTTCCACTGGCCCCAGGAGGTCAGCGTCGTGTCGTCGCTGTTGAGCATGGAGTAACTGCCGAAGCCGGAGTTATACGTCCAGCCCGCATAGCCCGTCACGCCGGGCGTGCTGTCGGCCCACTTGACCAGCGCCGGGCCGAATGTGACGGTATCCAGGCCGAACTCGCCGATCCACAGGGGGTGCTGCGCGGCGACAGGGTTGTCCTGATTCTGCCAGCAGGTGGTCGTCGCGCAGGCGTTGCTGTCGTAGATGTGCGTGGACGCCATCGTGTTGTTGGCGCTGTCGGCCGGGAAATACTGGTTCATCTGCGTCAGGTCGTTGGCCCAGTCGAGGCCTTCGACCATCACGACGTTCTTCGCGCCGGTGGCGCGGATGGTAGCAATCAGCGATTGCATGCCCACCGCCGTGTAGCCGATATTGTTCGCGGTGCAGGCTGCCCCGCCGTCGCGCCAGCAGCCCCAGCTCACGTCATGCGGCTCGTTGAAGAGGTCGAAGAGCACGCCCGGCTGGTTGGCAAAAGCCGTCGCCACCGACCGCCAAAACGCCGTCGAATGGTCGGCGTCGGGCATCGGCGACTGCACGGTAGCCTGCTGAGTTCCCGGCGCGGACCACTGGATTTCGGGCACGGCGTAGATGCCGTTGCTATTGAGCAGCGACACCCACTGCTCGATGGCGGTCTGGTAGGTCGCTCCGCCATATTGGCTGCCGCCCATGTTGACGTTCAGCCAGCAGTCCTCATTAAGTGGGATACGCACGACGTGGATATGCCGGGCGACCATCGTCTGCACGAAGGCCGCGTCGTTCGGACCGGAGAAGATGCCCCAACCTTGGATGCACGCGTACTCGGTGCCGGACTTGTCAACGCCGTGGAGCTTGACCGCCGTTCCCCCGGCATCCACAAGGTTGTTCCCCTGAACGTGGAGCGCGGCTGGTGCGGTTGCGGCGTGTGCCTGGTGAATTTGTCCTAATGTGACCAGGCCCAATAGCGCTGCGGAGAGCAGCGCGAGCACACCAAACCTGTTGAAACGCCTCATGTATCCTCCTTGAGCCGGCGTCCGCGTCCTACATCTTGAGTTGTGACGGTCGAGCTCAAGGCTCGCGCTGTTCCCACTCCTCCTGTTGAGAGGTGCAGTTTCACACTCTAAAGTGGCGTATCTACGTTTGCCGCGCCCGTTGGGTCAGGTTGGCTGTACCTGGATACCCGGTATTGACGACATAGTGACGCGGCGCCGTCCCCATCGCCTACATGGCCTGTCAGTCTTGGCAAAGTCGCACTTCACGCTTCGCCTGTGACGACCGGCACGACCTGACTGTCGAGGCAATGGCGGACTTTTCCGTCGCATCGCTGCGATACTGCCTTACGCGGATGGCTCGTTTGTGACATGTACATTCGCTTGATGTTTTTCTAAGGGGATGCCGCCTCACTGCACTTGGCAGGTGCGGCTATCGTCTGCTCTCGATACGTTGTCTCCTTGCTCTCGTCCTTTGGATGCCCACGAGCAATGCCAGCGGGTCGGATCCGCACGACGGCTCTCATTGGCCCAGGTCCAAACTTGGAATCCGGGGAAGCGAACGATAACCCGCAACTCCGGCCCATCTCTCGCAGGTGTCGTGCCCGCCAAAGTGCCCGCTAGTGGCGAGAGGTGACGTACACGCGAGAAATTCGTCGCGTCCGGGTCGCCGACTGTTCCTTCAGCGGGCCTACGTACTGCGGGGGCCCGCTCACGTGATTCGCGAGCGCGATCCTAGCGCTGAAGGCGGCAGGGCGAGCACTGTGGGGGCGAATGCACACTGGATGCTCACCGCTCGCCAAGGGTGACCTCCGCCACCCCAGGGAGTATTCCCTCAAAACGGTCTATCACATGACCGCAAGTACCCCTCTGGGCCTGCGATTGAGGAAGGGGTCCCCTACGGTTCGGCCGTGTTTGACCATCGAACCACCGTGTCGTACAATGGACGCGTGGTCGTGCTAGGTGGGGAGCCTGGGCTGCCCTGTACCCGAAATGCTCATTATGCGGGACCGAATTCCCGCCCGAGGTTTCGACGCAGGCCGCCCCAAGGGTCGTGAAGGTAATGAGGATTCGGTCCCCGCGCGGCAGATGTCTGCGAACCCCGTCAGGTCCGGAAGGAAGCAGCGGTAAGTGGACCTCTCTGGGTGCCGTGGGAACGCCGGGTCTGAGCTCGAGCGACATGAGGGGTTGGTAGCGCAAATCGACGGCGGGTGCACGACCCGCTTTTTTTATGCTCACATTCTCGCTACCGCGCGCCTCTGGCATGTCCTCCTTCGTCTGATACTGCTGGAAATATAATGAGGGGGACGCGGCGTGCGCCTTCGCGCCGCACTCGTCACTGGTCAGCTCGTGGGGCATCGCATGGCGTCGCAGTCGCTCTATCGGAAATGGCGGTCGCAGACCTTCGCCGACCTCGTCGGCCAGGAGGCCGTCGTGCGCACGCTGCTCAACGCCGTGCGCGAAGGGCGCCTAGCCCACGCCTACCTCTTCTGCGGCCCCCGCGGCACTGGCAAGACCAGCACCGCACGTCTGCTCGCCAAGGCTGTCAACTGCACCAATCCCAGAAACGGCGAGCCCTGTAACGAGTGCATCTCGTGCCGCGAGATCACAGCCGGCCATTCGCCCGACGTGATCGAGATTGACGCCGCCTCCAACACCGGGGTGGACAATATCCGCGACCTCCGCGAGACCGTGGGTCTGATGGGCACAGGTGGCCGATATAAGCTCTACATCGTGGACGAAGTGCACATGCTGTCTACGGCGGCGTTCAACGCGCTGCTGAAGACACTTGAGGAGCCTCCGCCACATATCATCTTTGTTCTGGCGACGACAGAGGCGCATAAAGTGCTGCCAACAGTTGTCTCGCGCTGCCAGCGATTCGACTTCCGCCGCATCAACACGCGCGACATCATCGGCCATCTGGAGCACGTTGCCGCCGCCGAAGAGTTGGCGCTGGACCCCGCCGCCGCCGAGCTGCTGGCGCGAGCGGCACAAGGCGGCATGCGGGATGCCCTGAGTCTGCTCGATCAGGCGATGGCCTACTGCGGCACGCAGATCATTGCGGACCGCGTACGTGAGATGCTGGGGCTGGCCGATAGTGGACTACTCCGTCGCCTGATCGCCTACGTCGCGGACGGCAATGCCGCCGACGGGTTGGCGCTGCTCAACAATCTCGTCACCGAGGGCGCGGATTTGCGACAGCTCAACAGCCAACTCGCCGAGGAGTGGCGCGCCCTCGTGCTAGCCCGCGCCGGGGCGGACGTCGCCATGCTCACCGACCGCACGGAGGATGAGGCGCGCGAGATCGCAGCGCTGGCTGGGCGTTTTTCGTTGGACGACCTGACCGCCTGCGCCCGCGTTTTCGCTCGCAACGAGGGACCGGCGCGTGGGCTGCCCGTGCCTCAGCTCGCGCTGGAACTGTCGTTTCTTGAGTGCGTCGGCATCAAGACGCGCGGTAGCGCGCAGCCCGCGATGCAGTCCCCTGTCCAGAGTGCGCCTACCATCTCTCCGGCGCAATCTGCTCCACGCCCGATGCCAGCGGCCCAGGCCTCGCGCCCCGAGTCTATCGCTATGCGCCAGTCTCCACCGATGCCCGAGCGCGGGTTAGAGGCGCCCCGCCAACCAGCCGCCGCCGAGGTAACACGGCGCGTCATGGCGCCCCAACCGGCCGTTGAGGAGCTTGATCTTGATGAGATCGAGCACGATGTGCTCCCTCCCGCTGGCGCAAATGTCGCGAATGGGCTAGCTCCCACGGCGAGCCCAGCCCTGCCGCTCCAGTCGTCCATCGCTCCCGTAAAATCCGCCGTGCCTATGATGCCCCCAGAGGACGAGCCTCCATACCCCGATGAGCCGGCGGTAGACGAGGATTGGGCTGATGAGGACGCTCCAACCGTGGTGGGGGACAATTTCGGCGAAATTCTCACGCGGGCGCAGAGCCGATGGCAGCTCATTATTCAGGTCTGCAAGCAGAAGAGCGTAAGCACGCATGCGCTGCTCAAAAACGCGCGCCCACTGCTCGTCGAGCCAGGAGAACCGCCAGTGCTGGTGCTCCAGGCGGATTACAAGTTCCATCACGACAAGCTGCGCGAGCCTACACAACGCGGAGCCGTCGAGTGGGCGGCGTCGCAGGTACTAGAATTGCCGGTCCGCGTCAAAGTCGTACAGGCGAATTCGGGCGAGTCCGGCGGTTCGTCGGGCAACGGGCCTGCCGGACGTGGCGGTCCTGCTCCGAACGGCGGGAACGATAGGTCTGGCGCTGGTCCTGCGGCACGCGGGCCTGCCCAGAGCTCCATGCCTGCCGCCGCGTCGCTCGCGCGCCCCTCGGCGAGCGCATCAGCCACTCCGGCCGCGATCAATGGATCGAGCGTCGCTGTACATGACTCAGCCGCACCCTACTCAGCGGCCAGTGCGCCGGGCCCGCTGCGTCCCGCCGCGCAGCGCAACCCCGACATCCGTCCGGTGCGCAGCCTGGAGGAGGAGGTTCGCGCGGATCCGGTGATCGAGACGCTCATTCGCAGCTATGGTGTCGAGCTGGCCGACGTGCGCGCGCTCGACGATAGGGACGGCGAGTGAACTCGGTTCGGGCACACCGCGCTTGCATGTTCTGGCGCGAGTGTGGTCGGTCTGTGGCGCCGCGAGCGATCCCTCATGCGAACAGATATCAGGACCTACCATCGTTCTTTCTCGTTCGGATGCGCACTTTATGATGCCAATGACGCATGATGTGACGCCAGAAACGCTGCTCGCGCGCCTCCGTGCCGGCGGCGAAGCGGCGGATGCCGCTCGCGCATTGGTCGTCTATGTACCGAACGACCCTGAGGCATCAACCCATGACGCCACACGCGCAGCGGTTGTGCGCCTCCTCGCTGGATCGCTCCATCCCGCGGACAAGCCTATCGCACGTTGGCTGCTTGAGCAAGAAGTCGCGTCGCACGAGGCTGCGGGGCGAGGCGCCACCGAGACACTCTATACCCTCATAGCGACCGTCGCGCGCTATGCCGATCCCGACGACGTACTGCTCCTCTGGTGCGCGCGTCAGGCGACGCCCGAGACGCGTACCGGGGTGGACGTCGAACAGGCTTTTCGTGCCGGAGTGGATCGCGTGCGCCGGCGCCTGCAGACGCTCGCGCGCCAAGCCGGCCCTCGGTCGCGTGATGCCGCCGAAGCGCTGGAGTGGCTCGACAGCGGTGTGGCTTCGGGAGCCATGGATGACCTGCCAGGCTATTTCGCCTGGGCCGACGAGCGTTTCGGCCTTCGGGTGAGCGGCCCCACCTGACGCATCGCCGGACCAGCGTCGCGTGACGACGCTTGCGCCCCCTGATCGCGGATGGGCTACAATAGGCTGGCGATGAAACGGCCGGATGCTGTCTGGCCGCGAAAGGATAGCTGCCCATGCCCACCGAGCCGGAGATGCCCACGCCGCCTGACGTGCCCGGTCCCGAGGAACCGACGGCGCCGCAGCCGGCTATGCCCGAGATTCCCGACGCGCCGCCTATCCCACAGCCGGAAATCCGCCAGCCTTCCGAACCGGCTACCGACCCTGCGCCGGAGAGTCCCGACGTGCCGCAACCCGGTATCAATGAGCCGGAGATCAAGCTGCCATAAGCTATGTCTGCGTCACGTAACACACCACGGAGCATTGCCTCGTGACTACCTTGCCTACCGACCGCCTCAGCGCCGCCGACCTCCCGATCACCATCGACGACATTCGCGCCGCTTCCGGGCGTCTGTGCGGCAACGCGCATCGCACGCCGATCCACACGTCGCGCACGCTCGATGGGCGGGCGGGCATCTCATCTCACCTCAAATGCGAGTCGTTCCAGCGCGGCGGCGCGTTCAAGTTCCGTGGCGCGTACAACATGATCGCCACTCTACCTGACGAGCAGCGGCAGCGTGGGGTCATCGCCTTTTCCTCAGGTAACCACGCGCAGGCGGTGGCTCTTGTCGCCCAGATGTTCGGCATCCCCGCCGTCATCTGCATGCCCACCGACGCGCCCGCCGTCAAGGTGGCCGGCACACGTGGCTACGGCGCCGAGGTCGTCACTTACGACCGTTTCACCGAGGACCGCGAGGCGCTGGCGCGGCGTCTGGCGGAGGAACGGGGCCTCACCCTCGTTCCGCCATACAACAATCCAGCCATCATGGCTGGTGCGGGCACGGTCGCCTTGGAACTGCTGGAGGACGTCCCGGGTCTCGACGTTGTGGCGGCGCCGGTAGGCGGTGGCGGCCTCATCTCCGGCACGGCGGTCGCCGCCCGCGCATTGCGGCCCGGAGTCCGCGTCGTCGGCGTGGAGACGGAGGCGGCCAATCACGCGGCGCTCTCACTCCAACGTGGCGAGCGTGTGCAGATCGCGCCGCCGGACACGCTGGCCGACGGCATCCGCACGGCGCAGCTCGGCACGCTCACCTGGCCGGTCGTCCGCGCGCTCTTGGATGACGTAGTTTTGGTGAGTGAGGATGAGGTGCGCGAGGCGATGCGTTTCCTTGCGCTGCGCATGAAGCTCGTGGTCGAGCCGACCGGCGCGCTGACTGTCGCAGCGGCCCTCGCCGGCAAGCTCACCCGCTTCGGCTCCCGCGCCGGCCTCATCCTCTCCGGTGGGAACGTCGCACCGGACGTGCTCCGCGAAGTGCTGGCTGGCGCATAGCCAAGCCTGCGGCATGGGGCGGCCATCCTGCCGGTCTCTCGTGAGTCCGCTCATCGTCGTGGAGCCAATGACACCTGCTGAACGGCCACATGCTGCCCAGCCACCTGTTGGACTGGCCCGCTAGGACAGGATCTCGACATACCCGTCCGTTCCATGCACGCGAATTCGCTGCCCATCGCGGATCAGCCGGGTGGCATGCTCCACCCCCACGACCGCCGCCACGCCGTACTCCCGCGCGATCACCGCACCGTGGGTCATCAGGCCCCCCACCTCCGTCACCAAGCCCTTGATCGCGACGAACAGCGGCGTCCAGCTAGGGTCCGTGTAGGCCGTGACCAGAATGTCGCCCGGTTCGAGATC
>CAYYCB010000024.1:16696-22165 GCA_964469715.1 uncultured Ktedonobacterales bacterium | reverse complement strand
TGAGCGCCGAGCGCCGTTGGTGGTCGCGGCACTGAAGGTGCCGGCGCGGGGGTGGCTGGTCACGTTTTCTGAGAGTACATGAAAACCTCCACGGACGGCCTAGGGCAGAGCGTTGACGAGTGACGCCGCCTCCGCGGCGCAGCCCCAGGAGAGGGTGACGCCCGCTCCGCCGTGGCCGTAGTTGTGGACGACGATACGGTCTGAGGCAAGGCGTTCGACCTCGACGCGGACACGCGGGCTGGTGGGGCGCAGGCCAGCGAGATCCTCGCGGATGACGGCGGCTGGCGTGGCCGCGAATTCAGCTCCCACACGTGAGGCGAAGGAACGGGCGAAGTCGCCGCCGGCGAGAGCGGCGAGGCTCATGGCGAAGCGTGGGTCAAGCGGGAGGGCGAGCGCGGCGCAGCGGCGCAGAATGTCGGCGCGGGTGGTAGGGTCGGGCGTGGTGTCTTCCTGGCCGAGATCGAAGGTGCCGCCGAGGACGATGTCGTCGAGACGGGGGACAATATAGGTCGGGCGGCCCTTGTCGTTTTGGATGAGGCAGGTGCGGAAGCCTGTATGCTCGATGCGGACGACCTGGCCACGGGCGGGGACGACGCCGGGATCGGCGGCAAGCTCACGGGCGCCGAGGCCAGCGCAATTGATGACGACGCTTCCGGCGGTCTGGTCGGTGGCCCATGAGGCGAAGGCATCTTCGAAGGAGGCGACCGCGCGCTGCTCGATCACGCCGCCGAGGGAACGGAAGCGAGCGATCAGGTAGGTGGTGTAGCGGGACGTGTCGATGACGGGGGAGCGGAAGGCGAAGCCGAAGTGGCAGCCGTCGGGCAATTCGGAGGGCGCGGCGAGTCGGAAGCCCTGGACATACGAGGTCCACTCGGGCAGGGGGACCTCGTCGGGGAGCACCTCAATCAGATCGGAGACGAGGACGCCGGATGCGGGGTCGGCGGCGAGGGAGAGGAACTCGCGGTAGGCGACCTCGCCCCAGGCAGAGACGCGGGCCGCCGGGTAGGCCTCATAGGGCTCCCATACCGCCGCCGCGACGTTGGAGGTCGTATGCGGCGGCAGGTCGCGGGCAACGATGGTGACGGTGTGGCCGGCCTCGAGGAGCCGAATGCCGGTCGAGAGGCCGGAGACGCCGCAGCCGACGATGAGCACGTTCATGGGTGGGGAGACTTTCTGAGATCATTGATGGGACGATTTCTACGGGGGAGAGAGCCTGCAATCCTGCCCGTAAACGGGCAGGGCACGGTGAATGGGCCGTGAACGGCCGAAGAGAGGGGGTAGGGGAGGTGGCCGAAGGTGGCCGGATTTCGTGTGCGCGGTTGATTTTTCGCAGCAGCGATGTCGTCGCTGACGTAGTTTGGCGGTGCGCGGGTGCTGGCCGAGATGGCCGTTTTTGCGGCACTATGGCGGCGTAGCGTGGCCGAAATGGCCGAATATGGAGTTGTGGCGCACGACCTGAGTGGCCGAAATGGCCGGAATTTCGAATAGTGGCAATCGGAAGGGTTGCCGTTTTTGCCGCTTCTTGGAGCGGGACCCGGAAAGTTTCGCCACGGCGTCCGCAGGAGAGAGATGTGAGGTGCGAGATCGACACGTTGCTTCTCCTGATCGGCTCGCGCTGACGCCGCTCGCTCTCATTTATACGGATTCTGGTGGGGATGGAGACCGCCTTGGGTACGGGCGGGTTCGGCCCCAGGGAACGGAGGGCAGTCAGGGGCATCTGGACGACAGTATAGACCGCCGCCCAACGCTTTGACAGGGAAGCGCCGTCTCAAGTCCCGTCATTTCCTGTCATTTCCCGTCACGGATTTGGAGAGGGCGCACCCCTGAGAACAGCACGCAACATGTTGCATCATGTAGGTGGTCGGTGCGCTTAGGTGATGGAGTGGGATTGGGATTGGGACACATTGAGCCGAAACGAAAGGAGGGACACAACTTCATAGCGAGGTGCGAGAGCAGAAGCTGAGATAGTGCCCCTCGCGTGGGCCATGCGCTAGTGCGAGCGCGGTAGAGGTCAGTGCCGTCGCGCTTCCAGACTATGTACAGGCCGAGGGTTGATGGTTGCCTGCGAACGCGCGATGTGAAACCGATTCGAGTTGGGTTGTTGTGGTTTGCCGTCGCGGCAGTAAAACTACCGGCGCGGGGCGCGCTGCGGCACGCGATGCCAACACCCCAGACAAATTTGGTATGAGATGGGCACTTGTGGAGAGAAAGAACGGAGAAGGTCGATGTTCAAAGACACGAAAGCATTTTCCGGTTTTTCCGTCGACGACGTGCAAAGGGCGAAGGAGTTCTACGGCCAAACGCTCGGGCTGGACGTGGCTGAAACGCATGGCATGTTAGAGCTTCGTATCGCCGGCGGGTCGAAGATTCTGGTGTATCCGAAGCCCAACCATACTCCAGCCACCTTCACTATCCTGAATTTCCCGGTCGCCGACGTCGAGCAGGCGGTAGATGATCTGGTGGGGCGCGGTGTGCGGTTCGAGTCATACAACGACGGCGAACTGGTGACGGACGAGAAGGGAATATTCCGCGGCGGAGGCCCGAAGATCGCGTGGTTCAAAGACCCGGCTGGCAACATTTTGTCCGTGCTCGAAGAATAGGCACGAGGAACGCGCAGGGGAAGTGGACATCCTTCCACTTCCCCAATGAGCACCCAAACCCTGAATGTCAGGCTTCATCGCTCGGTCGCGACCGCGGAACGATTCGCGTGACAGGTAATCGGGGTGAGTTGTTGGCGTACAGGGCACATGAATACGAATGGGCCTCAGGGCTGGCCCGGTTCACCCTCACCCTGCCACAGGCAACACAATCGCCACCGGAGTGGAGTAGCTGGCATCGGGCCTGGACGACTGCTGCCAAAGGACCTGGCCGCTCGCCAGGTCCAATGCGAAGAGGGTTCCGACAGGGTGGCTTTGCCACCCCCCGCTGAGGGCGGCCCCGGCGACGAAGAGCGCACCGCCGGTGAGCAGCGGACGCTTCCAGGCGTGAAGATCGCTGTCCGCCGCGCCCGTCGGGCTGCCAAGCGGCGAATATGCGCGCACGAGCGTCCCGCTGGCCGCGTCCAGCTCAAGCAGGCGCGGCCCGGAGCCGAAGTAGAGGCTGCCGCCCACCAGCGCGGGCGCACCGATGAAGGTTACGCCCGTCTGGAAGCGCCATGCGGTGCTGCCGTCCGCGATGCGTAGCGCATAGAGATAGCCCAGATCGGAGTGTACGTAGACGAGGCCGTGCGCGACGGTCGCGACGGCGCCTCCGAAGTGGACGGCCGGCTCCATCTGCCATAAGCGTGCACCGTCCGTGACACGGAACGCCTCAACGTACGTCGTCCATTGGTCCGTGTAGCCGGTGCGCAGGGTACGGCTCAGCGCGATGACGCCATCGGCGGCCGCGAACACCTCGGACGCTTGCGCGTCGCGGTGTATCTGCCAGAGCTGCGTACCATCGTCGGAACGAAGACCCGTGAGGTACAGGGTTTCTGGTTCGGCAGGGTAGCTGTCGCTGAGGACGACGAGAACCCCGTTGGTCAGCGCGAGCGACGGGGAGACGACGTCGGCGAAGGGCTTGCGCCAGAGCACCGCGCCATCGGCCTCGCGCAGCGCGAAGACCCAGCCGCTCGGACCACACTCGATGTTATTCGAGCTATGCCCCGTCAATGCGACATAGAGCACGCCGTCCACCGCGAGTGGCGGCGCCCCTGGATGCGCGATGCACCCGGCCAGCGGCGTCCGCCAGCGGGTCGTCCCATCGGTCGGATTAAATGCATACGCCGTAGGGATGCCGGTGTGGTCGGCGTTCGACGTGGCGAAGAGTGTGCCATTCTCCGCGACAGGGTCGGCAGGGCCGAACACGACGTTCCCCCCGTCCCCAGGGATAGGCCACGTCCAGTTGCCAGCGCGCCAGCGCTCCCGCCCGTCATCCGAACGAAGCGCCAGGAGCAACGTACCCGCACTCCAATAGATCACAGTGCGTGCCAGCGGTGATTCCGTCGCGGTGGAGCCCTGCGCTGACGCTGGCGTCTGTGGCTCCGCACAACTGGCGGTGCAGAGCGCGACGAGGAGCAAGGCGACGAATGCCAGAAGGGCTCCGCGTGGTCGCGAGTGATGGCGCGGCCGGAGGGGCATCTGTTCCTGCCTTTTTGTGAGGGGCATGGCGACGCCTGGCGCGATCCCTAAGCGAGCCAACCGCTCGACGCGCAACTCTGCCATGAAGTCCTCTTGAGTGAGGGCCACATGGTGCCGGTCCCGTCACCACTCGTTGCGAAATATGGGCCGCTTCAGATCGAACCGATGTTACAGGGCGGCGATGAAGCTGGCAAGGCTGCGGCGGGTGTTGGGCCCGCTGAGACGGCGCCACAGTGGCATGACACCGGACTGCATGCGCTCGCAATCCATCTGGATGCTCTGGCGCAGGGCGTCCGCCTGGGGGCCAGGACCGCCGAGATGCTGCACTGTCTCGGCGGCCAGAACGGTGTCGTGGAGGGCGCCGAGCTGTTTCTGCGCGTCTTTGAGTAGCGTGACGAGGGAGTGATCGGAGGTGTCGCCTACGAACGGCTCCAGGACGTAGCGGAGATGCTTGCAGGAGATACGCAACTGGTGGAGCGTCTGGGCGTCGGCCTTGGGCATCGCCGCTTCAAAGGCGAGCACTTCTTCATAGCGCCGCCAAATGGCGCTGCCGGCGAAGTGGCGCACGAGCGGGACGCGCCCATTGGACTGACCGTTCGCGCCACCGCGTTTGCCGCGGCCGAGGTGGCGCACGTTTTGGAGTAGACGCTCGGTGCGCGGGCGGTCGAGCTCGCGGAGCAAACGCCGATTGGAGCGGTCGCGGTCATGTGCCAGGAGATCAAGCATTGGGACCAGCTCGCCGGTGGAGACACCAGCAGCGGTTTCGGTGCGCAGGCGGTCGAGCAGCACGTCGAGATCGCGTGTCTCGCCGAGCAGCCGGCCGAGACGGCGAAGGCCCTTGCGGTGGGCGCGCAAACGCGCGGCGTCGAACTCGGGCGCTTCCTCAAGCATGCCGAGCGCGGCGCGCAACTCGCGGATGACAATACGCGCGTCGTGAATCGCCTCGACGTTATCCTCGGTGCGGAGATCGTCGAGGCGACCGCGCAGTTTGTGGAGGTGGTCGCGCACCAGGCGGCGGCCAAATTTCCTCAGGGGCGTCTGACCAGGCCCAGCCTGCCTGGCGTGGCGCGGCTGGTCCGCTCGGGCCGCGCCGCTCGCATTCCCATTCCCACCCAGGTCTACCGTCTTCGTGTCCGGCGCCATAGTCCACCCCCAACCTCACCCGAAGAGGTCGCGCGGCCGTGCCGCGCCTAGAGGGCACATCATCAACAGCCCGCGGAGCACTCGCGGGAAGACCTCTCAGGTCTAGACGCACAGCAGACCAGAGACGTTGCGGCGGACTCAAGACTATCATGTACGCAGAGGGCAGAGGACCTATTGAGAGGCGCCGGCACCACACGTTGCACGCATT
>CAYYCB010000024.1:0-16596 GCA_964469715.1 uncultured Ktedonobacterales bacterium | reverse complement strand
ACGCAGAGGGCAGAGGACCTATTGAGAGGCGCCGGCACCACACGTTGCACGCATTGTACACCGGGCAGCGTCAACGGTGTGCGGTAAATCGGTAGGTTGGCCGCCCGTTCGAGAAGGGAGCCCCGCCGGACGGCTCGAAAACACCCTCTCGGCATCCGATACAATAGGGAGAATGCTGGTCACAGATTTGCATAAGACAATTCGCATAAAGACGCATTTGTGACTTGATGAGCGCCGTAGGCAGGTGGTACACTTGCCTTCACATACGCGACGAGAGCACTCTTCTGATGACCCTGCTGTTGAAGGGGGCTGCGAAGATGCGACTGCTGCGACAGAATGATGCAGCGCGGGCACTGGTTGCGCGTGCACCCGAAAACGACGTGGCACCGTGAGGAATCTCCTCCGGTGCCATTTGCGTTTTTCCGCCTTGCGACATGGGTGGCGCGCGGTCTGAGGCGCGAGGCAAAATCCGGCAGCGGTGGCCGTTTTCAGGCGCGGCGAGAGGAGGCCCGTCACGAGTGACGCCGCGGGCGCAAGCAGCGCGGCATCGTTACGCAGCCCCGTTCCGAGAGGTGCGGGAGAGGTTGTGTCCGATGGTTGGGCACGATCTGCCCGGAGTTCGGAACGGAGAGAAAGCGAGAGACTCCAATGCACTCTAGCATGATCGGCAAGATTGCCAAGGCCAAGCAGTACGCACAGGAGCCCGAGCGGATCCAATTCACGCGATTTGAGACGACATTCAACGGCGAAAACGATAGCCATACGGTTGGCTACGACAATGGCAAATGGAGCTGCACTTGCCGGTTCTTCGGAGACTGGGAGACGTGCAGCCACACTATGGCGCTGGAGCGTATCCTCGGAGTGATGATCCCGGCAGAGGCACGGCAAGGTGAGCCACTGAAGCTGGGCGCGCTATAAGATCGCATTGGAACAAGGAGGGTTCCACAAGCATCTCATACGCTTTTTGATGATGGGCCGTGGAGGCGGCGCTGTGGCCGCTCCGCGGCTCGCATTGTTTTATGGAGAGCCGCGACCGGCAGGGTGAGCGCGTACGCTCTACTCCTGATTTCGCCTGGGAACTGTGGTTACAGTCGCGGCCCTGAAGGGGCCGGCGCGAGGCGCGAGGCGGGCGGAAGCCCGTCATGCCCGACCCCCTCAGCCGGAATCCCTATCACGTCACATCGGTCTGGAGTGATGGCGATTGCCGTCCATGCATTGGCGCAAGGAGAGGCAGCAAAACGCCCGCGCGGCCAGTCAGGCGGCGCGGGCGGAAACGGATGTAGGGCTGCGAATGCTAGGCGCCAGGCAGCGCGAAATGCAGGATGATGATGGTGAGGAACATCGCGATGGCCACCCCGGCGATGAGCTTGAGGTCGCCCAGCACGTAGGAGTAATGCTCTGGGGTGATGGTGTTGGCGGTGCGAGTGCGCTGGATGGCGCGCGCACGGGCGACCCGCGTTGCCTGGTCGCGTTCCGCAGTGGTCGCGGCCCTGGGGGCCGGGGTCTCCGCCTTGGGGGTGGGGGCCGGCCTAGCGGCGAGCTGTGGCGCGCGCGGCTTGGCGGCGGGCGCAACGACGACTCGCTTGGCCGCGGGAACGACGCGCTGCTGCTCAGACGGCTTCGTTTCGGGCTTGGCTTCGGCAGGGGCGCCCTGCTCGGGCCGTGGCGACCGGACGAACGCCACTGAGGTCTGCTTCGACGCGGTCTGCGGCCGACGGGTCCCCTGCGGCTGGCGGGTAGCCGTGGACTTCTTGGACATGCGATTCTCCCGTAGTATGCCGATGCGAGCCGTTGCGCGTCTATGACGACGCCGCGCCGCGTACCGCTCCCAGATTACCCGCAGTATAGCCTAGTGATCCGCGCCGCGCAAGGAGCGCAGGACATCCCGCTCCTCTCGGGGCGTGCTAAGGTTGAGACGGGCGGGCGACGGCGACGGCCACGAAAGAGCGCGTCGCACGCGAGAGGCCGAGACCGGCGATACGCTGACAGTGACGCGCCATCAAGGGAGGGCGATCATGGGGCTGACACATTTCGACGAGGCAGGGCGGGCACGGATGGTGGAGGTGGGGGACAAGGCGGAGACGAAGCGCGAGGCGGTTGCGACGGGGGTGGTGAGGATGCGCCGCGAGACGCTCGCGCTCATTCGCGAAGGGCATATGGCGAAAGGAGACGTCCTGGCGGTGGCGCAGGTGGCAGGTATTCTGGCGGCGAAGCAAACGCCGCAGATCGTGCCGATGTGCCATACCTTGCTACTGACCGGCGTGGACGTGGCCTTCGAGCTAGAGGACGCCGAGACGGAGGGCCGCGTGCATATTCGGGCGACGGTTCGCACGACGGGCAAGACGGGGGCCGAGATGGAGGCGCTAACGGCGGTCAGCGCGGCGGGGCTGACGGTCTACGACATGTGCAAAGCAGTGGATCGCGGCATGGTGATCGATCAGGTGCGGCTCGAACGCAAGAGCGGCGGAAAGTCGGGCGAGTGGACACGCGAGGCAGAGGCCAAGGAAGACGGGGACGAGACGACGGCCCAAGGCGAGGAGAGCGAGTCCGCGCAGGATTGAGTCAGGACTGAGTAACAAAAGGGCGAGACTCAGATACTTTCTACTCGCCAGCAGATCGCCGCTCATCGCTCATCCGTCGAGTGGCCGCGGGTGGTATGCCTTCAGTAACAAGGTTCAGTGCAAAGGACGACGACCGATGACGACGGCGACGACGGCGACGACGGCGGGACGTGACCGGCGGGTGGCGAAACAGGAGGAGGCGCGGAGTCTATTCGCGCGGCCAAAACGCGACACCTACGACGTGGTGGTCATCGGAGGCGGCTCGGCGGGCCTTTCAGGGGCGCAATTCGCGGCGGCGCTGGGCGCGACGGTGGCGCTGGTGGACCGCGACAAGCTGGGCGGCGAGTGCCTGTATACGGGCTGCGTGCCGAGCAAGGCGCTACTGCACGTCGCGCGCGTGGCGGCGCAGATCCGGCGAGCGGGCGAGTATGGCCTACGCGCGGAGCTTGCGCCGGTGGATCTCGCGGCGGTGTCGGAGTACGTGCAGCGCTCCATCGAGCACATCTACGAAGAGGCCGATGCGCCGGAGAATCAGGTACGGAACGGCATCGACGTGGCGCTCGGACCGGTGCGGTTCACCGGCAAGGACACCGTGGAGGTCAACGGATGCAGCATTCGCGGCCGGCATTTTCTGCTCGCGACCGGCTCGCAGCCGCGGACGCCCGACGTCCCCGGACTGAGCGAGGCCGGATATCTGACCAACGAATCCGTCTTCGACCTGCGGAGGCTGCCGGATGATCTGGTGGTCCTCGGCGGAGGGCCGATAGGCTGCGAGCTAGCGCAGGCGTTCGCGCGCCTCGGGTCGCGTGTCACGCTGCTGCAGCGGCCGGACCGGCTGCTGATGAGAGAAGAACCGGACGCCTCGCAGGCGGTGCTCGCGCGCTTCGAGCGCGAGGGCATGCAGGTGGTCACGCGGGCCATCGTCACGGGAGTGGCGGTGCGCGACGGCAAGAAAGTGATCTCGGCAACGGGACCGGGTGGGGCGTTCGAGATCGCCACTGACGAGATTCTGGTCGCGGTGGGGCGGACGCCAGCGGTCGAGGGGCTCGCACTGGAGCGGGCAGGCGTCGCCTTCGAAGCGAGAAGTGGCATCATCGTCGATAAGCGGCTGCGGACGAGCAACTCGCACGTGTATGCGGCGGGCGACGTGATCGGCGCGCCCTACTTCACGCACGCGGCGGCACAGGAAGCGCGAACGGCGGTGCGTAACATGCTGTTCCCCGGCTTCGCGGGCGCGGACGTTGACGAGAGAGTATTGGCCTGGGCGACGTTCACCGAGCCGGAGGTGGGGCGGGTGGGGATGACGGAGGTTGAGGCGCGGGCGGCGCACGGCACAGATGTGCGCGTTTATACACAGGACATGGCAGGGGTGGACCGCGCGGTGACGGAGGGGGAGCCGGAGGGGTTCGTCAAGCTAGTGGCGAGGGAACGCGGCACGCTGCTGGGAGCGACGGTGGTAGGGCCGGCGGCCGGTGACCTGATCAACGAGCTGGCGCTGGCGATGCGCCAGGGGCTGACACTCGACGCAATCGCCGCGACGACGCACGTCTACCCGACGTTGGCACTCGCGCTTCAGCAGGCGGCAGGAAAGCACAGCATGGAGAAGCTGGCGCGCAGTCGCGCGGTGCGTTTGCTGCGCGGCTGGCGGCGGTGACGAGCGAGGACCGGGTGCGGACGACGCCGGCATGCCGAAGGGGAAGAAAGGCGAAGAGTGCGCGCGGAGGGTCGAGAGGTGGCGCTTTGTGACCGGGCGCATGCACTCGCCGCTCGCGAAACACGCGAGCGCGGCGCGGGCTCTAAGCAGCGCCGGATGTGGGGAACGTCGCGTTAGAGCGCAACCACGCAGCGTGGCACCGCCCGTGCAGGAGTAGCCGGGCAGTGACGTATGAGGAGGTTCGCAATGGGCGGCGTACGCGTGGTGACGGATAGCGCGTCTGATCTGGGAGCCGTGGCGGAACAGCATGGGATCGCGGTGGCCCCGCTTTCAGTGTCGTTCGGTGATGAGACCTTTGAGGACGGCGTCACGCTCGACTCGCAGGGTTTCTTCCAGCGGCTGGAGACTGGCCGCGTACGCCCTACAACGGCGCAGCCCACGCCCGGTCAATTGGAGGCGGTCTACCGCAAGGCCCTCGCCGACGGTGCGGAGGGCGTCGTCGGCGTGCACCTCGGCTCCAAGCTCAGCGGGACGTACAGCACGGCGCGGCTGGTGGCGGACCAGCTGCGCGACGAGGGCGCGCGGGTCGAAGTGGTGGATTCGGGCGAGGCCTCCCTTGGGATGTGGTTCGGCCTGCTGGCGGCGGCACGGGCGGCGAACGAGAACGTCGGCCTGGAAGCCGTGGCGGCGGCGGCACGCGAGGCGCTCGCGCGAACGACGATCTACGTCATGGTGGACGACCTGGAGTATCTACGGCGAGGCGGTCGCATCAACCAGGCACAGGCGACCATCGGGACGCTACTCAGCGTCAAGCCCATCGTGAGCATCCATGACGGGGCGGTCGTCACGTTGGATAGACCGAGGACGCGCAGGCGCGCCTTCGAACGGCTGGCGGATTACGTCCGCGAGGCGGCGCCGGTGGAGGCTGTCGTGGTGGGCCAGTCGAGTCCGGCCCTGGGGGATGAGCTAGAGGCGGTGGTTCGTCAGGTGTATGACGGGCCAATCAGCCGCATGTGGGCCGGACCAACCATTGGGACGCACGTTGGGCCAGGCGCGGCGGGGCTGTCTGTGTTGCGGGCGAAGGGATGACGGCGACGGAGCAGGCAGTGGTCGGCGGGATTAGATATCAGGCTTGCGAGGCAGCACCAGCGTCGTCCTCTTCGCCGGCGACCAGCGGCAGCGCGATGTGGAAGGTCGTGCCGGCGTTCTCGGCGGAGTCGAACCAGATGCGTCCACCGTGGCGCTCGACAAGCTCACGGCAGATGTAGAGGCCAAGCCCTGTGCCCTTTATGCCAAGCGCGGCGGCGTTGTCGGCGCGAGCGAAGCGATTGAAGAGACGCACTTGCTGATCTGCAGGGATGCCAATGCCGGAGTCGCGGACGTCGAGCTGGGCGACACCTTCAGTCGCGTGCTCGCCAATCGTGATGTCGACGTCTCCACCGTTCGGGCTGTATTTGATCGCGTTACCGATGATGTTTGCGAGCACCTGCTCCATGCGATGGGGATCCATTGCGACGACGACAAAATCAGCCTCGGCGTGTACCTTCAGGATGTGATGTTCCGCGGTCGCCTGCATACGCCTGACCACTCGATTCACGAGCGCCACGAGGTCGCCGGGCTCCAGGCGCAGATCGAGCCGGCCTGCCTGTAGGCGCGTCACGTCGAGCAGATCGTCGGTGAGGTCGCTGAGGCGCGTAGCCGCCTGATCAATGGACTCGATTGCCTCCTGCTGCCAATCCTCAAGCGGCACGCCACGACCGCGCGCCGTCTGCTTGATAAGCATCTCGGCATAGCCTTTGACGGCGGCGAGGGGAGTGCGCAGCTCGTGCGCGGCGATGCCGACGAAATCATCCTTGAGGCGCTCGGCTTCCTTGAGCGCCGTCACGTCCTGCAGCACGACGATGGCAGCCGGTTCCGCATCGACGGCGTCGCCATCCGGGGCAAACGGCGGGCCGAGGACGGACGATGCGATGGCGACCGCGTTGAGGAGCACCGGGAGCGCCCGGCCGTCGTGCTGGCGAATCACCTCCTGGTGGTGCCGGACGTCGGCGCGGGTGCGCAAGGCGCGAATCGTGGCAAGCTCATCGAGCGTGATTGGCCGGCCGTCGGGCTGGAACATGCGCGTGCCGCTCTCGGCCAGGAACTGGGCCATTGGCATTCCGGCGGTCCACTCGGCGCCCCACACCTGCTGGGCGGCGCGGTTGGCCAGCACGAGGCGGGCGTCAGCACCGCGGACAAGATACACACCGCTCGGTAACTCATCAATGATCGACTGAAGCAGGTTGCGCCGGGCCTCCGCTTCTGCCCGTGCAAGCCGCTCGGCCTGCAACCGGCGCGCCTCGGTCACGTCGCGCCAGACGACCACCGCTCCGCTCTCGGGCCCGTCGGGATCGGCAGCCCCGCCGGCAACGTTTCTGGCTACGGTTGGTGACTCACTCTTCAACGGGGAGGCTGAGATGAGATATTCGCGGCGGGCACCGTCGGCTCCCGTCGAGATCTGTGCGTTCTGTTGAGGCTCACCGGCGCCGGCCTGGATGGCGATAGTTCGGAGAAGTTGCTCGATCTCGTCAGTTTGCTTCCCATCGCGCTCAAGGTCGGTGCGCAGAGCGCGGGCGGCGGGGTTCTCGCGCCGGACCCGACCCTGGGCATCCACCAGGCTGACGCCATCGCCGATGCTCTGGAAGATGGTGTCGAGCTCGCGGGCGCGGCTCTGCGCCGCATTGTAGAGCCGGGCATTCTCTAGCGCCGTGGCCGCCTGGGCGGCGAGTCCGACGAGGAGGGCTTCGTCGTCGGCGGTGAAGCGGTCGGGGCGAGAGTGCCCCAGGAGAAGGCCGCCACGCACATGTCCCTCACGGTCGAGGAGCGGCGCGCCGAGAAAGCTGCGGACGACCGGATGGCCGCGCGGCACGCCTAGCGAGCGCAGGGACGTGGCGGAAGCGTCTCCGTGCGCGTAATCGCGGGCTAACTGGCGTGCCTCCTCACGAGGAGACGGTTGTGACACCTTCTCGTCTCCGCTTGGCATCAGATCGCCGTGGGCGGGCTGACCCTGGGCGATGACCATGGCTAGCGCATCGCCGACGCGCACGGGCATGCCATGCCGGAAGATGGGCGCGAGCAAGCCTTCGCCGCCAAGGGGCATGCGCCTGAAGAGCGCCTCCTGCGCGGGGCTGACGCCGACGATGGCCGCCAGGTGGAAGAGATTGCCCTCGGAGGGCACGGCCGGCTGGCCGACGTCGTTGACGGGTCGCAGCGTGAAGGCTGCGAATTCCGCGCCAGTGAGGTCGCAGGCGGTGCGGGCGATGAGGTCCAACAGACGCCGCTCGTCAAGCTCACCGGCCAGCGCGGCGCCGACGCGATTGAGCGCGGAGATACGCTCGGCTTCGCGCTCAACCTCGCCCCGGCGCGCACGGGCGAGGCCGACGAGGGCCAGGACGAAGGCGGTGACGGCGGCCAGCGTGAGGAGCTCGGCGAGCGGCTGGCGACCGAGCGGTTTGATAAGCCCCACTGGTGACACAAAGAAGACGTAGACGCATGCGACCGCGAGCGCGCCGGCTATGGCGGCGTGGCGCCAGCCCCAGTGGTAGGCCAACATGGCGACGAGCGGAAGATACACGAGGCCGGGGTTAGGAATTGACGCCAACAGATCGAGCAGCGCGATGAGGCCGGTGGCGGCCACAATGCCCAGGATCAGCGCGACGGCGCCAGTTCGCGGATCACCACGCCACGCAAGCATGCTTTCGCGCAGCCGTACGCCGCGAGATGAGCGCCAGGCCCGCGCCGCCGCACTGCCTTCCCAGGTATCCCGCATACGCTCCGAGGCGCCGAGCAGCGCCTGACCTATCGGCCTCGCGGTGTGCCGGGCGCCTAACGATGGGGCCTTCGATGCCGGCGGCCGGGAATCCTGACTCTTCACCCTACGTACCTCAATCAGAAGCGGTCGGATCTGTGACGCGAGCGCGTCGCCTACGCCGGCGCGAGGTCATGGTACCCACCGCTATTTTACGCCTTCTTCATACTCTAATGACGGGAAGGAGAACGGCGGCGCCGGTCGGTTATGTGGTCTGCTGCCAGGGATCGCACAGCCAGAGAGGCAGGGGTGAGATGGGCGCGGTGTCACGATCCGTGAGGAGATTGTGATATGGCGAGGCGCGTCGAGACCGACCCGTGAGGGCGGTTCGGGTATCATGGCCACGTACATGCCACGAGCGAGTACCTCACCGGGACGCAGCACACGGCGATTCATTCGGACGGAGCGGACCATGACCCAGGACCACGCCATCGCCAGAGGGTCGCGTCCCGCGATGGAGCAGACGTTGGGCGGGAGCGAACACTTCGATACCGAGCTCCTGGGGACGATCAGTCACGAGCTTCGCAGCCCACTCGCGGCGATCAAAGGATACGCGGCGACGCTCCGCCGACATTCCCACCGTCTCTCCAGGCAGGAGCGAGAGGAGTTCCTCGACGCTATCGACCTGGCGAGCGACCGGTTGACGGCTATTGTCGATAGGCTGCTCACCCTCTCGCAGCTTGAGATGGGCGCCATCCTCCCAACAAGGGCCGCGGTGGACGTCCGGCGCCTGGTTGAGGCATCCATTGCCGTGACGAACGATACGCTGCTCCGAGAAAGCGACTCGCGGCATGGCTTCGAGCTAGACGTGGTGGATGCCGACGGCCACCCGTGGCCCGCGCCGGCATTTGCATGGGGAGACGCCCGTTTGCTCGGCCAGTTAGTGGACGCCCTGCTCGAGAATGCCGTCAAGTATTGGCCCGACGGCGGGACAATAGAGCTGACGATTCGGATGCCACCGGCTTTGTCCGCGCGCACTGTGGAGGGGCGCGGCCCAGAACCGCTTGAGGATTCTTCCCTGACTGGGGAAGAGTCCGGGCAGCCGGTAGGCCGTCACATCGAGCTGATCGTACGCGACAAGGGCATCGGGATTGCGCAAGAGCACCTTGACTCTATCTTCGACAGGTTCCACCGTGTGGATACGCGGCTCACGCGCGAGACGGGCGGGCTCGGCCTGGGCCTCACCCTCGCGCGGTGTATTGTAGGCTTGCACCAGGGCTTCATCTGGGTGGAGAGCGAGCCAGGGGATGGCAGCGCGTTCCACGTGCTCCTGCCCGCGGCGGATTCCGCTTGAGCGAAGGGATGGGATGGACGACAATGCCGGTGAAGAAGACGAAGGTGCTGGTGGCCGACGATGATCCGCAGCTCCTGCGGCTGGTGACGCGTAATCTGCAGCTTGAGGACTACGACGTGGTGGCGACGAGTGACGGGCAGCAGGCGCTGGAGCAGATCGAGGCGACCGCGCCAGACCTCGTGCTGCTCGACGTCATGATGCCGCGACTGGACGGCTTCGCCGTCTGCGAGCGCGTGCGCGAGTTCTCGGCGGTGCCGATCATCATGGTGACGGCTCGCGGGCAAGACCAGGACAAGGTGCACGGCCTCGACCTGGGCGCCGACGATTACCTGACCAAGCCGTTCAGCGTGGACGAGCTGCTGGCACGCGTGCGTGCGGTGCTGCGCCGGTCGCAGTTTAGCGCGGCGGAGCAGCAGGGCCAGGGGCTGCGCGCGACCGCCACCGTGGGCCAGCTCACAGTCGATTACGCGCAGCACATTGTGACGATGGATGGGCACGAGGTGTTGTTGACGCCGACCGAGTATCGTATGCTCGCCTACCTGATGCAGAATGCGGGGCGGGTGGCGACGCAGGACCTGCTGCTCGAGCATGTCTGGGGCGCCGAATATGTTGGCGAGAGCCACATGCTCCAGGTCAACGTCAACCGTCTGCGGCGCAAGATTGAGCCCGACCCGACGCGACCGAAATACATTCTCACGAAGGTGGGCGTCGGCTACCTCCTGCCCACGCAGGTCGCGCTCTAAGCATCCGACCTCCCGCCGCAGCTCATCGTTGCGCCCACGTCCTGCAGGGATGCGCGGGCGTGGGCGCAACGGCATGGGGCAGAAATCGCGGCAGGCCCAAAGCGCTGGCTGTGATGGCGCCGTGATGCGCGGCGGCGCGCAGGTGACGGCGATGTGACGCGGCGGCCATATCCTCCATCCAGAGCCGAAACGCGACTCGCGGCCCACCAGTGGTCGAGAGATGCGACCCGGCGGGAGCCCTCATCAGAGTGCGTGGAGGAAGACCATGGCGAGTGGCACACAGGAATCCCAGGCCGTGCTCGATAGGCCGGACGAGAAGACAGCGGAATCTGCCGCCAACCGCGCCAACCTCTCAGGAGATCCGTTCCAAGGGCACAACGGCGCAATCGCGACCTCGGAGCGGCGCGTATATGACCCAACCCGGCCGCACAACGACTGGTATACCGTCGGCAGATTGGTGAAGGGCGACAAGCGCACGTGGGGCCAGCGGCTGACCTCGCCACTGGGCGCCCTGAGCGTCGTGCTGGCGGTCATCGCGCTTCTCGTCGGCATGGTGGCCATCAACGGCGCGAGGGCAAGCAGCGCGCCGGCGAGAAGCGCTTCAGGGACGAGCAGCGGCTCCCATACGATGAGCGGCATGTCCACTTCGACGGGCAGCAATGCCAATGTGCCGAACGCGACACAAGACTTTGGCAACCAACCGGCAAAATACACGCTCGACCGTGACGGGGCGAAGCACTTTACGTTCATGGCTGAACAGGTCATGTGGGAGCCGGTGAAGGGTGGCCAGCGTGTGCTGGCATGGACGCTCGACGGCACGGTGCCAGGGCCGGTCATTCGCGTGACGGCCGGGGATCATGTACGTGTCACCATTCACAACATGTTCCCAGAAGCGACCACGATCCACTTCCACGGCCTTGAGATCCCAGCGCAACAGGACGGCGTGCCAGGAGTAGGCCAGGAGCCGATCAAACCGGGCCAGACCTACACCTATGACTTCACCCTGCGAGACGACAACGTCGGGACGTACTTCTATCACAGCCATTACGACGACCTCAGGCAGGTCTCGGGCGGCCTCTACGGCGCATTCATCGTGGACCCGCGACCGGGCACGCCACAGGCACTCCAAGTGCCGGCGCACGACCGCGAATACCTGCAGATCATCAGTGAGCTAGGCCCCTACTACGTCATCAACGGTAAGAGCTTCCCAGACACGCAGGTGATGAACGTCGCGCATGGACAGACCGTCCTGGTGCGGGTGATCAACATGGGCGAGATGATCCACCCGATGCACCTGCACGGCCACTTCTTCAACATTGTGGCGGAGGACGGCGCGCCGCTGGCTCAGCCGGTGAAGAAGGACACGCTGCAGATCGCGCCGGGCGAGAGCGACGACTTCACCTTCTATGCCTGGGCCGCGCCGGGCAGCGCCTATCCCTTCCACTGCCACATCCTCTCCCACGTGATGAATCCGGGGCAGGCGATGGATGAAATGGGCGGCCTGATTACCCTGGTGCAGTACGACAAGTAGCGAGCGTATTGACAGGCGGCGGCCATAGCGTGGCCGCCGGCCTGCCGGAAAGGGAGGAGGGCACGCGATGCTTCTGCTGAAGGCCTGCCCACACTGCCACGGTGATCTCGTGTTCGAGCGCGACAGGACGTGCGGCTACTTGGAATGCCTGCAATGCGGCCATGTCATATCCGCCGACCAGGAGCGGGCGCTGGGGCTGCGCGTCACCACCGCCGGCATCCTGCATCCGACGCCACGATGGCGTCGCGTCTCCGTGAGACGCTCGTGATGCCCCGAGCTTGCCGCTGTGACGCTGCCGTGACCCTCGGCATCTAAGCTGAGAGTGGCAGACGGAACGGCCCGTCGGAAGGGCGAACGAACCGAGAGCTCGTGCCAAAGCCACGAGGCCAACACATCCGACTGCGAGAGGTGGACATCATGAGTATCCTCAACCGCATCAGTCCTCAGGCAGCTACGCAGATTCCTGAGCCACCGGTCGCCAGATTCCTCTTTGCCGACCGACGTGTCGCCTGGTTCTGGACTATCGTTCGTTTCTACGTCGGCTGGCAGTGGCTCGTCGCCGGCGTCGAGAAGATGACCGGGCACAACATCGAACTCGGCCACTGGGGCGACGCGCCTACCGCCGCCTGGGTATTCACTGCCAACAGCGGCGCCGCCATCAAGGGTTTCGCGCAGTTCGCGCTCAAAGGCACAACGGGCCCACACCCAAGTGTGCAAGGCTGGTACGCAGACTTCCTCAAGACGTGGGTGATTCCGCACGCCGGCTTCTGGGCCTACCTCGTCACTTTCGGTGAGGTCGCCGTCGGCCTCGGTCTGATCGCCGGCTGCCTCACCGGCATCGCCGCCTTCTTCGGCGTCACGATGAACTTCAACTACCTGCTCGCGGGCACCGTAAGCACCAACCCGATCCTGGGCTTCCTGGGCATCCTGCTCATCCTCGCCTGGCGGGTCGCCGGCTACTACGGCGTGGATCGCTATCTGCTGCCGTTGCTCGGCACCCCCTGGACGGGCTCGCTCTCAACGAAGCAGGACGATGAGTCGCATATACCCGGACGAGCACGAGCCACCGTGACGGCATAGGGCCGCACCGTGGAATCTCAGACTGATCCATCCAGACGCTAATTGGCCCCCGCTCGGATCACTTCGCCGGGCGGGGGCCAGTTAGCGTTTTAAGAACGCGCTGATGTGACGTAAGGTCGGTTCGCTCGGCTGTCACGGGTACAACCCTATCCCGGCGTCCTGCCCCATGAGGAATAGGAGCGCATACAACGCGATCACTCGTAGGCAGTTGCTCAGCGAACGCCTTCTCACCTCCCAGTGATCGTTGGTCTGATGCAGCGCTCGCCCGCATTTCGTGTTATAACAGACTGCATTCGGCAGTCGAACACTGAAACGGAGTCGCAGCATGGGCGCTCTGGTCGCCGCCGTCACTGGTGCCAGTCGCGGCATTGGCAAAGGTATCGCACTTGAACTCGGTCGTGCGGGCGCTGTGGTCTACGTCACCGGCCGCACACTTCAGCAAAGCGGTTCCTCCTGGCCTGGCTCTCTCTTAGAGACGGCGGCGCAAGTGACTCAGCTTGGTGGTCAGGGTATCGCGGTCGTTTGCGATCATCGTGACGATGAGCAGGTTGCCGCTGTGATGGCCCGTATTGACGCTGAACAGGGGCGGCTCGACCTCTTAGTCAACAACGCGAGCGCGTTCGGTCAGACCGCGGATGGCTATCCCCTCGAAGACACGCCCTTCTGGCGCCATCCATTCGCGTTGTGGGATGAGATGCACACCGTAGGCTTGCGGTCCTATTTCGTGGCATCCGCCCTGGCCGCGCCGCTGATGATACGTCAGCGCAGTGGACTGATTGTCAACATATCGTCGGCAGGCGCCGTCACCTACGTTTACAACGCTGCCTATGGAGCGGCAAAGGCGGGCGTGGATAAGCTCACCGCCGACATGGCCCAGGATCTGCGTCCGTACGATGTGTCGGTCGTGTCGCTGTGGCCGCCCTTCACCCTCACTGAGAAGACTTTGGCGCAAGCGGAGCATCAAGACATCTCCAAAGCCCGCCGGCCAGAGTTCACCGGCAAGGTCGTGGCTGCGCTGGCCGCTGACCCGCGGGTGCGCGAGAAGAATGGCCGAGTGTTGCGCGTGTCTGAGCTTGCCACTGAATATGGCATCAACGAGTGAATGTCTGACGTCCGGTTACATAGGGGATCGGGTCGGACGAGAATTCGCGTGTCTGAGCAGATAGATTCGACGCTAGCACAGCGGCATGTTGCTAGCGCCACGTCCTGCCATTCGGTGCTCACCCTATGGCCGAGACGCGTGAAGGCGCTCGGACGGACAATTGGGGGAAGCCAGCGCTACAAGCGGGAGATGGGACGGGAGTGGGTGCGAGGTGGACGTAAGCCGAATTCTGTTCCTCGCCGGCCTCGCGGCCAACGGGGCGGCAATCATCTCTCTGGAACGACGGTTGCCCGCCGTCTCAAGCGGCCTACCCGGGAGGTGACGGGCGAGCCGCCCGCGGGAGACCGGCTAAGCCGGCCGCCGCTCTCCCTGTCTGGCCTTGCTCCGGGTGGGGTTTACCTCAGCCGGCCGGTCACCCGGCCGCTGGTGAGCTCTTACCTCGCCATTTCACCCTTACCGGACGGAGACATGCCCCGCCAGGCGGTATGTTTCTGTGGCACTGTCCTTGGGGTCGCCCCCACTGGCCGTTAGCCAGCACCCTGCTCTGTGGAGTTCGGACTTTCCTCGACCGCGGACGGACCACGGCCGCGATTGCCTATTCACCTCGCGCCCACACGCCAAGCTGCATTATAGCACAGCGTCATCATCAAACTTTTGCTTATGGTTCGGCAAAGCCTGTCTTATCGTGCTATGCTATGTTCCTGGTTGCCCTACGGGGTACGGCGACAATCTGTCCCCGGAGCAGCTGCTTTGCATCCACCATAGCAGGAAGCTGATATTCCTGAAGTTGGAGGGGGACCATGCCGTACGAGGTGACGCTAATTCCCGGTGACGGTACCGGGCCGGAGATCACAGAGGCCACGCGACGCGTGCTTGAGGCGACCGGCGTGCAATTCACGTGGCACGTCAAAGACGCCGGGTTGGCGGTGCTCGAAAAGACGGGGACGGTGCTGCCGCAGGACGTCATCGACTCGATCCGCCAGACGGGAATCGGGCTGAAGGGTCCGATCACGACACCCGTAGGCAAGGGATTCCGCAGCGCGAACGTGGCACTGCGCAAGAGTCTCGACCTGTACGCGAACCTGCGCCCGGCGAAGTCGTACCCGGGACTGCGCTCGCGCTACCAGAATATTGACCTCATCATCGTGCGCGAGAATACCGAAGATCTCTACGCCGGCATCGAGTACCAGCGCGGCACGCAGGAGCTGGACGAGCTCGTGGACTTCATCGGTCGCACGACCGGCACGAAGCTGAGCAAAGACGCGGCGATCAGCATCAAATACATCTCGGTGGCGGCGAGCCGGCGCATCGTGAAGTTTGCCTTTGACTACGCGCGCAGCAACGGGCGCCGCAAGGTGACGGCCGTTCATAAGGCAAACATCATGAAGTTCTCCGACGGTCTGTTCTTGCAGGTCGCGCAAGAAGTCGCCAAGGAGTATCCCGACATCCAGTTCGAGGATCGCATCGTAGACAACATGTGCATGCAGCTCGTGCAGAAGCCGGAGCTGTACGACGTGCTCGTGCTGCCGAATCTCTACGGCGACATCCTCTCCGATCTGTCGGCTGGCCTGATCGGCGGACTCGGCGTGGCGCCGGGCGCCAATATCGGGACGGAGTACGCGGTCTTTGAGCCGGTGCATGGCAGCGCGCCGAAGTACGCCGGCCAGAACAAGGTCAACCCGATGGCGATGATGTTCTCCGGGGTGCTGATGCTGCGGCATTTGAAGGAGCGCGAGGCAGCCAACCGGCTGGAAACCGCGCTTGCCTCCGTCATCGCCGAAGGCAAGAACGTCACCTATGACCTCAAGCCGCGTCCGGATGACCCGACCTCGGTGGGCACGTCGCAGGTGGCCGACGCCATCATCGCGAGGATGCAGCAGGGGTAGGATTTCCGCCTCGCCAGACGCGCCCGCCCCGAGAATGCCGGGGCGGGCGCGCTCGCTTTCTATGTCGTATGATGTGGTCGTTCGTCACCGTGACGCCGAGCGAGATACCCCTGAAATGCCCGCGTCCGTACTTGACTATTGCCGGTCGGCGTAGGACAGCGAGGCGGCAAAGCCCGACCTGAGCGACTGGAGGGCAGCGATGGCAGAGATGAGCGAGATTGACCAGCTTCGCGACCAGGCTGAACGACGCGCGTTCATCGACCGCGAGCTTGTGGCGCTCTTCGCGCCGGAGGATGAAGCGCTTCAGGCGGCGCAGGAGGCAGGACGGGCAAACGAGATGCCGCCGATTGCCATCTCGCCGCTGCAAGGGCGGCTGCTCCAAGTCTTGGCGCGAACCTGCGGCGCTCGCAAGATCCTCGAAATCGGCACGCTGGCGGGCTACAGCACCATCTGGCTGGCACGAGCGCTCCCTGAGGGAGGCAGGGTGATCTCCCTGGAAGTGAGCGAGAAGCACGCGGCGGTGGCGCGGGCATCTCTCGACCGCGCGGGCCTAGCTGATCGCTCAGAAGTGCGGGTAGGGCCGGCGCAGGAGACGCTTCCCGCGCTCCAATCGGAGGCGCCCTTCGATCTCGTTTTCATCGACGCCGACAAGCCTGGCTATCCGACCTACCTGGACTGGGCGCTACGGTTGACCCGCGCGGGCAGCCTCATCGTAGCCGATAACTGCGTGCGCGGGGGAGAGCCGCTCCGCGGGACCAGCGATGACCCCGGCATGCGGGCGCTGGGCGAGTATGACCGGCGCGTGGCATCCGACCCACGGCTGCTCTCGGTCGCGTTGCCCATCGACGACGACGGCATGGATGGGTTCGCCGTGTCGGTGGTAGTCGAGTCGAGCGCG
>CAYYCB010000023.1:4145-22843 GCA_964469715.1 uncultured Ktedonobacterales bacterium | reverse complement strand
GAGATCTTGCAGCAGCGCATCGCCACGGAGCGCTATGAGATCCAGCATGAGCCCGACGAGGAGCGTGCCGAGCTGCGCGAGATCTATCGGGACAAAGGACTACACGGCGACCTGCTAGAGCATGTGGTCGGCCACCTCACAGCCGACGAGGAGCGCTGGCTGCGCGCGCTGATTCGCGACGAGCACGGCATCGTAGAGGAGGCGCCGGACGCCCCGCCGTGGCGGCAGGGCGCGCTGATCGGCGGCGCGTTTGTGGTGGGCGGCCTGGTGCCTACCCTGGCGTTCATCTTCGGCCTGCCGCAGCCGCGCTGGTGGGCGTACGGCCTCACGGGGCTGGTTGCCCTCGGCCTCGGCGCCCTCAAGGCGCGCTACACGCTTAAGGGGCCGTTGCGCTCAGGCATCGAGTTCTTGGCGATTGTGACGGCGGGCACGATTGCGGGCGTCGCGCTTGGCGCGCTACTGCACGTCGTGTGAGGCGGGTGGGAGTGGGATGTTGTCGTGTGCGGTCGCGGCCTTGAAAGGGCCGGCGCACGGCGCGATGTGGGCTGAAACCCTCACGAGACTCCAACCACTCACCCGAATCCCGTATCACTCGCCGCCGACATAGGCACAGGAAGCGGCGGCGAGGTCATCCCATTCGGCGGCGGAGGCGGTGGGCACGAGCACCCACTCACGCATGGGACGGCCGCGGCCCGATGGATCCCAGAGGTGCGCGCCGGGAAGGGCAAGCGCGCGGGCATGTGCCGCGCCGGTCAGCTTGAGCGCGATGCCCTCACCATCGAAGGCGGCGAATCCCTTGCCGTTGACCGAGATGCAGGGTGCACCGAACATCTTGACCTGCTTGACGCCTGGGCGTTCGTGGGTGAGGCGGTCCGCCACCTCCGCGAAACGCTCCCATGCCGGCCCTTCCATCTTGCCGCTGTTCATCGTCGCCACTCCTCACACCGTCTCGGTTTCGACCGCCGCCATCACTGATTTCGTGCGTGTGCCGCGCCGCTTTCCGCGCTCCGGCGCGGGCGGTACCTCCTCAGCGTCGTCGCCAGCCTCCTCCGGTGCCCAGGCCAGGGTCAAGGGGTCCGCGCGGACGGCGACTCCGGGTATCTGCGCCAGCAGCGCCAGAAGCCAGCGCCCGCCGCCGGGTCCCTCGCCATGCGATTCGAGCGCGGTTTCATCGAGGATCTCGCCCATCGTGAGGGCGCGCCATGCGCTGGCGATGCGTGCGCACGGGATGGTGACCTCGCCCTCGCGATGCTGCTCGCGGGCGGGGGAATACCACACGACGACCTCGCGCTCGCTAGCATAGAGCAGCAGGAAGGACCCGACGCCGATGGGCGGCTCGCAGGGAGCGGCCAGCCCACGCAGGTAGCGGAGCAGAGCGTTGAAGTCCTCAATGCGCGCTGCCGTCACGACGTAACCTCGGAAGGAGAAATCAAGAGGGCGCAGGGACAGACTAGATCAGGGGGAGATCCTGGAGGAACGGCCCGGCGGCACTGGTATCACCCGCGACCTGCAGGCCGCGCATGCACGACGTCCCGCCTTTCCTCCCGTCTGCCCTATCGCTACGCCTCCGCCTCGACGGGATGACGGAAGAGCTGGGAGACGGAGCGCCCCTCGTGGATGCGCGCGATGGCCCCTGCGAAGAGCTCCGCCGTGGAGAGCGTGGTGATGGTGGCCAGGCGCTTCTCGTCGGGCAGGCGCACCGTGTCGGAGAGGATGACCTCCTTGATGCCGGAGGCGCGCAACCGTTCGATGGCCGGCCCAGAGAGCACACCATGCACCGCGCAGGCGTAGACGTCGCGTGCGCCCTGCTCCTTGACGAGCCTCGCCGCCTGCAAGAGCGAGCCGGCGGTGTCGATCTCGTCGTCCACGATGACGGCATGACGCCCGGCGACGCTGCCAATAAGCCCCAGGCTCTCCATGCGGCCGTCGTTGCCGAGGCGGCGCTTCTCCACGATGGCGAGAGGCGCGTCCAGGCGCTCGGCGAAGTTTCGCGCCTTCTTGGCGAAGCCGGTGTCTGTGGCGACCACGGTGTAGTCGTCGAGCTCCTTGGCGAAGATGTAGCGCGCGAGGATGTCCTGCGCGGTCAGCTCGTCCACGGGGATGTTGAAGAATCCCTGGATCTGGCCGGCGTGCAGGTCCATCGTGAGGACACGGTTGGCCCCGGCGGCGGTGATGCAATCCGCGAGCAGGCGCGCCGTGATCGGTACGCGGGGCTGGTCTTTCTTGTCGGTGCGACCGTAGGCGTAGTACGGAATCACGGCCGTCACGCGCTTGGCGGAGGCGCGCTTGAGGGCGTCCATCATGATGAGCAGCTCAAGGATGGAGGTACTCACCGGAGAGCAGAGCGACTGGACGACAAAGACGTCCTTGCCGCGCACATTCTCGTCAATCTTGACGAAGATGTTCTCGTTTGAGAAGGCGAAGACCTGTGCCTGGCCGAGGGGGACGCCCAGGTGGCGGCAGACGTCGCGGGCCAACTGCGGGTGCGCGTTACCCGTGAAAACCGCCAGATCGTCCATCGCCGAATCGCCCATCACCCTGCTCCCTTCGCCCGGAAACGCTCGATCGCCACCTTGCCGCGCCGGCCTGCCCTGTGACGCGGCCTGGCTCAGTTCAGTATAGCACCGCATTCACCGCACGCATGGCGCCTCATCCTACTCGCGGCGTGGGTGGGGGACGCCGCAGTACAATCTCATACGGCCTCCAACAGGACGTCGTGCGCTCACGTATGCACTGAGGAGCCGCGACCTACTTGCTACAATGCGCGTCGAGGGCGGCGCGTTCTCCATGTTTGGCCCGCGCTTATTTCATCATTCAGCTTCCGGGCTGTTTTCGGGAGGGATAGCTTTCATGCGACTTCAGGACCGCCCCGCCAAACCCGCCGAGGGGCCAGCGGGTGCTTCCGAATTGCCGCCAGACACGGCGGCGCAGACGACGGAGGAGAAGCCGCACGGGCTCTATCGCGTCGGCTTTGCCTACGGGCGTTTCATCTACAAGGTGCGCTGGTTGGTGATCCTGCTCTGGGTGGCAGGGGTGGCGGTGAGCGTACCTTTCGCCGCCTCGCTCGGATCGTTGCTCACCGGCGGCGGGTACGACTTCAAGAGCAGCGACTCCATGGCGGTCGGCAACATCCTGCAGAATACGCTGCACCAGCCGCCGTCTTCGGTGCTCGTCGCGTTCCAATCGGTGGATACGCCGGTCTCCGATCCGGCCTATCAGGAGGAAGTGCGGTCCTTCGTCTCGCGGGCGCAGGCGTTCCAGCACGTCACGAGCGTGCAGCCGGTAGAGACGACCGCCGCGGACGGCTCGACGGTGTATCTGCCCGGCAAAGACGGCAAGACTACCTTCGTCACCGTCAACTTCAACACCAACGCCGACGCCACGGAACATCTGCTGCCCCAGTTTCGCACGCTGCTGCCGAGCGGCGCGGCGGCGGACCCGGCCAAGGTGTACTTGACCGGCGGCCCCGCGGTCTATTCGACATTCACTGACATCACTCAGAAGGACACGACGACGGCGGAGACGCGTGCCCTGCCCATCGCGTTGATCGTGCTGCTTGCGGTCTTCGGGACGGTGGTGGCGGCGTTGCTGCCGTTGGTGCTGGCGGTGGTAGCGGTGCCGGTGGCGCTGGCGCTGATCTATCCCATCGCGCTGCACAGCTCTATGAGTGTCTTCGTCGAGAATATCGCCAGCATCGTCGGCCTGGGTATCTCGATTGACTATAGCCTCTTCATGACGCGGCGCTTCCGCGAGGAGCTGGCGCGCGGTCGTGCGGTGCGTGACGCCATCGGTTGGACGGTAGCGACGGCGGGTGAGGCGATCCTCTTCAGCGGGATGACTGTGATGATCGGCTTCATCGGCCTGTTGCTGATCGGCCTCCAGTTCATGACGTCGTTCGGCATCGGCGGAGCGGTGGTCGTGGCCGCGGCGGTGACGGCGGCGCTCACACTGCTGCCGGCGCTTCTGAGTGTGCTGGGGACGAAGGTGAATGCGCTGCGGCTGCCGCTGCTCGGCAGGCTGACGATGCCGCGTGCGACCAGCGAAGACGAGGGGCACGGCTTCTGGCATGGGCTGGCGCTGGGCGTGATGAAGCGCCCGGTGCTGGTGGTGGTGGCCGTCACGGCGATCCTTGTGGCGCTGGCGTGGCCGATCTTTTCCATCAACATCGGCACGCCAAGTTCCTCTTCTCTCCCGCCGGACGCCGAGGCGCGCCAAGGGCTGGACATCCTCAATGCCCAGTTCCCCCAGACCAACGAGAATCCTATTGTGGTCGTCGCGCAGTCTCCCGACGGCTCTAGCATGCTGACGCAAGCGAACCTCGACAAGGTAGACGCGCTGTCGAGCTGGCTCGCGACGGTCAGCCACGTCACCAGCGTCACCAGTCTCACAAGCTTGCCGCAGGGGCAGCAGGGCGGTCCTGCGCTCTCGGCGCCGCAGCTTGAGCAGCTCTACACAAGCGGGCAATATCAGGGCGTACCCGCGCTGGCCCAACTCGTCCATGTGACGACGAACGACGGCACGACCGTGCTAACGGTGAAGACCGATGCGCCCGTGGATTCCGCGGAGGGCAAGCAGCTCATCGATGATCTGCGCGCCGGCCAGGCGGCACACGCCGGCGGCATGAAGGTGCTGGTTGGCGGATTCCAGGCGACGAGCCTCGACTTCAATCGCTACCTTTACGGGAACTTCCCGCGGGCGATCCTCTTCATTCTGATCGCTACCTACATCCTGCTGTTGATCATGTTCCGCTCGGTGGTGCTGCCGCTCAAGGCCGTGCTGATGAACGTGCTCTCGGTGAGCGCGGCGTACGGTGTGCTGGTCTTCGTCTTCCAGCAGGGGCACTTCTCGAACCTGCTCGGCTTCACCGCGGACGGGTTCATCGACAGCACGATCCCGATCCTGCTGTTCTGCCTGCTCTTTGGCCTCTCGATGGACTACGAGGTCTTCCTGCTGTCGCGCATCCACGAGGAGTGGCTGCGCACGCACAACAACCGGATGGCGGTGGCGCGCGGCCTGGAGAAGACCGGCGGCGTCATCACCAACGCGGCGCTGCTCTTCGTCATTGTGACGGGCGCGTTCACATTCACGCGCGTCATCATCACGAAGGAGACGGGCCTGGGCATGACCGTGGCCGTGCTGGTGGACGCCACGATCATTCGCTCGCTGCTCGTGCCGGCGACGATGCGCCTCATCGGCCGCTGGAACTGGTGGTTCCCTGGGCGCGCGCTGCCGCCGAAGCCGGTGGAGACGCAGGCCTAGGGCGCGGGGCTGAAATCGACGCGGCAAGATGGGGCGGTCGCTTGTGTCGCCTCATCTCGCCGCGAGCGGTCTACCCCTTGACGAACGCCTTGACCACCTTGCAGGGCCCATCTCCCCGATTGCGCAGGCTATAGCGCCCGACGCTGGCGGGGATCACCACGCTTTCCGCGAAATGAAGCTCCATCGACCCATGCGCTTCGGTGACGATCTCGCAGCACTGTCCCTCGACGAGGTTGAGTGCCAGAAACTTACCCCCCGTGTCGTCGGCCACGGCATCGAGGAATTCGAGGCGATGGATGGCGAAGAACAATTCCTCGATGTTGCCGATCTGATATTCCGCCCAGCCATTGCCCTCCCGCAGGACAATGGGACGCGGACGTAGATGCTCGCCCACCCATGTCGCGGTTCGCGAAGCGTCGATGTTGGCGAAAGCGTGCTCAAGGTGCACGTGCCGCAAATTGCCTTGCAGGTCGCTGCGCAGGTAGTCGTAGATTTTGAAGGTGTAAATATAGGGGGTGGCGCTGATCTCAAGAACGAGATTGTTGGCTCCGCTGCAATGCACCGTGCCGCTTGGGATCAGGAAGAGGTCGTGTGGGGCGCTGGGCAGGCTGTTTACGTGCGTGTCGATATCAAACGAGACCTTCGCATCGCGCGCCGCCACGGCGTCGGCACGAAAGCGTCCAAGCTCGGCATCGTCGCGCAGCCCAAGGAACACCCGCGCATCGGGTTTGCAGGTGACGATATAGTACGTCTCGTCCTGAGTGAAGGGCTCGCCAAACTCATCTCGAATGTAGTCCACGCGAGGGTGTACTTGACACGACAAGTTCGTTCCCCCCATCGTGTCGAGGTAATCAAAGCGAATCGGAAAGTAGCTGCCGAAGCGCGCCGCCACAGATGGACCCAAGACGGCGTCCGTCTCTTGCCATAGCAGCCAATCGAACGAACACTCAAAGCGGGAGGCCGTGTCACCGAGGAGCACACCGTTCTCCGGCGCTATCAACTCGAACGACCATGCGTAATTTGGCTGTTCGGGCGGGAGGCCAAAGTTGTCTTTCATCCACTGGCCGCCCCACGGGCCAGGCGCGAACCAGGGTTTGACGCGAAATGGCCGAAGCGCCAGCTCATGGAGGGCGCGGCGGAACTGGTCGCCCTCCACGATGATCGGCGCGTCGCTGTGACCCGCATCGACAAAGACGTCCAGCCGAGGGAGCTCGGAGCGCTTAATTCGGTTGAGCATCGGCCAGTCAACGAAGTACATGCGCTTGTACATCGCGCCGAACGGACCCGGCGCACTCGCGCCGACATTGCAGATGGCTCGCTCCCCTGCAAGCTCTTGCGCGCGATCTTTCGGCACGTCGACATAGACATGCAGGCCGTCCGCTGCGAGTAGAGATGCGCCGTAGCCGTAGACGATGGTGAGCTCGGTGCGATCGCGTACATCGGCGCGCTGCCGTGCCGCGTGCGTCGGGTCCCACAACTCATCGAGATGACCGCGATGCAACCGCCCGAACACGGGATCGTCGGTGAGTACCGGCTGCAACAGCTCGTCAATTCGGTCGGCGGACAAGAGACAACCGTCCGTCGCCACCCAGTTGCCCGTAACGCCGCGATCCGCAAGGGCACGGCGAAGTCCGTTGACGAAGAGCTCCCACTGCACGCCGATGTAGCCCTCTAGCACCACCAAGGGCGTCTCGGTCTTTGCCGTTGCGGCGGTCACGTACTCGTGAATGCGAGCCGCCAGCGCATCATGCCCTTCCTGGACGTCGAGCCAGTCGAAGCGATGGACGGGGTGCGTGCGGTATGCGGAGAAGGCGGTAGGAGTATCCATCAGCGATTCCTCAGTGTGAACGTCGCGAAACCGTGGGCAAGGTAGATGGCGGCGTCTCGGTCGGTGAGGTGGCGGGGGGACAGGCGTCAGCGCCCCTCGCCGCTCCGCGCAGGGCTACAAGTCTGCCCAGATGTCACCGACCAGCTCCGGGCTGGCCATGAACGCAAAGCGGTCGGGCTGCTCGCGCCACGAGGTATAGATCGGTTGATCGGGGGGAATCTGCAGCAGGGGGAAATCGCTCGGCTTTGCCAACTGAACCTGCGGCACAGATGCGTAGCGCGGATTGACCGCCACGGTGCCGTCGGCCTGGACGAAGTGCGCCGGTCCGCCCAGACGGCGTAGCTGCTCGTATTCCAGCTTGTTCTCGCGGGCACACCATGCGCCGAAGGAGAGGACCTCATCCTCGCTAGCGACGACGAGGTGTACCCAACCAAACGGGATAACCAGCTTGTCGCCTGGTCCCACCGAAACCAAGAAAGCCCGCGTCACGTCCGCGGCGCATTCTTTCTGCAGGTACACGAAACCGTGACCGGTCCAGAACTCGTATACCTCTGAGTAGCGCAGGCCGGTGCCGGGCTTCTCGGAGTGGATATGACCCTGGCTGCGAAGGCGCTCACGACCGATAGCGCCGTGGTTGTAGATGACTGTGCCGTAGAGCAGGCTCTGCTCCTGGAGGGCGGGCATATCGTCCTTGTGGGCGATATCCATGTAGATGGTGTAGAGATGCTCTGGGCCTCGCGCATCTGGGTCCTCAAGCATCGGCCGCACCTGATCCAGCGTGCGCCGCTCACCCGCTGGGTGGACCATGTTCGGCCCGAACTCCAGCGCCAACGCATGCTCATCCAGCCCTAGATCGAGGCCAGAGATTGCAGTGAGATCCCGCATCATTGCGTTGTCCTATCCGATTCTTTGGTGATGTCGTAGGTTGTCTGTTGTAAGCGCCCGACTGCTGGCTGACCACCAGCCGATGCGCGACATTACATTGGAAAAGGCTGGCGATGGAGCCGCTGTCGCAGGTTTGTTGTTTGCAACGACTTGGAGCCGCCTACTTCCCATCATCCTCCAGGGATGCCGCTAACGCAGCCGCACCCACGCAGCAGGAGGTGCTGTCGAACCCCGCTGGGACGACAGGGATATCTCGGCATTCACTCGGCTTTACCAAACCACGAGCGACGGCTATCGCCTGTTCTCGGTAGGAGGTCACCGACGAGCCAATGCCTCCCCCCATCACGATGATTTCCGGGTTCAACACGTGGATCAAATCTGCCATCATGACGCCTAGATGCCAGGCGGCGTGCGCGATGACCGCCTGCGCCGCGGGGTCTCCCCGGCGAGCGTTCTCGAACACCGGCCGGGCGTCCCGTGCCCGCGGGTCCGCCGCGTAGGCACGCGCGATGCCCGGTCCGGCGGCGATCTGCTCGATGGTGGTCGCGTTGCAGGTTTCGGACGCGCACCGGGCAGGCAGCATGTACCCGCTGTAGTAGCCGCTGGACGTGTACCCGACCAGTGGGCGCCCGTCGATCACGTAGCAATGGGACAACCCTGTTCCGACGGTGATGTAGAGCACAAAACGCGCGTCACGCCCAGCACCCCAGCGCGCCTCCGCAACGGCCCCACACTCGACGTCCGAGAACACCGTCACACGGCGATGCTCGTGCGAGAGCATGCGGCCTAGTGGGTAGTCGCCCCAGCCCACGGCGCCGTCGTCGTCGCGAAGGATGCCATCCGGCCCCACCGAGGTCGGCACCGAGATGCCGACGCGGCCTTCATCCCGCAGAGGAGGTTGATCTAACAGGTCCCGCACCGCCTCAAAATTGCGCGGCCCATCGCCGGGAATCGTGCTCACCCGGCTCACGTCACTTAGGTGGCGGCCATCCCACCGACCCGCAAGAATCTTGGTTCCACCGACATCAATGCCTACTGCGCTGGCGCCGTCAGCCATACGTCTTGCCCTTCCCGGAGCAGGCCCTTTCTCGCGACCGTCGTCTGGATAACGAGAGCACGCTGCCATACCACACGACTGCTCGTGGCGAATCCGCCGCGTTTGCGATTTCGCGATTGATCGAAGAAGAGGGCCTGCCTTCCTGATCGTCGTCGCATTACACCGTGCGTCGGAGCGAACTCCTAGCAGCGGCGGGCGCCGACGACCGCTTCATGCCTCCACCGTCGTGACATGCGCCGCCCAGCGGAACACGCCGGGCGTGATGTCTTGCGCGGCAGCCAAATGGAGGGCGAGATAGTTGATCATGATCAGGTCCAGGATGGGGCCGAACCCCTTGGGCGCATCTACCGGTAAGTCGCCGTCTTGGGGGCCTATCACAATTGTCGTCCCCGGTATCTGGCGCAGCTTGCGACCGAGGGCCGCATCGAGCGGAGCAACGGGACCATCCGACGCGGCCAGCAAGATGACCATCTGGTCGGGGCGAATGGCTTCCATGGCGCCATGGCGATACTCGCCAGCATCCCAGGCGCTGGTGGGGATCTTAGGCACTTCTCGGAGGACGATCCCCGATTGATACGCCGTGCCAAGCAACGGCCCGCGTCCCAGGATGTCGATGACAGGCGGCACGGCCGCGCGGTTGGCGAACTTGCTCGTGACTTGTTCGCCGATGGCGACCAGACGCTCCGCCTCGGCCACTACGGGGCTGATGGACGGCTTATCCAGCCCGGCGATGAACAGGGCCATCTTCTTGAGGACGAGAAACGTGGCCACGTGCGTCGCGACCGAAACCAGGTCGTCCTTGCTGCTATGCAGGTCGCAGACCGCACGGGTGCTCCGCGCCAATGTGCTCTCGACGTTGTTCGTCACGGCGATGGTCTGGACCACGTTATGCTCGGCAAGAAGCCGGGCGCAGCTCACCGTCTCGGCGCTTTCTCCGCTCTGCGAGACCAGGATGAAGCAGTCTTCTGAGTAGACGGCAGGCAACGCAAAATGCGCCACGGTGGACGCAAGCTCAGCCGCCGCCGGAATACCCAATTCCCAGAAGAGCGGTGCGGCTGACATGCACGCGCTATAGGAGGCGCCCATCCCGATGAGCCAGACGCGACGACTGGATCGTAAGAACGCCGGGAAGTGGTGTTCTTGCCGCTCTTCCCACGTATCCCGGATTGTCTCGGGACTTCTGCGGACATCATCGATAAACATGGCTGGTTCCTCCTCGGGTTACTTATCTTCAGGCAGCTCATACCACGGCACGCGTTTCCCCAGGGCCGCCCGCGCTTTCCAGCGCATCGATTTCGGTAGTTGTTCTATATGCTGGGCAGCCCGGTCCAGCGAACGGCTGATCGTCGCCGCTTGATCTGGCGCAAGCAAGTCAGGGATGCGCGAGCGCATGGTCGCTATGTTATCGCTGACCACCGTATACCAGGGCCAACTGTGGGAGAGAACGTCGCGCATCTCCTTATCTTCGAAGATGTCCGGGTAGTCCATCACCAGTGCCGCTGCATCCAGGATGTCCTTCGTGTTGATCTGGACAATCTGGAGCTTGGTCAGCAAGAGCACAGCGCGCGGCAGCGTGGGGGCTTCGGAGCGCGTGAGCCAGGGCCTGAGATCGAGCTGCTGGCACTGCTCGAACACGTCGACGAAGACGTCCACCTCCATCCCGTCGTCCCAACGATAGAGTTGCCGCCGATCACCGTGGCTGGCGTTGAACATCCGATCGGGCGTCATACCCAGGACCTGAACCATCACGTTCTTCAGGTCTGAAGTGCGGCGGTTCTGGATAGCGACGTCGACGTCGTTGTACTGCCGTTGGAACGGTGCAGTGTGGGCGGCCGGGCTGAGCATATAGATCGCCAGACCCCCGAGCAGCTTTGCCGGCAGCTCGGCAGCGTGGCACGCGCTCATCAATGCCCGTGCCCTGGCGACGGCCAGCGGCTCTTCCTGACTTGGTGGCAGCACGTTGTTTACCTCGTCATCCGGCCACGAACTGATGGCTCACGACCTTGCCAGGTGCGACTCGGACGATCAGACCGCGCAACACGCCCTCGCCATATTCGCTGCCAGGGTTGAAACAGGTGGTCTTGCCGATGCGACAGGTCGCGCGTGACTCATGCACATGGCCGTGCAAGCTCATCACAGGTCGGTATGTTTCTATGGCTCGCCGTACGGCCTCGCTGCCGACGCTGCCGAAGACGACTTCTCCCGCCCGCACGACCGGCGACAAGTCCTTGTTGAGCATTGGGGCCTGGTCTAGCGGGGTGTTCTTCGGTGGCACATGGCAGTTGAAAATGGCCTGTCGCGTGTCCCCGATGGTGTCTGCGAGCGCCGCGATGCGGGCGTACAATTGGTCCTCTGGCAGCTCGCGAGGGCTGTCGAACGGCGTGATGTTCGCCATACCGCAGCTCACCATTGGCAACCAGTCGCGTATCCACACGACTCGGTCGTCGGGATCGACCACGAACGGATCGGCGCGCAAAATGTCGTCGACGAAGGGCGCATCGTCGTTTCCGGGGCTCATGTAGATCTGCACGCCGGCGGGCGCCAGTCGCTCTTTAGCGAGCTGCATCCATTGTTCGAGCGTCCGCGTGATGAGCTTGCTAAAGAGGTTATCCACTTCGCCCGGATGTTCCTGGAGCCAGGCGACATCTTCCGCCGATGTGCGATATGGGTAGTAACCCATGTAACTGATCTGTTTCGAGAGCTCGTCGACTTGGTCCGCATCAACCTCACGACGAATACCTGAGAAGCGAGCGACGTATTTCCCGTTGCCCTCGTCCACGATTGGGACGACCATCTTCCCCGTGATATCCCCTCCCATGATCAGGACGTCTGCTTTGAAGAGGGCCGCGGAGTTGACGAACTTCCTGAAGCACCTCTCGGAACCGTGGATGTCGGTGGCGAAAAAGATCGTTAGCGCCTCGCGAGCCATTAGGCGGCACCTCTCCTCTTGGGTTAGCGATTGTTCAGAGGGATGGGGAAGGCCAGATCTTGCCGGCCTCCCCCACCGTCGACTATTCCGGAGGAATCTCGGCGAACGCCTGACTAATATTGATGCCTCGCCGGCGCCTGAGGGCCGACCAGACGAAGTAGTAGGCAATGCACAGGGCGAAGGTAGCGCCAATCGCCAACTCGGAGCCCACGTTCGCGATCCCAAGATCGGGGACGGTGAGCCAGAGATAGCTCATGTACGCCGTCCAGATGAGCCCGATAGCCCCGGCGATGGTGATCACGGGAATCCCGAGAAACTTGTATCGCGAGGCGGGCGAACCCTGGAAGATTGACTTGGCTGTGTACGGGAAGAGCATGGCGGCGGCCATCGTGGTGATGACGGCCACGCTCGTCGCCAACCCAATCGACAGGAAGTAGGTCTGGAGCCGCGGAATCCAGAGGTACAGAAGCGCCACCAGAGCCGAGAGGACGTAGAATACGGTGAGGGTGAACACCGGCGTGTGGTGCTTCTCGCTCACCTCGCCGACCTTGCTGGGCAAGATACCGTCGAACGACATCGCCAGGGCGATGCGGCTGCCGGCAAGTCCGCCGCTGAAGACAAACTGAATCGCGTTGGCGAGGAAGCCCAAGGGGATCAAGAGCTCCAGGATCACGTTATGGGTCATCGCCGCGATGAGCACGTTGAAGAAGGGCACGTAGGCCAGGGACGGTGTGCCGGTGCTCTCCGCGTAGGCCAGCGCATTGACGAAGCCGCGACCGAACACGTTGTTGATCAGCGCGCCCAGCACCATGCCGATCACCGTTAGGATGGCCAGAGCGCCGATGATCATGTAGATCTGGCGATTCAAGTGATTCGCGCTCTTGATTTCGCCGCCCTGCTGCACAGACCACATCGCGACCGAGAACTGAGTCCAGATTGCCGGCGCGATGCCCAGCGTCGCTATAAGCGTGACCGGCGGCGTGGGGTTATAGCCCGCCTTCTGCACGGAGCTAATCAGCGAGTTATAGAAATCCTGGGTGCCGAAGTTGGCCATGAACCCATTGAGGTTCGACACGAACTCCGCGTGCGAGGTCGTGAGCAACACCACCACCATGAGCACGATGCTCACCGCGAGGGAGAGCGCCAACCAGGACTGCAAGCGCTGATAGAGGCGTAGCCCGCGAATCATCACCAGCAGCGTGAGGGCGATCATCAGGATCGTGATGACCGATTCTCCGAGGGGCTGCGTACACCACACGCCGAAGTTGAGGAGTGCGGCATTGTTGAGCTGGACGCCGAGCAGCGTGAAGATGGGCGCCAATCCCACGTTGGCGACGAAGAAACCCGCGATCGCGGTACCGGCGATCTCCCACAAGACCAGACCGCCGAACACGGAGCTAAAGGCCCAGAAACCTGGGATCTTGGCGCGCGACTGGTAGACGTAGTCGCCACCACTCCGAGGAAGAGACGAGGCTAACATGGCATATGCCAGCATCGCCACGCTAGAAACCACGCCCGTAATCAAGAATGCCCACGGCACGCTGCCGCTGGGATAGGCGTACGCTGCTGTGATGTACACGTAGACAAGCGCGGCGACGCCCATCGTGAGCACGTTGTAGATCAATGCCCCGTTTGGACTCATCGCGCGGACTAAGCCGGTAGATTTGCGCAGGAATACGGTATCTGCTGTGGTTGGAGAGCTCGATGTGGCCATTGGTCAACGCTCCTTACTGGTGTGCAGCCACCCTGGTACACACGGGCGATGAAGGAACTGAAGCAACTCTGACAGCCGCTGACCCTCGTTGCATTCGTGAACGGCGGACTCATCGTGACATAGAAGACCTCCTGCGTTGGGGCCAAGGTAGCAGAATTCCAGCGCGGTGTCCGGGAGGATACACAAGCTCAGGAAACCGACACCCGGCGCGTTGGCCACGTCATTCGACGACTTGTATGAGATCCTCTCGATCTCGCGCCCCTGTTCCGGCCGAAGATGTCCACTGCCGGGGCGCCATCCCGCGCGACACGGGCACGGCGAGTTGAGAGGGATCATCATGGGTCCAGCGCCACCGCGTGTTGCGCCAGGAGAGGGCGGTGGCGCGCGATGTCATGTCATCGGAGCACGACCTCGATTTCGATCTCGCTCCGGTCCGCCCGATGGCGGGCAAACCCATATTCGATCGGCTGCTCCCGCACGTCGTACATGGTGGTGGTGAGCACCAGGAGCGGCACAGTGGCCGCAATCCCGAGGAGCGCGGCCTCCTCCTCCGTGGAGCTAGCGGCGCCGATAGTGCGGGTGCCACGGGCCGGGATGATGCCATAGCGCTCGCGGAGAACCGCGTAGAGCGAGGTGTCTGAAAGGTCTTCCCGTTCGAGTCCTGGGCACATGCGGTGCGGGAGGTAGGTCGTCGAGATGAGGATCGGTTCAGAGGCGATGTAGCGCACGCGCACGAGCTTGACGACGCTCTCACCCGTCATCAGGTTCAGCTTGCCCGCGATGTGCCCCGGCGCATCAATGACGACTTGTTCGCGCACGTCCGTGCGGACGTTGTAGCCGCGTGAGACCATGTCCTCGTAGAAGCCAACGGTGTGCTGCGCAAATCGTTCCGACACCTTCGACTGGGCGACGAACGTGCCCTTTCCCTGGACGCGGTAGAACAACCCTTCCCGCGTAAGGTCATCCAACGCCTTACGTGCGGTCGTCCGGCTCACGCCATAGGTCTGGCACAGCTCGGCCTCCGATGGCACTGACTGCCCAGGTTCCCACGTCGCGGCTTGCTCGCGCAGGACGCCCTCCAACTGGTAGTACTTGGGGAGCGGCACAGTCGTCTCAGAGATCGTTCGCAAGCGAGCGCCGGCGGCATTGTTGGTAGACATAGCACCCCTCGCTGACTGAACAAGCCAGAGTGAGCACAACTCACACGAGGTCGGGCAGCATGGGCCGGCTCGCACCTCGCCAAGACGAGATTTGTGCCGGCCTTTTGGCGTCGCGCTTGGGCTGGGTAACGCGCGAGCGGAAAGCCAGGGTGGGCCGATGCCGGGCATGTCGACGTCTCATTGTGTCGACATGTTGTCATTACAAGTAATGTAGCAGCAGATAGAGCACTTGTCAATGGTCGAGCGCACTGGGCAAGTGAGATAGCGGGTAGCCGCGGACGGCTACCCGCTCATGGCGAGCTTATGCCTGATTTGGCGCTGCTTCACCTACTGGCAGTGCACCCGTCGCCGCGCGCTCAGTTGACAGTGAAGGTAGATGAGTAGATCGTAGTGGATTGGCCGGCAGCATCGCCTCCACCGATCGAGTATACGAAGGAGACACGGTAGGTGCCGGGCTGCCCCTGCGGGATGCCGATCTGCTGCGTGGTTGTGCTGCCTGACGCCAGGTCCACGATGCGCGTTGCCATCATCGAGCGGCAGGGCGCGACCGCCTGCCATGCGCCGCCGACGAGCTGCTCCAGTTGGACTATCGAGCAGTTCGTCTTGTGGTCCGTGGTGGAGATGGTGGCGGTCAGCCCGTTGGCGATGGTCACGACGGCCGTGCCGCCGGCGCTGTAACCGGCCTTATCGAGCGTCACCCGCACGCCGTTAGTAGGCGCCCCGCCGGATGACGAGCCGCTGCTTGCTGTGCTGGATGCCCACTGCGCTGCGCTCGTTGCCGCTGAGGTGGTTGCGCTGGCGTGTCCCGCCTCCGATGCGCCGCCGTTGCTCACGGTCCTCCCTGGCGTCACGCCGCACGCCGTCACGAGCATACCCAACACTCCGAGGACTATCCAGAGCGGGAACTTGCGCTTGCTGTCGCTATCCATGGACATGATTGCCTCCCATCTTGCACAGTAGACGATGGAGCTTGCCGGATGGTTCCCGCAAGTTAGTCGCCCTGTTGCAAACTCTCATCCCGTCGGGGAGCGAAGGCGCCTCGCCGCGCTCTGTGTGCCAGAGAAACATGACAGGTGGTGTCACGTTTGCCTGGTACGCTTCTCATGGCGCGTCGGGGCGCGCAGGGGCTCCAGATGCACGAATAGACTCGACGCGCGAAGGAGAGCGACCATGCGATACGGGTTTATCATCCCTGGCGGCGACCTCGGCACCGTGCTGGATCTCACCGTGGCGGCGGAGGAGGCCGGATGGGACGGCGTATTCTACTGGGACGGCATCTATATCGAGGGTGCTGGCCCGATGTACGATCCGTGGGTCGTGATGGCGGGGATGGCGCTGCGGACGAGCCGTGTGCGCATCGGCGCGATGCTCACGCCGGTCCCACGCCGCCGGCCGTGGAAGTTGGCGCGGGAGACGGTGACGCTCGATCACCTCTCGCATGGCCGGCTGATCCTTCCGGTGGGGCTTGGGGCGCTGGACGACGGCGGCTTCGGCAAGGTGGGCGAGCCGACGGACCGGAAGACGCGCGCCGAGCTGCTGGACGAGGGGTTGGCGGTCCTGACGGGGCTCTGGTCAGGCGAGCCGTTCAGCTTCCACGGGCAGCATTTTCATGTCGCCGAGATGACCTTCTTGCCGAAGCCGGCGCAACAGCCGCGCATCCCCATCTGGGTTGTCGGGGCCTGGCCGCGTGAGCGCTCGATGCGTCGTGTCCTGCGCTACGATGGGCTGCTGCCAAACAAAATCGGCGAGGACGGGAGCCAGGCTACCATCGGGCCGGCGGACATTGCGGCGATGAAGGCGTGGATTGCTGAGCGTCGCGACCCGACGCAGGGACCATTCGACATCGTGATGGAGGGCGAGACGCCGGCCGACGATCCCGAGCGGGCGGCGGAGACAGTGCGTACGTGGGCCGAGGCGGGCGCGACGTGGTGGCTGGAGTCGCGCTGGTCGTCTATGAATGATGCCGCGCCTGTGCGTGAGCGCATCATGGCCGGGCCGCCGCGCATCGCACGATAAGCGCCCGTTTGCTTGCGGTGCAATGAGATGTCTGACTGTAGTAGGGTCCGGCTGATACGAGATGTGGGCTGGTGGTTGTGGGGCCGAAGACTTCCGGCACTTTCGGCCCCGAGGACATGCGCGACGACCCAGACGGGTTCGGTACACCATACGGAATCCGGCTGGGTTATTGGAAACTGGCAGCTTCGATTTCGAACTCCTGTGAGGAGGCGAGATGGATGGGCTAGGCTCGCTCATTCAAAGGTCGTGGCTCTCGGCTACCTCGACGATCCAGGCTTGCGGACTCCAAATAACCGATCCCTGCACCCGCTCCCAGACACGGCGCATCGCGTCGAGCAGCGCCTGCGCCTCGCTTCTCGTGTCGAATTCGAGATCAATCATGACATCATTGGGATCATCCAACCCGCGCAGAATCTGATAACGACGAACACCAGACCCCTTCCGGTCAACAGGGTCACTGTCGAAGGCGCGCTTCCATCCCTCATAATTCGGGACGCGATGCTCGATCCGTAAAATGACCATATCTCCTCCTCTTGGACACTCCAAGATGTTGAGCAGGCTGGCGCAGCCCCACGCTCTGTACTAGACTGTAACCAAGTTCGCGTCGCCTACCTACCCCAGAAATCTGGGGTTCTTGACTGCATAGCGCGCCTTCAGTCGAGGTGTGGAAGGGGTACGCCGCGATGGTCGCCCAACAGAGAGATTTTGCCCGTATTGAACGTGACGTCCAGCGTCTCTGCTATGCCGGTTTGGATGGGGAAACCCTGCGCCGCGCGCTGGTCGAGCGACTTGGGCAGGGGCTTGCCTTCGACGCGTACTGCTGCTTTACCACTGATCCCATGAGCCAGTTCTTCACCCATACCATCATTGGCGGCGCGCCAGAAAGTGATCTGGTTCACTTCGTCGAGCACGTCTACTTTGAAGACGATATCAATGAATTCACATGGATGGCGCGAGCTCGGCGTCCGGTTGCGCTGTTGTCGGAGGGCGTCGCTGGCGATCTTGAGCGCTCGCTCTGCTATCGGGAGATGTTGCGGCCACGCGGCCACGCGCACCAAGCACGCTGTGTCTTCATGGTCAAGCAGGAGCTCTGGGGCGGGATCGAGCTTTCACGCGACCGGAAACGTGCCGATTTTGACCGTGACGAGGTTGCGCTCCTGGCGCGGATTACACCACATGTGGGCGCCGGTCTGAAGGCGGCTGCGCTGCGCGGAACGATCGAGGCCCCTTCGCCCGCCCAGGACACGCCGGGTATGCTGACACTCGATCAGCGTCAGCGCATCGTCGGTTATACCAGTGCCGCCGAGCGTTGGTTGCGCGAGCTGGGCTGGCCGGCCAGTGATCGGGACGACGCTACGCGACTACCAGAGCCTGTTCGCATGCTCCTGCGTGCCCTCCGGCGGACTCTCTCGCCCGATACCGAGGTGGGCACACTGCCTGTTCCGCGGCTCAGCGTCCAAACACCTTCCGGCCGTTGGCTATCGCTGGTAGCCGACATGATGATCGCGCAGGGCGACACGCCACCTTTGATCATGGTGCTCATCGAGCCACTGGGGCCACGCGAAGCCGCCTGGCTGCGCAGAAGCGCATACAATCTGACGCCACGTGAACAAGAAGTGGTTGACTTGGTCGCGCATGGGCTGACAACCCGCGAAATTGCCACGGCGCTCTGCGTCTCTGAATATACGGTGCAGGAGCATCTTTCCCATATCTTCGATAAGGTGGGCGTACGCGGTAGGCGACCCCTCCTCAAGCGCCTCTTCTTCGACAGCATGAGCAATACGCGCCCTGCTCAGAGTGAGCCTGTCCTGTAGGGGACCAGCGTAGGACGTGGCTCAATGCTGTACGGC
>CAYYCB010000023.1:0-4045 GCA_964469715.1 uncultured Ktedonobacterales bacterium | reverse complement strand
GAGTGAGCCTGTCCTGTAGGGGACCAGCGTAGGACGTGGCTCAATGCTGTACGGCGCCGACGATCATGGGCAGATGCATTGTTTTACGCACACGCTCAGGTTCCTGCATCGTGAGAAGGCATACTGATTTCGTCTGGGTTGTTAGTATCTCGTGAGGCGTCAGCCTGCCGCGCGCAGGCCCCTTCAGGGCGCGACCGCAAATGATCACATCCCCACAATATAGCGGAGGGGCCGGCAGCATCATGCGCCGACCCCTTCGTGAATGTTGAGATCCACGCTACGCTTTCTGCTTCGCCACCACCCCCACGGGCTGTATGCCCATATCGCGCACTTGCGCGTTGAAGGCCGCGACCTCCGCCTCCACCACGCTTTGCAGTGCCGCGACCTGCTCGTCGAGCTGGCTCTTGAGCAATGCGAATGCTTCCCGCGCCTGCCTCGTCGGCGCGGCGTCGGCGCTGGCAACGGTGACCGCGAGCCAGGGGAGCTTCGTGTTGAGCCGGATGGGGTGATCCAGCACGTCTGTGCGGTCCTGCACCTTCGGCTCCGTCAGAACCTGCTCGATGGCGGCGAGCTTGTCTTTGGCGGCCTTGGCGCTCTTGGTGAGCGCCTCCTCGCCTTGCTGGCCCTTGGCGCGGCGCACCCACTCGTCGAGCTGCTTGCGCAGATCGCGAATCGCATTGATCGTCTCGTTGTTTTTGACGATCGCCTCGTGGATCGCCTGCGCCATCTCCGCCTGCGCCAATTGGTCCTCGCGCGACACCTTGAGTCGCGGATCGAGACGAATCTCGAACGCTTGCTCGCGTGTCTCGCCACCAGCGCTGAGGCGTACGCGATAGCGGCCCGCGGGCACCTGCGGCCCGGGTGTCGGCTCCTCGCTCTCCGCGGCTCCCTCGATCTTCGGCGCGTCAGGCCGCCGCATGTTCCAGACAAAGCGGTTCGAGCCGGCCTCCTTCGGAACCGTCGGCTCCTTCTGCTCAGCAGGCTCCTTGTCGCGACGCGGCTCGTCGGTCTGCTCCCCGCCTTCGTCGGCGCTTGTCGCCGTCGTGGGCTTGGGCTCGGCCTTCTTGCTGGTGAACGTACGGATCTCATGGCCCTGCTCGTCCAGGAACGTCAGGGTGATGTCGCCCTCCGGCTTTTCGCGCAGGTAGTAGGTCACGACAACGCCGTTCGCGGCGTTCTGCCCGGCGTCGAGGTAGTGCTCCTGCTTCTCGCCGTTGGGCTTGATCTTCTCTTTATATGTCGCGATGAAGGCGCTGGTGCTCTTGTAGTTGTAGCCCGCCGTGGTCGGCGAGCCGAAGCCCATGGACCGTGCGTAGCGCGTGGTCACGCTCGGCGCAAAGAGGTGGGCCGGCGTGTCGCGCAGCTCGTCCGCGATTTGGCGCAGCGGATTGATGTCGTCGAGAATCCAGAAGCCGCGGCCGTGCGTCGCCAGCACGAGGTCGCCATCCTTCACAATCAGATCATGGACGGGGACGGCCGGCAGATTCGTGCGCAGCGATTGCCAGTGGGCGCCGTCGTCGAAGGAGACGTGGATGCCCGCCTCGGTGCCGGCGTAGAGCAGCCCACGGCGCTCAGGGTCCTCGCGGATGGCGCGGGCGAACTCGCCGGCTGGGATGCCGCCGGTGATCGCCGTCCACGACTGGCCGTAATCGGCGGTCTTGAAGAAGTACGGTGTGAAGTCGTCGTGCTTGTATCGATTGGCGGCGACATAGGCGACGGCGGGGTCGTGCGGCGACGGCTCGATGATCGAGATGAGCGCCCATTCCGGCAGCGCGCGCGGCGTGACGTTCTCCCAACTCCTGCCGCCGTCGCGTGAGACGTGCACCAGCCCGTCGTCCGAGCCGGCCCATAACACGCCCGCCTGCCTGGGCGACTCGGCGAACGCGAAGATCGTGCCATAGTATTCCGTGCCGCAATTGTCGCGTGTCAACGGGCCGCCAGAGTCCTGCATGGTCGCCGGGTCGTTGCGTGTGAGGTCCGGGCTGATCGGTTCCCAGCTTGCACCTTCGTCGGTAGACCTGAAGACGTGGTTGCCGGTGACGTAGAGCACGTTGGGGTCGTGTGGCGAGAGCGTGGTGGGGAAGGTCCACTGGAAGCGATACTTCACATCCTTCGCGGGCCAGCCCATCATGTAGTCCGGCCAGACGGTGATGTCGCGCGTCTGTTCGGTGGCGTGGTCGTAGCGCGTGAGGTAGCCCTGATAGTTGCCGGCGAAGATGATGTTGGGGTTATCCGGCCGCACAGCGATGTAGCCGCTCTCGCCGCCGCCCACCTCATGCATCTCAGACTTGAGGATGGCGGCGTGGGGCGAGCGGCTAGGCAGGCTGAGTGAGCTGTTGTCCTGCTGCGAGCCGTAGACGCGATACGGTGTGCGCGTGTCCGTAGTGACGTGATAGATCTCGGCGGTCGGCTGATTGTAGAGGCTCGACCACGTTACCCCGCCGTCGAAGCTGACCGTCGCCCCGCCGTCGTTGCCCTCGATCATACGGCGAGGGTCCTCCGGATCGATCCAGAGGTCGTGGTTGTCGCCGTGGGGGATGGGTACGTGATGGAAAACCTTACCGCCGTCGTTCGAACGCCACAGCCGAACGTTCAAAACCCAGACAGTCTCGGCATCCTGCGGATCGGCCATCATGTGCATGTAATACCAGGGACGCTCGCTCAGCTCGCGCTGCTCCGAGAGCTTCTCCCAGTGCTCGCCGCCGTCGTCTGTGCGATAGACCGCGCTCTTATCGCACTCGACGATAGCCCAGACACGTCCAGGTTTCGCTGGCGAGACGGCAACGCCGATCTTGCCCAGTGTGCCCTTGGGCAAGCCCTCCTTGCGCGAGAGATCTTCCCAGGTGTCACCGCCGTCGTTCGAGCGCCAGAGCCCACAGCCCTCGCCGCCGCTCTCCAACTTATAGGGGTAGCGCCGCGCACGCCAGGTTGTGGCGTAGAGGATGCGCGGATTTTTGGGGTCCATCGCCAGCTCGTTTACACCGACGTCCTGGCTGACAAAGAGCACGCGTTCCCAGGTCGCCCCGCCGTCGCGCGAGCGGAAGACGCCGCGCTCCTCGTTCGGCCCGTGCGCGTGGCCTAGCGCCGCAACGTAGACCACGTCGGGATTCGTCGGGTGGACGCGCACCTTAGCAATGTTGCGCGTCTGCTCCAAGCCGACCTGTTTCCAGCTTCGGCCAGCGTCGGTGGACTTCCACACGCCGTCGCCATGCGAGACGTTGCCCCGAATGGTGGCCTCGCCCATGCCGGCATAGATGACGTTGGGGTCCGACGGCGCGACCGCCAGCGCACCAACCGAGGCGCGCTTAAAGTAGTCGTCGGAGACGTTCTCCCAGTAGACGCCGCCGTCCGTCGTCTTCCAGACACCGCCGCCCGTCGACCCGAAGTAGAAGACCTGTTTATTCACAGGATCGGCAGCAACGGCTACCACGCGCCCGCCGCGGAACGGCCCGATGTTGCGCCATTCGAGCGCCTTCAGCCACGACGGGTCCACTCGCGGCGTCCCCGCCCCGCCCTGCTCATTGCCTGTCACGGTCATGTGCCCGTTCCTCCTCTGGCAGTAGTAGCTTCTTCGCCGCCATGTTGCGTGTTAGACAGCACTCTAACACGCCTGAACGCGGGCGGGCAAATCGCCGCGCGGCTCGTGGCGTCGCGTGCGCTCCTCCTTCGAGGAGCGCCTGGCCGCCGGAGCGCAACGATGAGTCGCGCGGGCCGAGCGCTTCAACTCCAGGGGCGACCTCAATCCGCACGCCCTCATATCGCCTTCGTGCGCGGCGTGTGATCGGTATCGCCTATCGGGGCGCCAATGTCTCTCGGTTCGCGGTATGCTTACCACTGTCCGCTCTTGGGCGCGCCGCTCGCGCTCTCGGCGGTCGCGAGGCGCAGTTTCTGCCATCATGGTCTTTGCAAGGATCCTGAATGCTCCGCACGCTCACGGCCACACGCTACGTCACGCCACTGCGCGAAGGCGGCTCGCTGCCCGCCATCGTCGAGGCCAATGACGACGGGCTGTACGTGCTCAAGTTCCGTGGAGCAGGGCAGGGAC
>CAYYCB010000022.1:16801-23232 GCA_964469715.1 uncultured Ktedonobacterales bacterium | reverse complement strand
TGAGTGACTGCGTGCATTTCAGCATGAAGGTCGTGCTTAGAGGCGCCGAATCCGATTGTGGCGTGGCCTTGGCCACGCACAGCAAGGCGCCGAGAACTCTTGCACCCTAGCGCGCTGCGTGCTATACTCGTGTTTGCGCGAGGAAGTCGCGCGACGGGCCTCTAGCTCAATTGGCAGAGCAGCTGACTCTTAATCAGCGGGTTCCCGGTTCGAGTCCGGGGGGGCTCACCAAACCACATCAGACATTCAAGCAAACTCGCGAGAGCCACCTCCCAATTGAGGTGGCTTTTCGGCGTCTTGGGAACCTACCTATCTTTCCACCGTTTGGTCGATCAGGGCGATGTCCGAGCCAGCACCCCAATCTCGGGATCCAGGGTATACTCATTGCGCGCCAAGTTGTAGGTCGCGCTGCGGAGGCGGAGGATCCCTCAACAGTTGCGGCCATCGGGCGCACTGCCCCATGCTGGCCCGCCTGTGGCGCCGGGCACAACGCGAACGGACCTGAAGTCGATGCGCAACCAGCGAGAGCCACGAGGCGGCGACAAGGCTGCTGGCGCACTAGTCTCGCTAGTGACTGTTAAATCCGATGGAACGGCTCATTCGCCCGGCATAGGGGGACAGCGCAAGCGTCCTGCCTCCATCCGTTGAAACCAGGATGCCTGCACGGCGTGTCGGTTATGAACGAAGCTGGGACGTCAACCACGGACGCAGGATAGGCACCACCTGCTTCGCCTGCATCGCCTGCAGGTGATCCAACCCGTCCAGCATGCGCACCTCCCAGCCGAGGCGTTCCAGCTCCGCGCGCTCGGCGATGAACGGCCCCGCGATGCTGACCAGCACGTCACCCCATTGTGGAGCATATTGGATCTCGTCCGCCGACCCGGCAAAGCAGAGGCGCGGGCAGGTGATCTGCGCCTGGGCGGCGCGGTCGTCGAACCCTTGCAGCGCTTGATACAACGTCACGAACTGCTGCGTCTGGTCCGGCGGCGCAGTGACCTGCACGCTGGACCAATCCCCAGGCTCGACGACAGGCTGCTGATCGGCGGCGCCTTCAGCCGTTCTCGCTGCCGCCGCGACCGCCATCTCATGGGCCGCCGTCGTGACCTGGAGCATCGCCGTATAGGGCCCGTTGAGCGGTGGAAAGCCGCCCATTGCTAGCGCCGTCAGGCGGTCGGTTCGGATGGCGAGCTGCAGCCCGATCAGCGCGAGCCAAGAGTAGCCATAATACGCGAACCGGTCAGCCCCTGCCGCATAGGCGATAGCAAGGAGGTCGGATACGGCATTCTCCGGCGTCAGCGTATCGGGCTGCGGCGTGTACAGGAGATGTCCCTCATAATCGAAGGCCACCACGCGAACGATGTCGCGCAATCCCTCGATCAGCGAGTGGCCCAGCGCTGGATCGGCGCCCCACGCTCGCATCGTCTCAGCCTGCGGACCCGTCACTGGCTGTGGATTGACCGGCAGCAGCAAAGTCGGTCCCGAGCCGTCGCCATGCACCTCAATCTCGATACTGCTCCCGTCATGTAAGGTTGCTTCAGACATGGATGGTCCCTCCGGCAGTCACGTGCGATGCTCCCTCGCATGTCGGCGGCATAGTGTCGTCTACGTCTCGTGCGGCATCTGAGGGAGCATTGCCATTACATGCTTGTGTCCTAAGTCCGCGCTGGCCAGGCCGTTTGAGGATCACATCTCCACCGTACAACACGCATGCCCAACTGGAGGGTTGAGCAGACTGCGGAGCGTACGTAGGGACGTCGCAGCCGCTTATTCAGCATCAATGATCAAGTCGGTATGGTAATAAGAAGGGCATCTGCGGAAAGAAGCCTCGAGTAGCGCTTGGGGGTTTGACATGACGGTTCGCTCCACCCTGCGCACCCGCGAGCTGGCCATGGCCGGCGACATCAGTGTCCAGCAAGTGCGCAATTACGAGGCACATGGCCTGCTCCCACAAGCCTCACGGAGCCCGAGCGGCTATCGCCTCTACACCCAGCAGCATGTGGCGGCCCTCCACACGGTGAGAAGCCTCGTCCGTGGCTACGGCTGGCCGCGCACGTCGGCGATCATGCGAGCGCTCCACCGAGGCGACCTTGCCGCCGCCCTGGCGATCATCGATGAGCGCCACGCTGAACAGGCTCACAAACGGCTCCAGGTGGAGCAGACGCTTGTTGCCCTCCGGACCCTGGCAGCACAGCCCGAGGCGTTGCACGGCTCCCAGTGGTCCCATCCGATCCGAGTTGGGCAGGCGGCCAAGCAGGTGGGCGTGCGCGTCTCCGCCGTGCATTTCTGGGAACAACAGGGCCTATTGCACCCGCTGCGCGAGCCACAGAGCCGCTATCGTCTCTACGATGAGCACCAGATGCGCCGCCTGCGCCTCGTAGCCCTGCTCAGGGACGCGGGCTATTCCTTCAACGTCATCCAGTCGGTGCTAGACGAAGTGGCGGCGGGTCGGCCCGAAAAAGCCATTGTGGCCGTGGAGAAACGGCGCGAGGAACTGACCGGATCCAGCTGGTCCTGCATCGAAGCCTTGGCGCCCTTTTGTCACTACGTGAGCGAGTTTGGCCCGCAACCAGGCAACGCCTCCCCCTAATCTGCGCGCCGCGCGCTGGTCCTTCCATTTCCCTACAATGATTAGGAGGCTGGTGGCGTTGAGGTCCCCAGGAGTTCTTCAAGGGTCGCGTCGAGCACATGCACAACTTCGGCAGGCGTCGTGAGGGTAAAGAGCTGAGGAACGAGCGCGCGGGCGCGGGCGATGGGGCAGGCGCGAATGATGCGCTTCGCCTGGAGCAAAGCCTCAGCATTCATGCTCAACTCATCGAGACCGATGCCGAGCAGCAGGGGTATAGCGCGCGGATCTCCCGCCATCTCGCCGCACATCCCGATCCAACGACCCCGCGCATGGGCGCCGCCTACGGCCGCATAAATCGCCCGGAGGACGCTGAGGTGGAACCAGTCGTACATGGGGGCGACGGTCGCGTTCTGCCGGTCGACGGCGAGCATATATTGCGTCAGGTCGTTGGTTCCGATGCTGAAAAAATCGGCGTCGGCGGCGAGTACGTCCGTAGTGAAGGCAGCGGCCGGTGTCTCGATCATGGCGCCGATGGACAGTTGTTCCAGCGTCCGCAGCGCCGGAACGCCCGCCTGTTCCAGCTCCGCCGCGACCTCGCGGACAAGTGCCCGCGCCTCGCGCAACTCCGAGGCGAAGTTCACCATCGGGAACATGACACGGAGGCGAGCCCCCTGGGCCGCCGCACGTAGGATCGCGCGCAATTGCATCGTAAAGAGTGGCCGGAAATGGGGCGCCAGGCAGAGCCGCAGGCCGCGCAGGCCGAGGAATGGATTTGCCTCCGGCGCCTGGGGCAGATAAGGGATCGTCTTATCGCCGCCGATGTCGAGCGTGCGGATGATGACCTGCCCCTCGGGGAACGCGTTGCTGGCTTCCACATACGCGTTGACCTGTTCGTCCTCCGTTGGGGCCAGATTCCGATCGAGGAATAGGAACTCCGTGCGAAAGAGGCCGACGCCACGGCCGCCACGGGCGACGGCTCGTGGCAGGTCCTTCGGTCCGCCCACGTTGGCGGCCAGCTCGATGTGATGCCCGTCCGGCGTCACGGATGGAAGCGCGACGAGCTGATCGAGCGCCGTGCGTTGAAGGGCGAGGGCGTGTTGCATTGTGCGGAAGTGCTGCTCGGTGGCCTCGTCGGGCGCGACCTCCACAACACCACTAGCCCCGTCGAGCGCCACCAGCAACCCGCCTGCCCCTGTGCTCGCGGTGCGCAACGCCTGCATGACGCCGCGTGCGGCGACGACCGCCGGGATGCCGAGTTGGCGGGCGAGGATCGCGGTGTGCGCGGTCGGCCCTCCCTCCTCGGTCAGCAGCCCCAGCGCCAGGTCAGGGTCAAGCGTGGCGGTATCCGAAGGGAACAGGTCGCGTGCGACGACGATGCTCGGCGCGCGCAGTGCCGCGAGCGAGCGTTCGCCCTCGCCGCGCAGGCAAGCGATCACGCGCGCCCCGATATCCTCCAGGTCTGCCGCGCGGGCGCGGAGATATTCATCGTCGAGCGCGAGCAGTTGCTCCCGGTAAACCTGCACAGAGTCCCAGGTTGCGGCCTCGGCGTTGGCGTGCTGCTCCAGAATGCGCGCACGGATTGCGGAGAGCAGCTCATCGTCCTCCAGGATGAGCAGATGCGCCTCGAAGATTGCCGCTTCCTCGGCGCCGAGGCGATGAGCTGTGGCCGTCCGCAAGGCCTCGATCTGTCCGCGGGCCTGCTGTACGGCACGCTGGAGGCGCTCCCACTCTCGCGGCGCGTCCTGCTCCGCGACCTCGCCACGCGCAACCTCGCGCGCTCCGGGTTCGTACACGTAAACTGGACCTACAGCGATGCCAGGTGAAGCCGGAATGCCTTGGATGCGCATGGTGCTGCTCCGCCGGCGATCCCCCGGCACTTTCTCAGAATGCGCACATTTGTGCGGACGAGTATACGCGAAGCTGCTGAACACGTCAACTTGACACTGCCCGCTGGGCCTCCTAGAATAGAGGATAGGGCAGGAACAAATGTGAAAAGTGCGCCAATTCATGCACGACATGGACAATGAGCTCATGCTCGCTGAGGTCGCGAGCATGTACTACGAGAAGAATCAGACGCAGGAAGAGATCGCCCGGACGATGGGTATCTCGCGCTCCGGTGTCTCACGTCTTCTCACACGGTGTCGCGAGTTGGGCCTGGTGCAGATCCAGATCCGGCATCCATTGCAGACCTCCGCCCCCTTGCAGCAGGAGCTCGTGCGACGTTTTGGGCTGCGCGACGCGCAGGTGCTCATCCTGCACCAACCCGGTGCGGATCCCCTCCCTAAGCTCGGAATGCTAGCCGCGCGCTATTTGGATCGCGTGCTAGAGAACGACATGACCGTGGGCATCTCGTGGGGCACCTCGATGCTCCAGGTGGTGAACGCGCTCCGCCCTACGCAGCGGCTCCGCCTCGATGTGGTCCAATTGATGGGCTCGATCAGCGCCACCTCGCCCGACGTCGACGGCCCAGAGATCGCTCGCCGCTTTGCTGCCGCCTATGGCGCCCATTGCTATTATCTCCACGCGCCGCTGTTGGTGAAAAGTGCCGCGGTACATGACGCGCTCGTGCAGGAGCGCAACATGCGGCGCACCTACGAGATGATGGAACGTATCGACGTGGCGTTGGTAGGCGTCGGAGCCGTGCGTGGCCCCGCCTCCGGCCTCTTCCGCGCCGGCTATCTCAACGAAGGTGAGCTTGCCTCCATTCGCGAGCAGGGCGCGGTTGGTGACGTCTGCGGACGCTATTTCGACGCCAATGGAGTGATGTGCAACTTGGAGCTGCACAGTCGCCTGATTGGTGCACAGCCTGAGACCATGCGCCGGGTGCCGCTGTCGGTGGGTGTGGCCGCCGGGGCGCGTAAGGCAGAAGCGTTGTTGGGCGCCATGCGCGCCGGCCTGGTGACCATCCCGATCATGGACGAGGAATGCGCCAAAGAAATCCTGGCGCGCGACGATGATGACGATTGCGACAACTCCAAGGATCACACGAACGGCCGGGTGGTTGAGGCCGGCATGCCCTCCACCGTCGCCTCCTAATGCGGAAGGCGTCGCGCTCGCGGCGCCTCATCCTGCTCGCGCTATTCGCTCACCTCGAAGTTGCTTTCCACCAGCCTTGTCAACTCCTGCACAGCCGTATCCTCGTCCGGCCCCTCCGCCGTGATCGTGATGGTTGTGCCCTGCTTCGCCCCCAGCGTCAGGACGGCCACGATGCTCTTGGCGTTCACCTGCTTCTCACCAGCCCGCACAGTGATCGTGGACTGGAAGCGGCTGGCGGTCTTGACGAAGAGCGCGGCGGGACGCGCGTGCAGTCCGGCGGCGTGATGCAGGACAACTTCGGCGCTGGTCATGGACATTCCCTTTCCGAGCTGCGCTGAAATGAGGACGATATGCCGCGATCCCGCCTGCCCGTATTCGTGGACGGCGCGATAGACGGAACTGCTGGGGCGGCCCTCTAGAGGAGCAGGCGCGGATCTTCGAGTAGCTCGCGCAAGGTTGCGAGAAAGCGAGCCCCCGTTGCGCCGTCGAGAACGCGATGATCCGCCGAGAGGGAGAGCTTCAGGATAGGCCGGATGGCAATCGTCTCACCACCCGCTTTGTCCTCGATCACCGTTGCCCGTTTTGCGATGCGACCGACGGCTAGTATAGCAGACTGCGGCTCATTGATGACGGCGTGGAAGGTGTCGATGCCATACATGCCGAGGTTGGAGATGGTGAAGCTTGCGCCCGTGAGGTCGTCTGGCTTGAGCTGGCCGTCGCGTGCCTTCCGAGCGAGCGTGGCTATCTCTCCGCTCAGAGTGGCCAGGGTTTTCTTGTCGGCGTCACGCACCACCGGAACGAGCAATCCGTCCGGCAGCGCCACCGCAAC
>CAYYCB010000022.1:12468-16701 GCA_964469715.1 uncultured Ktedonobacterales bacterium | reverse complement strand
TGTCGGCGTCACGCACCACCGGAACGAGCAATCCGTCCGGCAGCGCCACCGCAACGCCGACGTTCACACTTCGCCAGCGTCGAACGCCGGCGGGGCTTGCCTCGCTCGCGGGCATGAATCCGGCATTGACTTCCGGATGTTTCGCCAGCGCCGTCGCTACCACACGCACGAGAATGGCGGTGGCAGAGGGCGCCGGCTCGCCTCTGCGCCCCGCCGCCGCGGCATGCGTCTGGCGTAGTGCCTCCGCCTCGGCCATGTCCACCTCGATATCTAGGTAGATGTGGGGCGTGGTGGTGAAGCTGCGCGTCGTGCGCTCGGCGATGACACGTCGCATAGACGTGAGCGGCGCGAAATCTGTCTCGTCTTCCGCGGACGCGGCGCCACTTAAGGACGGCAATGCGCTCCGGCTTGCCGCCTCGTTCGTGGGCGCTGCTGAAGTCTCGACGCGACCGTTCACTGCCGCGCTTGTGCGGTCCGAGATCGCCGCCTCAACCTCCTGCTTTGTCAGCCGCCGCCCGTTCTGGACCATCGCGGGCAGGTCCGAGACGGCCACATTCTGCGCCTCGATCACCTTCCGCGCGAGCGGGGTCAAGAGTGGCTGTGGCTGGGATGGAGACGGTTGCGTAGTGGTGGATGCCGTGTTCGCGCCCGGCGTCTGATACGCGAGCACGTCCGTGGCGCGTACCGGCTGGCCTGGCGTGCTCCCCGTCACCGCTGCCCTCACATCGGCAAGCTCGACACCACGCTCGCGGGCGATGCGCTTGGCGGCCGGCGTGCTCGGCACGCGGCGATCACCGGCAATGGCCGTGGCCTGAGCCACACTCGGCGTCTCAGAGGTGGGCTGCTGTGCGGGCGCGGCAGCCCCGTTCGCGCCCGGCGTGACTGCGCTAGGCGCGGGAGCCTGTGTGGACAAAGGGACACTGGAACCCGCGGACGTCTCCAGCAGCAAGATCGACTCGCCGACCGGGATTGGCTGTCCAGCGGGAGCGACGATCCGCAGCACCGTACCAGCGAACGGCGCCTCAACTTCCAGCTCTACTTTGTCCGTCTCGACCTCGGCAAGCACGTCGTCCTTCGCGACCACGTCGCCCTCGTTGACGTGCCAGCGGACGATTACCCCTTCGGTCATGGTCATGCCCAGCTTGGGCATCGCGACGGTACGCTCCATAACTGCCCCCACCAGGTTTGCTAATGGGCCAAACCCTGCGCTCGCCGCCTACACCACCACGCGCACCATTCCCCTACCGGCTCGGCCTACCGCCCCTCGCGCACCAGACGCCGCGTGGCCGTCACGATGTCGTCTTCCTGGGGGACGGCGGCACGTTCGAGCGTCGGATGATAGGGAATCGGTGACTCGGCGCCGGCGAGGCGTCGTACCGGAGCATCGAGGTAGTAGAAGGCCTCACCGCCGGTGATGCGCGCCGCGATCTCGCCGCCGAAGCCGCCCGTCTCGACCGCCTCATGGACGATGAGCACCCGCCCAGTCTTCTTTACGGACTCCGTGATGATGGAGTCGTCCAGCGGTCGAAGTGTGCGCGGGTCCACCACCTCGGCCTCGATGCCTTCCTGGCTCAAGCGCTCCGCCGCGGCGAGCGCCCGCGTGACCATGATCGACGTCGCCACGATAGTGACGTCGCGGCCAGTACGCTTCACGTCGGAGACGCCCAGTGGGATCGTATACTCGCCGACCGGCACCGGCCCTTTGATACGATAGAGCAGCTTGTGCTCCAGAAAGACAACCGGGTTCTCATCGCGAATGGCCGAGATGAGCAGTCCTTTGGCGTCGGCGGGCGTGGATGGCATCACCACTTTGAGGCCAGGGACGTGAGTGAACCAGGCTTCGAGGCTCTGCGAGTGCTGCGCCGCCGCACCAGTGCCAGAGCCAATTGGTGCGCGCATGACGAGGGGAACGGTCGCCTTACCACCGAACATGAAGCGGATCTTGGCGCCCTGGTTGACGAGTTGATCCATCGTCAACGCCATGAAATCGCTGAACTGGATCTCGGCGACGGGGCGCATGCCTGTGAGTGCTGCGCCAATTGCCGCCCCCGCGATGGCCGCTTCCGAAATGGGCGTGTCGCGTACCCGCTCCTCACCGAACTCGTCCAGCATGCCGCGAGTCACGGCGAAGGCGCCGCCGTAGATGCCGATGTCTTCCCCAAGCATAAAGACCGACGGGTCGCGACGCATCTCCTGGCTGAGCGCGCTACGGATCGCCTCAGCGCCGGTCATCTCAACCAGTTCATGAGCGGCGGTCGCAGCGTCGCCCGCCTGTACGCCATGTGGCGCGAGCCCGGTTGTCACGCGTACACCCCCTCCAGAAGCTCCTCAGGACGTGGATCAGGGCTGGCGAGCGCGTATTGATAGGCCGCCTCGATATCGGCATAGGCGGCTTGCCGTGCGGACTCAACATCGGCTTCCGTCACGAGCCCCGCTTCGGTGGCGAAATCGGTCAGTCGTGCGATGGGATCACGCCGGCGCCACTCATCGATCTCGTCGCGCGTGCGATAGCGGTTCTGGTCGCTCTTCGAGTGCCCCTTATAGCGGTAGGTGCGTGCCTCGATAAGCGTTGGACCCTCCCCAGCGCGTGCGCGCTGGGCCGCGCGGGCCACCGCCTCGCGCACGGCGAAGACGTCGTTGCCGTCCACACTCTCGCCGGGGATGCCGAATGCAGCGGCCCGGTCGGCGATGGAGGCGACACGCGTTGAGCGGCGGATAGACATCGACATGCCGTAGTGGTTGTTCTCGCAGACGAAGATAACTGGCAAGTCCCAGATGGCGGCGAGGTTGATCGCCTCGTGGAAGGTTCCCTCGTTTGACGCCCCGTCGCCGAAGAAGCAGAGGCACACCTGGCGCTTGTGCTGCATCTTCATGCTTAGGCCAACACCGGTGGCGATGGGGATACCGCCGCCGACCACACCGTTCGCGCCGAGGTTGCCCTTGGCGACGTCCGCAATGTGCATCGAGCCGCCGCGACCGCGACAATAGCCCGTCTCTTTGCCGAGCAGCTCGGCCATCATCGGGTCGAGCTCCGCGCCCTTGGCGATACAGTGTCCGTGGCCGCGGTGGGTGCTGGTGATGTAATCCTCGGGCTCAAGGGCGGCGAGCGCGCCGGTTGGGACGGCTTCCTCTCCGATGGAGAGATGGGTAGTGCCGTGAATCGCGCCCTGCATGAAGAGCTCGTCTACCTTCTCCTCGAAGGCGCGAATCCGGAACATTGTGCTGAGGTACGCGCGGCATTCGGCGGCTGCGTCCCCACCGGGCGGCCTCTGGAGGGCCGTAGTTGGGGTGGCGGACGTCTGGGGCGGCGGAAAGGAGGCTGCCGCCGGCTGGGTGGAGGATGCTGACATGAGGCCCTCCGGCTGACCACTAGCCCGATTGCTCACGTATGTGAGTATCATGCACACATGTGCGAAGTATAGCGTGGGGACAGTGGACTGTCAAGTGGCGCGGCCAGGGAATTCCCGGCCGCCCCTGCTTGTGAAAGGGTGAGTGCTACGTGGCCGAGGAACCTCAGAAGCCGGAACTGATCGCGCTCGACGTGGACGGTACGCTGCTCAATTCACAGCACGCGCTCAGCCCGCGAGTGCGCGCCGCTGTGCGCGCCGCTCGTCATCGCGGTGTGCATGTCTGTCTCGCGACGGGCAAGCTCTTCGGCGCCCTGGCTTCGCTGGTCGAAGATCTCGCGCTCTCCGGCCCGCAGATCACGTGCAACGGCGCGGCGATTTTCGAGGCCGAAACGGCCGAGCCGCGCACCGTAGAGGCGCTTTCGTGGCAGCAGATGGCGGAGCTGCAAGCGTTGCTGGCCGTGCACGCGGATGACGTACCTATAGCTTGGTACACGCCCAGCGCCATCTACACGCATGCTCCCGTTGGCGCTTTGGACGACATTCTCGCTGCGTATCACGAGCCGCTACTTATCCACGTCTCTACCTCTTCTGAAACGCTCCCTCCGCCGGTAAAGTTACTGCTCTACGCGGAGCCTGCCCGTCTCGATGCGCTGCGGGCCGCCGTTGCGCCCCTCCTCGATCCGTCACTCCAGCCGGTCCGGACCACATCGGTCTTTCTCGAATTTCAGCGGGCCGATGTGAGCAAGGGACATGCGTTGGAAGCCGTAATGGCGATGCTAGGCGTGGCGCCCGAGCGCACGCTGGCTATTGGCGACGGCGAGAACGACCTCCCGCTTCTCGCGGCGGCCGGGTGGAGCGTCGCCATGGGCAATGCCGTCCCAGC
>CAYYCB010000022.1:5488-12368 GCA_964469715.1 uncultured Ktedonobacterales bacterium | reverse complement strand
TCCCGCTTCTCGCGGCGGCCGGGTGGAGCGTCGCCATGGGCAATGCCGTCCCAGCGCTGATGCAACAGGCCAGCGCGGTCACGACGTCGAACGACGAGGACGGCGTGGCCCTGGCGCTCGAACGCTGGGGATGAGCTGCGTGGGCCGCCCGACAGCGCCTCGTAGCATCTGCTTGAACGCAAGTGGTAATCTGTTCGCGCGCACCCCCTTGACAGGGTTTGGGCACGATGCTACCATTGCACACAATCTCACGGCCGCACAGATGTGACGCCCCGCTAGGTGTCTCGGGCCGCACCGGCGCCACCATCCGTCGTCGAAGCCGTACCGTCGTAACGTAGTCGTCAGGGGCCACCGATGGTGACAGATATGTTGCGCAATGCCATCTTGGCCAGCGATGCCCCGCTCCAGCCTGTCCACCGGCCTTCGTCCCTCATGCCGAAATCGGGCGCGCTTTCCTCAGTGTTTTGGATGAGGCGCGACCCGCGATTTGGGAGGTAGTCCTCTCGTCCTCTTCTGCGCTGTCACCGTTTGGCATTCACTTCACCGCGCCGGGGCCGGCGCTCAGCAAACAGGCGCGCAACCTTCCACACCCTCTTCTGCTGCTCTGAAGAGACATGCATACCACGATCGCTTTACCCTTGAAGCAGGCATGCGAGCATCCATTCGCCAGGCTGTTTAGCGAAAGAGTGCTCGCGTCAAAGGGTCGCTGCGGTTAGCCGCAAGCGAGGTCGTCATGGCTATCGAAATCGCAATCCTCCTCTTCGCCGCCTGGATCGTCCAGGCGGGTCTCTCGGCGCTTCAGATCCATCGGTATTACGGGCGCATCGCGAAATTGCGCCGCCTCGGACGTTGCGCAACCGGCATGTCCGGCGGGCGCTACCGCGGGCGGACGTATGCGGTGGTCGTCGTCAATCCCACCACGCGTGTAGTGACACACGCCGAGAAGCTATCCGGCATGACGGTCTTCGCGACCCTGCGGCCCATCCCCGAGCTCGTCGGCGCTGCTTTGGATGACCTCGTTTCTCGACGGGGAGCGATCGAAGGCCTCAAGCCGCGACTGGCGGAAGCTGTGCAGATCGCGGCACAGACCATCCAGCAATCAATTGATGCGCCCGCTTCCTCGAATGCCCCAGCGGAGGCGGCGGAATCTTCCCCGCCTGGCGTCAATCCGACAAACCTCAGCTTCACGCGGCAGCCCATTTCGGCACCTAAAGCCACCAGCTCGCGCCAGGCACGCCCCGTTACGCGAAGCTCGTCGGGCGGGAGAGTCACCCCGCGCGCATCCGCCAGCTAGGCGTCCATCCCCTAGAAGGAGTAGCCAGGTGACGTGTTCCTGCACGCATCCAGCGGCGACACCACCGCGCGCACCGCCGTAAGCGCGGAGCGCCCAGGATGCGTGGCCGCCTAGCGGCCGGGATCGAGTCCACAGACCCGCAAGCTCCACAACGGAGCCTCACCCCACGCGCCCGTACACCGCAGTACGCATTTGTGAGCGCACCTTGCGCGACCACGGCGCGCATCGGCAGGAGGTTTGGCACAACCATGTTGGACGCACTCAACAATTTCTCGCACCTCGCGGCCCAATGGGCAACCGCATTCATCGGCCTGTTCGAGACAGGCGCGAAGACCTTCACCGGCCTGGTCACCGGTATCATCCCCCTTCTGATCGTCCTGATGACCGCGGTCAACGCACTGGTCCGGTTGATCGGCCCCGAGCGGATCGATCGCGTGGCAGCCGTTGGCGCGAAGAGCATCTTCATCCGCTATCTGATCCTACCGTTCCTCGCGGTGTTCTTCCTGACGAACCCGATGGCCTACACGATGGGCCGCTTCCTTCCTGAGAAGCAGAAGCCCGCCTTCTATGACTCCGCCGTCTCGTTCGTTCACCCGATCCTCGGCCTGTTCCCCCATGCCAATCCGGGCGAGATCTTCGTCTATGCGGGTATCGCTGCCGGCATCACCACACTGAAATTACCCGTGGGCGATCTGGCCGTGCGCTACTTTGCCGTCGGCCTGGTGGTCATCTTCATCCGCGGCCTACTCACGGAAGCGATCACACGCGTCATGTGGAATCGCGGCCGTTCGGGCGAGGAAGTCAATTCAGAGCCGGCCATCGCCTAGCTGTCATCTAGCCCAACGGAGGGACACATCATGGCAGTTACCACGCAGAAGAAGCGCAACGCCTTCGAAATTCTCATTGCCCCGTTGCAGGCCATTGGCCGTGGGGCTGGTACGGTCGTCGGCATCCTGTACCAATCCGGCCGCGACACGATTGATCAGGTCATCCGCAACGTCTTGCCGTTCATGGCCTTCATCAGCTTCGTGATCGGCATCATCCTCGCCACGGGCGTAGGCTCTGCCATCGCGCACGCCCTCGCCCCGGCCGCCACCTCGTTGCCCGGCCTGCTGCTGATCACCCTGATCTGTGCGCTACCGTTCCTCTCGCCGCTGCTCGGCCCGGGCGCGGTGATCGCGCAGATCGTCGGCACGCTGCTGGGTGTCGAGATCGGTCAGGGCGTCATCCCGCCGCAGTTCGCGCTGCCGGCGCTCTTCGCCATCAACCCGCAGGTCGGGTGCGACTTCATCCCGGTGGGCCTGGCGCTGGGCGAGGCCGAGCCTGAGACGACCGAGATCGGCGTCCCGGCGGTGCTCCTCTCGCGTCTGGTCACCGGCCCCGTCGCGACGATCATCGCGTACTTCGCCAGCTTCGGCCTCTATACGAAGTAAAACGTCGCGAGGTGGCTTGTCGCACGGCAGGCCACCTCGGCGCGAGCGGGCGCCCGCGCCCGCTCGCATATCGTGTATCAGCTCAAATGTAGTCCGTGCCCCGGCGATATTCGCCGGCGGTGAACGGGGGACTACCCGGGAGGGACGTATGGCCTACAAAGCGGTGAAGGTAGTAAAAGGGCGCGGCGGCTGGGGTGGTCCCCTTGTCATCCGCCCGACCGACGAGAAGAACCTGATTTACTGCGTAACTGGCGGCGGCATTCATCCGGTCGCGCAGCGCATCGCTGACCTGACCGGCGCGCAAGCGTTCGACGGCTTCCGCTCGTCCGCGCCCGAAAAGCGGATCGCCTGCGTCGTCATCGATTGCGGCGGCACGGCGCGCGTCGGTGTCTATCCGATGAAGAAGATCCTCACCATCGACGTGAAGCCCAGTTCCCCCTCCGGCCCGCTGATGCAGTTCATCAAGGAAGAGCTTTTCGTCTCAGACGTCAAGCCCGACAACATCGCTGTGGTCGAGTAGCGTGCACCGCGGCGCTGCTGTGTGACACGCGCTGTCGCGAGACCGAACCTACTGGCCTCACCGCATGACGCGTTCGCTCGAAGCAGCCGCCGCCTCTCCCGATGGTGTGGAATTGACCCTTTTTCGGCGCGGAGGCAACGCGATGGCGAGCGACAACACCTCGTTGAACGCCGCTGACGGCGACCAACTGTCGGCGGCGCCGACCGCCGCGGCCACTGTCAAGTACGAGGCGGTGGTCGTGGAAGTCGGGCCGATGGTGGCCGAACTGTTCGCTGCGGGGGTCCTCATCCTCTTTGGCGAGAAGGCGCCGCCGGAGCTGCGCGAGATCGCCGTGGTGCACGATGGGCGCGAGCTAACCGGTGCACTGGTTCCCGGCGACATCATCGAGCTTGGCAGTGAGCGCCATGTGGTGACGGCGGTGGGCGAGGTGGCCAACGCCAATCTCGCAGAGTTAGGCCACATCGTCATCAAGAACACAGGCGCGACTGAGACCGAGCTGCCTGGTGAGGTCTACGTCGAGGAAGTCTCGATCACTGTTCCGCCGGTCGGCGCTCGGCTGCGCCTTCTGGCTGGCGAGGTCACTGCGCCGTTCACACCGCAAAGTGCAACAGATACGCCGGGAGCGGCGGAAAGTTTACCCTCCGCTCCTGCGTGGCAGCAACCGACACAAATAGCTATTGGACGACAGAGGAGATCACTATGGGCCTTCCTGAGCGATTGGCTGAATTGGAGGCGTCGGGGCGCCCGATCCGCGTAGGCCTCGTCGGCGTCGGTCAGATGGGCAGCGGCCTTATTGGACAGACGAGCCTTATGCGAGGAATCCGCGTGGTCGCGGCGGCCGACGTCATGGTGGATCGCGCGGTCTCCGGCCTGGAGCAGGCCCCTGAGGCCGGAGAAATCGCCGTTGCCTCGATGGATGACGTAGAGAGCGGCCGTGCCGACGAGCTAATCGCCGCGGGCTCACGGGTCGCCCTGCAGGAGGCAACAGCCGTCTGCAAGCTGGCCAACGTGGACGTCGTGATCGAGGCCACCGGCGTGCCAAACATCGGGGCGGCCGTCGCCTTCCAGGCGATCCTCGGGCGCAAGCATATCGTCATGCTCAACGTCGAAACCGACGTGACCGTGGGCTATCTCCTCAAGCGAATGGCGGACGCCGCCGGCGTCGTCTACACCACCTCCGCGGGCGACGAGCCGGGCGCAATCAAGGAGCTGTTTGACTTCGCGACGGCGATGGGTTTCGAGGTCGTCTGCGTCGGCAAAGGCAAGAATAACCCGCTCGACCGCGACGCCACGCCAGCCTCCGTGGCCGAGCAGGCGCGCCGTCAAGAGATGGGCGCCAAGATGCTCGCCTCGTTTGTGGATGGCAGCAAGACGATGGTCGAGATGACCGCCGTCGCCAACGCGATCGGCTTCTCAATCGACGTGCGCGGCATGCGCGGGCCGCTCACCACGGTGGACAAGCTCGCCGAGACGTTCTGCCCAGTAGAGGACGGTGGCATCCTCAGCCGCCGCCACGTCGTGGACTACGCGACCGGCCCCGTCGCGCCGGGCGTCTTCGTCATCATCACCACCACGCAGCCAAAGGTCGTGAAGGATCTGAAGTATCTGCGGCTCGGCGCGGGTCCCTACTGGAGCCTGTACCGTCCCTACCACCTCGCCAACATTGAGACATGCCTCTCCGCGGCGCGCGCCATGATCTACCATGAGGCGACGCTCGCTCCGCTGGGGCCGCCTAAGGCGGAGACGCTGGCCGTCGCGAAGCGCGACCTGAACCCTGGCGACGTGATCGACGGCATCGGCGGCAACTGTGTGTACGCCAGCGTAGACAACGTCGAGGCCGCCCGTGCGGAGGGCCTCGTTCCGCTCGGCATCGTCGAGGGAGCGCGCGTGCGGGTTGCGGTCCCGCGTGGGACCCCTCTACAATACCAGCACATCGAGCTCGACGACCGTTCCGTCATCGTGCATCTGCGCCGCCTTCAGGACGCGCTGGTGCTAGGCGGCGGCCTCGTCGTGCCGGCGACCACAGCGGCCCAAGAGGTGGCAATCACGGAGCGTTGAGATGAGCTGGCTGGACGAGGCGTTAGCGCGACAAACGGCACAGCAAGCGGGGAATCCATCGCCAGATGGCGACCAGGGCGCACGTGATAGTGATGCCAGCTTCGCCCAACACGTTCGCGCGTTGGATCCCCTCGTCCAGCAGCTTCTTGCGGACTATGGCGCACGAGTCTGCGGCCGCACGTTCCGTGGCCGCGGCTACGCCACCGCCCTCGAAGCGCCTGGATATAAGCCCGCGACCGGCGGCGGAAAGGAAACGCGCTGGAGCTGGCATTGGCACCTGCACAGCTATGTGCGCGGTGTGCCTGGCGTTGAGGTGCATCCGCACGTAGATGCGCACGGCGCGATCACCTCCCTGGAGCTGCGCTCCGCGGACGCGGCGGTGACATGTTCACCTGATGAGGATGGACTTAAGGAGGCGCTAGTCCAGGTGTATGGCGCCGTGCATGCTTCGCGCGGCCGGTAATCGCCGTCACGCTCCTGCGGCGCACCCGGCCGCATATCCCCATTTTCTCTGTTTGGAGGCGCCCATCGCGCGACCTCCCGTCTATCGCGTTCGCGCCTTATACCGAATTCGTCTGGGGTGTTGTGTCTCGTGAGGGCTTCAGCCTGACTCCGCGCCGTGCTCCGGCCCTGAAAGCGCCGCGACCGCAAACGACAACTACCTACCCCGAACGTGCATTGAGCGCCCTCCGGGTATGCACCATGCTTCCGTTGTTGAACGCATGCGTGAGACGCGCCGCACAGACGTCGCCGCCTCACGATCGCCGGCTTGAAGTGATGCTCCTTTACCATTCCCCACTGGCACGGCGATAGAAGGCCCGCTTGACTCTCCGCTGGAAAAATGACATACTATTGCACACAAGTGCAATCCCGCTGCACTCAAGTGCGCGATCACCTCTGAGGCTGCCATCCAAAGGCTTTACCACTTACCGGTGCGGCGTGTGCTCCTGAGGCAGACTGCCTGATTACCCGCAGCCGCGCGACGAATCGTCTTCGCCATACTCGATAACTCGATACCCGACATCGGATCCCGGGAGCGGATGGTTTCCGCCTTCTCGGGGTCTTCGCTTACGGATATGCACAGGTGCCGACTGTGAGCGTGGATTTGGGAGTGCCGCACCGCGACGGTGGGCGGCCAGCCGCATGAGCGAGAGTTCGAGGTGATCCACCATGACGAAGGCGACGGAAACGCTCACGGCTTATCTCTCCTGCCCAAAATGTGGCGAAGAGACCCTGCACGTCGTGATCTACGCCGGCCCCTACATCAAGGACATACGCTGCACGTCATGCGGCAGGGAGCTGGCCACCTCTCCCACCGAGCTACGCACGCGATTTGTCACCGAGCTCCCAAAGCGAGCGCGCGGTTTCGCGGCGCGCAGCGCGGGTGAGCTGAGGAGCCAGCCGCTCGATTTCTTGAAGCAGTTGCCTTCTCTTCCCTCACATCTGGTGCTCAAAGGACTGGAGCTCTCAGCCGAGATGTACGCCATCTGGGCCGAGCCGCACAGGCGCCCAGGCAACCACGCGCACTAATCCACGCCCCGCGCCGCCCGAAGAAAACGCCCCAACATTGCCGCG
>CAYYCB010000022.1:0-5388 GCA_964469715.1 uncultured Ktedonobacterales bacterium | reverse complement strand
CCGCCCGGTCTCTATTCGAGGGCACAAAAAAGGACTGGCCCGCGTCGACCAGTCCTTCAATATTTCATGCCTATCAGTGGCACGACTTCCAAACCGACTATTCACGAACCGCTCGCAAAGGCGAGGTCGGAGCCTATCAGTGGCTCTCAGCAGTCCGGCGGATCTGCCGGTCAACGTCGGGGCAACTCCCGATCTGCTTTCGTGATCACGCGCCCGTCAGCATTGCGACGTCTCTGCGCGTTGAAGAGTTTTGGCCCTACGCTCCAGCAGACCCTGCATGCCCGCCTTCACGGGCTCGCCTAGTCAATCTGAAACCTCATGCTCAACAGGCGAATCGGCTTCTTCATCGGGAACATTGGTAAAGATCTCCTTTCCCTTTGTTCCTCCGTACTTGGCAGTCATGCCTTCCGGTTTATCCCTTGCGGGATGCCACTTTTATAGCACAAGGCGTCTCGGATGTCAAGCTCTACATTTGCGAGTTTTCCGGAATTCATGCGGGGACAAGCGTGCAGCACGTCACGCTTGCCGCCTTTGTGACTCAGCCGTGACAGCCAAATCTGTGGTAGTTTCAACCGATAGATCACCGTCGAACGCTTGCGACATTTCCGGACAATGTCCGAGATCAAGACAGCGGGCCGCGACACCGGGCCGCTTGCCCCATTGATGAGGTGAACGTCACCATGGCCGACCTCCAAGACGACATCTGCGACGTGCCGGGCATCCTCGTGGGGCACGACACGAATCTCGACGCCGCCACAGGCTGCACCGTCGTCCTCTGCGCGGCGCCCACCCTCGGCGCGGTGGACGTGCGCGGCGGTGCGCCCGCGACGCGCGAGACGGATTTGTTGCATCCCCTCGCCTTCATGCGCGAGGTCCATGCGGTGGTATTGGCCGGAGGCAGCGCCTTCGGCCTGGACGCCGCCAGCGGTGTTATGCGCGCACTTGAAAAGCGCGGCATCGGCTTCGATGCCGGTCCCGCTCGTGTCCCTATCGTCCCCGCCGCTGCTCTCTTCGATCTCGGCCTCGGCCGCGCCGACGTGCGGCCGGATCTCGCCTCTGGTGCCCGCGCCCTCGAAGCCGCAGCGGGCGGTCCCGTGGCACAGGGCTGCGTTGGCGCTGGGACCGGCGCGACCGTGGGGAAAATGGCAGGGCCGAGCTTCGCCGTCAAAGGCGGCATCGGCAGTGCGAGTCTCCCACTCCCAACCGGGCACACGCTCGGCGCGCTCGTCGCCGTCAACGCGGCCGGCGACGTCTACGACGAGGATACCGGGCGCATCGTCGCTGGCGCGCGGAACCCCGCCGGCGGTGGCTGGCTCGCGTCGGGCGCATCTGCCGCGTCGCTTCCCTCTGCCGCCTCGACTGGGCATATCCCCGGCACGAATACCACGCTGGTCGTCATCGCCACCGACGCCCCGTTCTCGAAGGCCGACCTCGGCAAGCTCGCCCAAATGGCCCACGACGGCCTCGCGCGAGCCATCCGCCCTGTCCACACGCCACTCGACGGCGATATCATCTTCGCCCTCTCGACCTCCCAAAGTGCGCCGCCTCCGGCCGACGCGGGCTGGCCCGTCGCGCTCGCGCTCGCGGGCGCGGTTGCCGCTCGTGCCGTCTCGCACGCAATCGTCAAAGCCGTCCTCGCGGCCACCACGCTACACGGCGTCCCGGCCGTCCGCGACCTGCCATTTGCCGCACAGTGACCAAAGCCCCTCTTTCTTGTTATGAGAGCGGCCGGGAGTGGCACGCGGCGTCCGTGATAAAATCGGACTCGACCTGCGACCGCGTGTGGGCCAAGAGGTAGGCGGCGAGAGAAGGACCGGAGATATGCCTATTCGCGTCTGCGTCGCCGGAGCGACAGGGTGGACCGGCTCCGCGGTCACCCGCCACATAGTAACGGCACCGACACCCACAGATCGAGATTTCATCCTCGCCGGTGCGGTCGCGCGCAAACAGGCGGGGCGCGACGTCGGTGAGGTGCTCGGCCTCCCCACTGTCGGCGTCCCGATTGCCCATACGGTAGAAGAAGCCCTGCGCACCCCGGCCGACGTGCTCATTGATTACACGCGCCCCGATGCGGTCAAGGCCCATACGCTTGCCGCGCTGGAGATGGGGGTCCGCGTCGTCATCGGCACCTCTGGACTCACGGCGGCTGATTACGATGAGATCGACCGCGCCGCCACCCAGCGGGGTCTGGGCGTGATCGCGGCGGGAAATTTCTCGATTACCGCCGCGCTGGCGAAGCATTTCGCCCTGATGGCCGCCAAGTACGTGCCCTCGTGGGAGCTCATCGACTACGCGCACGCCGATAAGGTCGATTCCCCCAGCGGAACCGTGCGCGAGTTGGCCGAAGAGCTGGCGCGCGTGGCGCAACCGCCGCAACATGCGGTCCCCGTAGAGCAGGTCCATGGCGTTCCCGCCACCCGAGGGGCGACAATCGAGGGTACTCAGGTGCACTCGATCCGCCTGCCTGGCTACGTCATCGCCTTCGAGGCGGTTTTTGGGCTTCCTGATGAGCGTTTGACCATCCGGCACGATGCGGGCGCCGGGGCTGGTCCCTATGTCGCCGGCACGCTGCTCGCGACGCGGGAGGTGCTGCGGACGACCGGACTGGTCCGCGGCCTGGATCGCTTGCTGTTCGCGAGTTGAGCGGCCTCTCGGCAGCCCATTCGGCATCTATCCAGCCAGCCGGCGGTCGCGGACGTGCCGCCACGACGCCTATCGTGAAGCGTACTCAGATCGCGGGCGCGCCGTCGCGGTTGAATAGCGCGCTCAGCGAGAGCCCGGTGTGCAGGCGGAGGATGGCGCTGGCCAGCAAGCCCGCAACCGACACCACCCGCAGGCACGGCAGGGCAGTGCGCATCTGTGCGGGCACAGGGATAGTGTCTGTGACCAGCACCTCCGCGATCGAAGGATGGTCCAGCATCTCAGCCGCGTTCCCTGCGAAGACACCGTGCGTCGCTACCACGCGCACCTCCGGTCGTGCCCCGGCGCTCACGAGGGTCTCCACGGCCTTGCGGATCGTGCCGCCTGTGGTGATCATGTCGTCGATGATAATCGGGCACTTGCCGCGCACGTCGCCGATCACAGCGCCAATCTCCACGTCTCGCGGACCGGCGCGGCGCTTATGCAAAATGGCAATCGGCAGGCCGAGCAGCCGGGCATACGTATCGGCCCGCTTCACGCCTCCGGTGTCCGGCGAAACGACGATGCTATCCGCGGGAATGCGCCCCTTCAAATCCTCCGCCAGAAGCTGGATTGCCGAAAGGTGATCCATGCCGATGTCGAAGAACCCCTGGATGGCGGGGCTATGCAGATCGATGGCGAGCACCCGCGCGGCCCCTGCGGATGTGATGAGGTTTGCCACGAGCTTTGCTGTGATCGGATCGCGACCCAGAAACTTACGGTCCTGGCGCGCATAGCCATAGTACGGAATGATCGCCGTCACACGCCCCACTGAGGCCCGGCGCAGCGTGTCGATGAGCAGCAGCAGCTCGAACAGGTTATCGTTGACCGGAGCGCTGGTCGGCTGGATGACGTAGGTGTCGCGCCCGCGCACGCTGCTCTCGAAGCGGACATAGACCTCGCCGTCCGGGAACCGCTCGATGCGACGGTCGAGAAGTTGCACGCCCACGCGCCGCGCGATCTCCACCGCTAGGGGCATATTTGCGGAGCCCGAGACCAGCGCTGGCGGCGTTATCAGCTCCGTCACCTCCTGCGTTTCAGAGGTGAAGACCTGTAACGAGACCGTCTGGGGCGTCTGATCTTCGGTTCCGGCTGCCGACATTCGTCGCACCTCCCGTCAGCGGCTGCCAATCCATCTATAGGAAACGTCTGCGCATCATTGCGCTCGCACATCGGAGTCTAGCACAAGCCACTCCGGCGACCGCAACAAGATTTTTACATGCGTGCCCCGACATATCGCGTGAGACGCACGCGCGTGCAAGCGGCATACTCCCCTGCAAAGCATACTGTCACCAGACGCCGTTTCGCTCGTTGTCATCGAGGGCCGGCCGCGTCCCCACCTCCACGAGGCCGTGCCCCTCGTAACGCCAAGCTCCACACCGGCGACATCCCCGCCCGATGCCTATCACACGGAGGATGACATGCGACGATTGCGCGAGGTCGCAGTTGGAAGCATCATACAATGGCTCCCCCTGGCGGTGCTCACTTGCGTCATCTGCGCCACGATCTACGTCGCCGTTCAGCAGAGCTATCGTGGCTCGGCCAACGACCCCCAAATCCAGATGGCGCTCGATGCTCGCGACGCGCTAGCGGCGGGTGCCTCGCCCCAGAGCCTCGTGCCGTCAACCACCGTCGACATCTCGCATAGCCTCGCCCCATATCTCGCCATCTACGATCTCAGCGGGCAGCTCACCGCCGCCTCCGCGACGCTCCACGGCGCCCCCCTCGTCCCACCCTCCGGCGTCTTCACCGCTGCCCGCTCCTCAGGCATGGATCTCGTCACCTGGATGCCTGAGATCGGCGTGCGCGAAGCGATTGCGGTGGTTCCCTATGCTAATGGCTATGTCCTGGCCGGGCGCTCCCTGCGGCTGGTCGAGGAACGCGAGGACAATCTTGTCCTGCTCGTCGGCGCCGGTGGCGCGGCCGCGCTCGTCGTGACATTCGTGGCGACCGTCATCTCCCGCCTGCTCGCGCCGCTTGTGCCAGGCCGAAACTCAGCCACACGCTGACCCGCGATTCACCACCCTCGCCGTCAAGGGTGCGTACCGCCTGCTCCGCCCGCGCGTGCCCTGACCTGCTCGCGGAACTCCCTCAGCGCCGCTAGTGCCGCGGGTAGCGTCGGGAATGTCCGCAGTGTCACCGTCCGTCCATTGAGGAACAGCGAGAGGAAAAACTTCGCCTGCGGTTCCCCCGCGACATACCACCGCGCCGGGTCGTAATGCTGTACCCCGGTGTAGGCCTTTAGCCGCAGCGTCTCGTCGACAAACTTTCCCAGACGGCGGCTGCGTCCCCATCCGACCACGCCTGCCTCGACATATGCTTCCGGTGTCGCGTCCCACTCCGGGCGCCTCTCCGCTGACCACCGCATGCCGTCCGCGTCGGCCTCGTTCACGTCGCCCTCCTCATACATGCGCACCGGACCCTGCCATCGTATCCCATCCGGCGCTTCGGCGCAGAGCCGCCAGATTCGTGACGGGAACTGACGGGATATGACGGGCTTTGACAGGCTTTGAGTGTTCACTATCGCTTGCCTTTGCCTCCGGGCACGTCCACACTGCAGTGAGGCACACATACCGGCGGCGTGGCTGGCGTACGGTTCGGAAAACGGAGGCTTCGCATGAGAAAAGCGGCAACTAACGGCAGTCAACGATGCAGCATCGTCCGCGCCACGTGCCAGTTCCCAAAAACGGCAGAATCGGCAACAATCTC
>CAYYCB010000021.1:6780-23328 GCA_964469715.1 uncultured Ktedonobacterales bacterium | reverse complement strand
TCATCCTGCTCTTCGCCGTGCCGGTGACGCTGCTCGGCTTCGTCTCGCCCTTCGCTGTGCGCCTGACGGTGCGCCATCTCGGCCGCGCGGGCCGTCGCGCGGGCAACCTCTACGCCCTCTCCACCATCGGGAGCATCCTCGGCGCGTTCCTGCCTGTGCTCGTCCTGATTCCGGCGCTCGGCGTGCGGCGGACGCTGCTGGTGATCGCCGTCACTCTTCTGGCGGTATCGCTCTGGGGCCTCGATCTCCCATTGGCGCTGCCGGAGGGGTTGGGACGCGCCGTGAGCGCTCGGTGGCTCGCCGCGGCGCCGGGCGTCGCGCTGCTCATACCGCTCTTGCTGCCGAACGTCGCCCCGCTCGGCCCGCTCAAGCAGTCCGCTGGCCTGATCTACGAGCGAGAGTCCCTGTACAACTACATTCAGGTGGTCCGCCAGCCGGACGGCACGAACGAACTCGTGCTCAACGAGGGGCAGGCGATTCACTCGGTTTACAATCCCAACCGCATCCTCACCGGCTGGTACTGGGACTACTTCTTGACCGCGCCGTACTTCAACGCCCTCCCGCCTGGAGGCCAGCCTCAGGTGAAGCGCGTCGCCATCGTTGGCCTCGCCGCCGGCACCATCGCTCGCCAGTTCACCGCCGCCTATCCAGGGGTCCAGATCGACGGCGCCGAGATCGACCCCGCTATCGTGGACGCCGGCCGCCGCTTCTTCGACATGACCGAGCCCAATCTCCATATCTACGAGGGCGACGGCCGCACCTTTATGCGCGCCAGCAGCGCGCACTACGACGTGGTTGCCATCGATGCCTTCCAGCAGCCGTATATTCCATTCCAGCTCACCACCACCGAGTTTTTTCGCGACATCCGCGCTCACATGACGCCGGACGGCGTGATATGCCTGAATACGGCGCATGAGGGGAACGACTACCGGCTCGTGCAGGCGTTCGTCAACACGTTGAGCCAGGTCTTCCCGAGCGTCTATACCTTCGACGTGCCGGGCACCTTCAATACTGAGGTGATGGCGACACTGCGGCCGACCACGCCCGAAACCTACGCGCGGCAGCTCGCGCAGGCGCCGCCGAACTCATTCGCGGCGCAGGTGGCCGTCGAAGTCAGCCCTGTCGCTCAGGTGGCACGCGCGGAGCGCGGCGGGGTTGTCTTCACCGACGACAAGGCGCCTATCGAGCAGCTTACCGACCAGCTTATCCTCAATTATTTGCAACATGGCGGCTGATAGCGTGCCTGACAGCGAGATAAGGACCAGCATATGACCGTGATGGCAATCGTCGGCGCGCAGTGGGGCGACGAGGGCAAAGGGAAGATCGTGGACGAGCTTGCCGCTCGCGCCAAATATGTCGTGCGATACCACGGCGGCGGCAATGCGGGCCATCGGGTTGTCCGCGACGACAAGGAATTCGCATTCCACCTCGTCCCGTCGGGCATTTTGCATCCTGGTGTGACCTGCGTCATCGGTAATGGCGTCGTGGTAGACCCCAAGGGCCTGCTCGCCGAGCTCGATAGCCTTGAACAACTTGGCGTCAGCCTCGACCGCTTCTTCATTAGCGACCGCGCCCACGTTGTGATGCCCTACCACTTCGCGCTCGACCGGCTGGAAGAGGAGAGCCGCGGCGTTGACAAGATTGGAACGGTCCTGCGCGGCATCGGCCCGGCCTACGTGGATAAGTTCTCCCGCGTCGGCATCCGCATGGCCGATCTGCTCGACGTGGATCAGTTCCGTGCCAAGCTCGCCCCCGTCCTCGCGCAGAAGAACCGCATGATCACGCAGATCTACGGGCAGCAGCCGCTCTCGCTGGAGGAGATCCACACCGAGTACTTCGGCTACGCACAGCGCCTACGCCGCTACATCACGGACACCCAGACCATGCTGCAAGATGCGCTGCGGTCTGGCAGGCCAATCCTCCTCGAAGGGGCGCAGGGCGTCATGCTTGACGTCGACTTCGGCACGTATCCCTTCGTCACCTCGTCCCACGCCGTCGCGGGTAGTGTCTCCACTGGGGCGGGTCTGCCGCCGCGCAGCATCGACCACGTCATGGGTGTCTTCAAGGCGTACGCCACCCGCGTCGGCAGCGGGCCGATGCCTACCGAGCTTTTTGACGCCGACGGTGAGCTACTTCGCGAAGCCGGCCACGAATTCGGCACGACCACGGGCCGCCCGCGTCGCTGCGGCTGGTTCGACGCCGTGGCCGGACGGTTCGTCTCGCGCCTCAATGGCTTCGACAGCATCGCCGTCATGAAGCTCGACGTGCTCGATCGTATGCCTTCCCTCAAGATTTGCACGAGCTATCGCCTGAATGGGAAGATCATCGACACGCTGCCGGCGACGCCCGCGGCAGTCGCGGCCTGCGAGCCCATCTACGAAGAGTGGCCGGGTTGGCAGACCCCCACAACCGGCACCTCCCGCTGGGAAGATCTGCCGGAGAATGCGCGCCGCTATCTCGACCGGCTAGCTGAGTTGCTCGAAACGCCGCTCGCGCTGGTCTCCGTCGGCCCCAGTCGAGGCGCGACCATTCACCTTCGCGAACTCCCGCTCTAGGTAAAGCGCCCGCATCGCTAGACGTCGTATTGCTCAGAGGCGTCCGCGGATGTGCATGCATGCGATGATCATTTTGCCTACTGGTGTACACTGAGCATATAATGAAGGCTTAAAGAGCCGTCATCGCGGCCGTTTGGCCGCGATGCACGCTTTGCCGCCTCACTCCACCCACCAATATGGGTCGAGGCGCGGCTCCGTCATATATTTATTCCGGCCAGCGCGCCATCCCTTTTTAGGAGTTCTCCGAGTATGGGAAGTGGACATAATCGGAGCGGGCGCGGTAACAATCGCCGCCCTCGCAATGGACCGCCCCCACGGGGCGGCCGCGGACCGCAACATATGAACGGCCAGCGAAACGGCCAGCCCGCCGTCACCGCGATTTCGCCTCGATCACACCAGGGCCAACCGAGCGTCGCCTCCATTCCCGCAGCGTATGAGGCGGAGCTTGACGTCGTCGAGGTGGATGAGGTCGAGGAGGTCGAAATCGGCGGCGAGGACGTTGTCGTGCAGGTACACGAGGTCACGGCTTCATTCCAGGTGACGTCCAACAGTCACGCCCAAGGCGACGAGGCGCAGACAGCCGCTGGTGCCGCGGTCGAGGACGATCCGCCAACTCGCTCCGATAGGCCGCTCGGGCCTCCTGCTGCGCGCGGCCAGCGCCAGCCGTACGTGCCGGCGATGTCCACCGGGCGCCAGGGGCCGCCTCCTCCGCAGGCTCGCCCTCAGACGTTCGTCGCCGCGCCGGCCGAAGCGCGCCAGATTCCATCGCGCCCTTCCGAGACGGATGACGAGGGTGGCGTAGGAAGCATGCCCGCACAACAGGGTGGGGCGCGTCCGCGCCCGGAGCGTTTCGCCGTTGTGGAGCGCCCACATCGGGAGCATGGGGAGCGTTATCAGCATGTGCCCGGCACGCTCGACATCCGTGGCGAGGTCGGCTCGCTGATCGATTCGCTGCGTACGCTCTTTCACGATGACCGGACGGTGGCGAGCCAGAACGGGGCCACCCGTTGCGGCATCTGCTACTTCCACTACCCGCTCTCTACCCTCGTTTATCGTGAGGACGGCGGTTTCTACCTCTGCCAGCGTTGCGAGAAGGCGCTTGGCGGCACCCCACTCCACATGGTCCGGCGGCAGCAGCGACACTAGCGAGGGGCGCTCGCAGGGCCTGTCGCCTCGCAGTGGGTGGCGCGATCTATCGGGAATCGGACGATTCGCCATCACCGCTGGCTGCGCTGGTGGACATGGACTGTTGAACTTCCCTGCTACGGCTCGCGGGCGGCGCATAGTCCGTCCGGGTATGCAGAATAGCGGCGGCGCGGGGGGTGTGATACACTTTTTGCCGGGCGCTCACGCCCACGCGGGCTCCCGATGGCGCCGCACCTCCGGGCACGGCGCTCTTCCCGTCAATCGCCGGTTGACACCCGCCTGGCTACACAGTACAGTAGGCATGCCCCAACAGGTGGCGAGTGTCATGTGGCGCCGGTGCGGGCGTCGATGTGGCCTGCCGAGGGGAGCGCGCGGCGAGCGGCCGTGCGGCGGGGAGGGGTATGGAACTCGACGTCTTGGGCGACCGCTATGAGCTGCAAGAGCCTATCGGCCGCGGCGGCATGGCGACGATTTTTCGTGCCGTAGACCTGCGTATGGGCCGTACGGTTGCCGTCAAGGTCCTCCGCGAGGTCTATAGCACCGACCCCAAGTTCGTCACCCGCTTCCAGCGCGAGGCGCGCGCCGCCTCCGCCCTCCAACACCCCAATATCGTCCAGGTCTTCGACTACGGCCAGAGTGGCGAGAGCTACTACATCGTCATGGAGTTCGTCGTCGGTGCGGACCTACGGCGATACCTCAAAAAGCATGGCGTATTGCCGAATGAGCGCGCTATCGAGATCGCCCACGATGTCAGCCTTGGCCTGGGCGCCGCTCACAAGCGCGGCATCGTTCACCGCGACGTAAAGCCGCAGAACATTATGCTGAACGACGATGGGTTGGTCAAACTCACCGACTTCGGCATCGCCAGCATGTATAAGGACGCTGACGCCGAGCGCCTCACCACCACAGGCATGACGCTCGGCACCGTCCAATACTACGCGCCTGAACAGGCGCAGGGTGAGGTTGTCTCGCCTGCCGCCGACATCTACGCCCTCGGCATCGTCATGTATGAGATGGTCTGCGGGCGCACACCGTTCGATGGTGACACGCCCGTTGCCGTCGCCATGCGCCATATTCAGGACATTCCCGAGCCGCCCAGCAGCATCAACCCGCGCGTCAGCCCGCAGCTTGAGCGCATCATCATGCGCTGCCTTGAGAAGGACCCGCGCGACCGCTTTCGCGATGGCGATGCCCTGGCCTATGCGCTGGAGAACATCGCGCGTGCTCCCGCTTCTCGCCGCATGACCGGCGCCGCACCGGCCAGCCGCCCGCAGTTCGCGCCTCTCGGTCTACCGAGCGCCGATCCGCGTTCAGTATCTGGCGGCCCGCAAAGCTACGGCGCCGCGGCTGTCGCCAGCGGACCCATGCGCGGGCCCCGCGGCACGGGACAGATTGAGCCGAATCGCTCGATGTCCGGGCCGTTCAACGTTCCTGGCCGCGAGCCGCCTTTCGGGGCGCTCGGCGGTGATGGGGCAGGGCCTACGCGCCCCTATGGATCCGCGGACCGTACCGTGCCGCGTGCGCCCACTACCAGCCGGCCCTCCGGCCCCTTCGGCGCGCCGCAGCGACCCAATCAGCAGCGCGGTAACGGTGTCATCATCGGTGTGATCGTCTCCGCCGCCGTGCTATTGCTCGGCCTCACCTGCTTCCTCATCGCCGCTCTCACCGGCAACGGACTCGACAAGCTGGTGGGCCAGAGTCCTGTCCCTACGGCCACAGCTACCACTGTCACCGTCCAGGTGCCTGACTTCACCAATATGACCTTCACCGCCGCCCAGGCCAAGGCGCAGGCGTTACACCTGCAGCTCAAGGAGACGCCGAAGGCCGACCAGGCGGCGAAGGACACGGTCATCGCGCAGGACCCGCCCGCTGGAACGGCCGAGCCGTATGGCGCCACGGTGAACGTTACGGTTAGTAGCGGGCCGAACAAGATCCAGATTCCCGACGTCTCGAACAAAGCGCTCGCGGACGCCGAGAATAAGCTCACCATCGCGGGGTTCTCGAACATCCAGGCGCCGCAGTACGAGATCAATCCCCAGGTCGCCGCGGGCATGGTCATCCGTACCGATCCCATCGCCGGCATCAGCATCCTGCCTGGCGATCCGATCACGATCATCGTGAGCAAGGGGAGCGGCGTGACGCCCACACCCACCGCGACGGCGACTCCCAGTGTGACTGCCTCGCCGACGCCGACATGTGTTCCGGCGACACCTCCGGTCCCTGGCTGCTAGCCGAACGCCAGGATATATGAGGGCGCACGACCCTGCGACCTCACGCGCCACATACACGCCTGCCAAGCGGCATGCGTCATGGTGCTTTCCACCAGCAGCCCGTGCGTGCGGAATGGTATCGTGTGAGCACTGGGGCACTAGCCCCGTTCGTGCGCTCCTACCAAGCGAGACTATGCCAGCCCACGCCCGCGTCTACTCCACCGAAGCCATCGTCCTTCGCCGTACCGACTTCGGCGAGGCCGATCGCATCCTCACGCTCTTCACGCCTTCCTATGGGAAGGTCCGCGCCATCGCCAAGGGCGCCCGTCGCACCACCAGTCGCCTTGCCGGCCACCTGGAACTCTTCACCCGCACGCAGATGCTCCTCGCCACTGGCCGCGATCTCGACGTCGTCACCCAGGCGGAGGCTCGCGAGCGCCTCGATGGCCTGCGCGAGGATCGCTGGCACGCCACCGCCGCCTTCTATGTCGCGGAGCTGGTAGATCGCTTTCTTGAGGACGCCGATCCGCATCCCAGGCTCTACGCCTCTGTCACGCGGACCCTTCGCCTCCTCAACGACGGCGGACGTGGCGACGGAGCCGCGCGAAGCTGGCTGGCGCTGCGCCACTTCGAACTGCATCTGCTCGACGACCTGGGCTACCGTCCCGCCTTGCACCACTGCGCCGGCTGCGATACGCCGCTGCGCCCCGAAGAAAACGGCTATAGCGCTGAGCTGGGCGGTGCGCTCTGCCCATCATGCTCACGCTACGCCCAGCGGCGGCTCTCCCTGCCCGCCCTCAAGGTCTTGCGCCTCCTGCAGACCACTGAGTGGGATGCGGTACCTCGTCTGCGCCTCGACGACCCGCTTACTAGCGAGATCGAAGCCGTGCTACAGAGCACCCTTCGCTTCCATCTGGACCGCGACCTCAAGTCGTGGGCCTTCCTCCACGACGCGCCGCCGAGCTAACAACGGGAACGGTTACGCCTGGCGCGTCACACCGTCTTCGATCAGCGTCGCCACAATCGCCGCCACGTCTCGGGTCAGCGCCACGCGCTCTCCCGGATCGAAGAGATTCAGAAGCGTGATCCGCTCATCGCCATCCATGGCCCGCGTGGTATTCAGCAGATAGCACTTCTCCCCCGCGCGCACTTTGATCGCACTCGCGGCTCCGGGTAGCGTGCCGCCGACGAGCCGCCGGCATGCGTCGGCTACCCAGCGCAGCTCGGCGCAACGCAGATCCAGCGCCAGATGCCCGCCATCCCCGTCGGCGATGGTCAGACCTGCGGCGCGAGTGTTGGCGCTCTCGGCGACCGGCATCGACGGAATGCTCAGCATGTCGGCGTGTATGTCGGCTTGCATGGCGATCCCTCCCTCCCACTCTGGCCAAAGTCAGAGGCGGCGATGGCCGCGGCACGAGCTGGTGAAAACGGGCTCGCGGCCAGCGGTTACCGGATACCGTATCGCTCTCGCGTTAAGCCAACGTGAACGGTGGCTTAAATTCGCAGCGCGCATTCGCAGTGTGAGCTGCGTCACGGCATACAATCTGCAAACCGTCCTATACTGTCGAGCAAAGGTCTGCGCTGCCCATCCGAAGGAGACCTCGTATGTCCGATCGAAGCGATACCGCGACGAATGTTCGGCGCGATGTTGGGGTAGCGCCACGAGATATCGAGGATCCAAACTTGGCCGAGCGCGTCGTTGCGCATATCGGCGCGTGGGCGCTTGCCGTGGCCGAGCGACTCAGCCCCCCTTCGGGTCCATTCTTCCCCTCGGATGGGCGACTGCTGGCGGACGCCACCCTCTTCGCGACTCCCCTTGAGGAGCCTTGCCACCCTTAAGCTCCGCGGCCTCATACACGCCGGCCCATCGCGGTTTCGCGCCCTCCGCCACATTTGAGCGGCGCCGTTGCGGTGCATCCATGCTCGACTTTGACTCGCTTCGCGCGGCCAATGCCGCAACTCAGCCACTTGACAATTACCCAGGCATCGGCAACAATGCCGCGTAGCCAGCCGGTGGCGACCCTACGAAAGAACGCGAGCGGAAGAATTTCAACCAGAGTTAATCTGGCGTGTGAGATTTCCATCATACCGCGCGTAGTAGGTAAATGAGGACAGCACACCGGTCATCGAAGACGATGGCGTCGCCGAGAGGCATCCATTCGCGCAAGACGCAGGTTGGCACCGAAGCCAGCCGGACGATACGCGGGGAGTGACACGGTGCAGACTGACTGGCCTGACGATGCCCTGTACGATGGGCTGCTTGCTCACGATGCGCACGCGCTTGAGGCGTTAATCCGCCGCTATTCGCGTGAGATGTCGTACTTCATCCGGCTTGTCCTCGACAGCACCGGCACTCCTCAGGATGCTGAGGAGTGTGTCAACGATCTTTTCGTTACAGTTTGGCAGGAGATTGGGAGTTTCGATCCGGAACGAGGCTCGTTGCGTACCTGGTTGACGATGCGCGCGAAATATATTGCGCTTGATCGTCGCCGCCAGATCCAGCGCCGGCAAGCCGTTCCAACAACCTCGTTGGACGGTGGCGACAGCGGCTCGACCTACGACCGCGACGGCCAGCCAGTGGAACATGCGCTGCATGACGTAGCGAGTGCCAGCATGGAGGGGCTCATCGAGCAGCGCGAGCGCCGCGAAGAGCTCAAACATGCGCTCGAGTCACTTTCCGAGTTAGATCGACTCTTGGTCTACATGCGCTATTTCAAGCTGTCAAGCACCGAGGAGATCAGTGCCAAGACGGGACTCACCCGTCACGCGATCGATACGCGCCTTTGGCGCGCACGCAAGGCCCTGCGAGATACGTTAGAGGAGTCACGCCATGAGCGGGTTCGAGCGCGCTAATGCCGGCGACGCTTGGACAGATGCCGAGGAACTTCCTTTCCCCGACGACTTCAATCCGGACGAGGCCGCTTTCGCCGCTGAGCTCCGCGAGGTGTTCGCGGTCGAGCGCGACGACCCGCCACCGCTCTATGCCCAGACGCTGCTCACGGATGCTCGCATTCGCTCAGCCGAGGCCGGCTTCGAGCACAAAGTGGTCTACCACGTATTCCGCAGCCTCCGATTGCCGCGCACTCCCCTCACTCCGCGTCGCCGGCTGTTCCTAGGCGCCTATGCGCTGCGTCAGTCGCTCGCGCTGCTGAGTCGCCGGACAGCGGCTGGAGTTGCCGCGATGCTCCTCTTCATGATGGTGACCTTCCTGGTTGCGACCCCCTCCTTCGCGGCCGGCCTGCGCATCCTGCTTGGCCAGACGGGCGTGCAGCAGGTGGCGAGTTACCCAAGTAACGTTCAATCGTCACGGACACATATAGACCCGACTCAGTTGAAGCGTGATCCTTTCTCTGAGGGCGCGCCGCTCTACTGGCTTGGTTCGACCTTCGGCAACTTCGCCTTCGCAGGCGTCCAGACGGAGCAAACGGACTTCGCACGCGGGGCGTTGGTGGACGTGAAGTATCTCGCGACAGGCATGGATAAGCGGCTTTCGCGCCTGGAGCCGCTTCCGCGTCTCGACGTGCGTGAGTTCCGCGTGACGGACGCATATGCCGCGGTACTTCAGGTCGTGGCGTTTAACTCCGCCACAGAGGTCACGGTTGGGGGCACGGAGGCAGTATACGTGGACGGGGCGTGGAATTGCTCCGATTGCCGCAGTCCAGTCTGGCAGTCAGGTAAGCGCAATCAGCTCATCTTCGAGCGTGATGGCGTCGTGTTCTGGATCAGCGGCTATCGTGGCGATGGTGTGGACAAGGCGATGCTCATCGCGGCGGCGAACCGGTTAGCGCCGGTCGCGGTTGCGGATGTTGCGAAGGTCCATGTCGGATCGCCGTCCTTTGCCGGTCACGATGCCGCACTGTTCGACCCTGGGAAGGGCGAGGTGCTGGCCCTTGTGTCCATCGGGGATTCTGGTGATAGCACCGCGCTTGTCACGTCCCCGACGCTGCCTCCGTCCCCAGGTGGCAGATGAATGGCAATTGATGTGGGTAACTCAGCGGCGCATGATGGCCGTGAGCCGTTCCAATTTCGGATCGTCGGCGCGATGTCGCTGTACGGCATCGCGCCGACGCCCCGGTAGGGCCTCCAAAACAGGCCTTCGGAGCGCTCGGCGGCAGAACTAGGTCATCGGTCTCGTATCGAATCGTTTGTCGATTCGATACATCGGAGCAGGCCCGGCTGCGCGTGTGGTGGGCCATGCGGAAGGGAGGAGCAGGCTGAGACCCTCGGCACGGAAGCGCCCCATGACGCGGGCTCACTTAACGTATGTGCTGAGGATTCGCCAACGTGTTCGCAGGCTTGTCGCGCTCGTCGCGGCCTGCACATCGCCCGCACTTTCAAGGGAGACTTGCATGCGATTGGGTACCCGGAAGTTCACGATTTCCGGCATTTTCGCCACGGCGGGAGCGCTCGCGCTACTGCTGGCCGGCTGCGGCAGCAGCAGCACCGCGACTGGTCCGAGCGATAAGGCCAAGGATCAGACCGTTAAGTTGGTGTGGGATAGCGGCGGCGGCAGCTCCGACATCCCGACGCTTGATCCGGCCCAGGCGCAAGACAGCGCCTCGATCCCCATAACCTACCTGGTTTTCGACGGCCTCGTCACGCTCGACAAAGACCTCAAGGTCGAGTTGTGGGGCGCCGACAAGATCACCCCGTCCGCCGATGGCCTCAGCTACACGTTCCACATTCGCGATGGCCAGAAGTTCTCGGACGGCACGCCGGTCAAGGCGTCTGACTACGCCAAGGCGATCGACCGCTCGCTGAACCCCTGCCTTGGCTCCGTTACCGCGTCCTATTTCGTCCAGGCCAACCTGAAGGACGCCGACAAGGTCAACGGCAACAAGTGCACCAACGGCCAGCCGACTGGCGATGTGACCACTCTCATCGGTGACTCGGTCATCGCGGATGACTCGGCCAGCACCCTGAAGATGGTCCTGACGCAGCCCAGCGGCTATTTCCTCGCTTCCCTGTCGTATCCGACCTCCTACGCTGTGGAGCCGGGTATCGTCACGGGTGACAACGCCGGCAAAGACGGCAAGTGGCTCGACAGCATGGTGGCCGACTCCACCCATCCGACGGGCAAGGGCGGCAGCGGCATGTTCTACGTCGCCAAGTGGAACCACACCGGCGACCTCGTCCTGAAGCCGAACCCCAACTGGTGGGGCAAGAAGCCGAACTTCACCGAGGTGGACTTCAAGATCTTCAACAGCGGCGACACCGGCTACAGCGCCTACCAGTCCGACCAGAGCTTCGACTTTGTCGACTCGATCCCGGTCGCTCAGGTGGCGGCGAAGCGCGGCCAGCCGGACTTCCATGAGGCGCCGCAGCTCCTCTTCGGCGGCCTCGAGTTCAACTGGAAGGTCGCGCCGTTCGACGACCTGAACGCCCGCAAGGCCTTCTGCCTCGCGCTCGACCGCGACTCCATCTCGCACAACATCGCCAAGGACACGACGACCCCGACGTGGCACATCGTGCCGCAGGGTATGCCGGGCTACAACCCGAACCTGAAGGGCCTCGACGGCGCGCCGACGAAGGGCGATGTCACCCTCGCGCAGTCCTACTGGAAGAAGTACCTCGACGCCCACAACAACGTGGTGCCGCCGATCAAGCTCTCCTTCAACCTCGCCCGCGCTTCTCAGAAGACTGCGGCGCAGTATTACCAGGCGACCTGGAATCAGGCCTTCAACATCAACACCGAGATCGACCAGACCGCTTGGGCGACGATCCTGCAGGAAGAGAATTCCAAGACAGCCCAGCTCTTCCGCTTTGGCTGGCTTGCCGACTACCCGGATCCGCAGGATTTCCTGACCTTGCTCTTCTCGACCACGTCTGGCTACAACAACCAGAACGACAGCATCCCGGCGGCTGATGCTCTGATGGCCCAGGCCGATCAGATCTCGGATCAGGCCAAGCAAGATCAGCGCATGCAGCTCTACAACCAGGCCGAGCAGCTGCTCGTCGACAACGTTGCCTACTGCCCGATCAGCCAGGGTAAGGATCAGTACGCGATCCGCACCTACATGAAGGGTGGCTGGGATCTGAACGCTCAGGACTTCATCCCGAACGACGCGTGGGTCAACGGCTACGTCGCCACCCACTAATCACATCGGGGTCTAGCGCTGGTGGCGGCGCCCTTGAGGTGCATGGAGCGTGAGCGCTTCTGCGGCTCATCGGCACGCCACCACGGAAGGAGGGCGGCGCGGAAGCCTTCCGCGCCGCCCTCCTTTGTTCCGACTTCTCGTCATTGCCCTCATCTGTGCGCGGGATATCGCCGCCAATATCCTTGCCTTGCCTCAGCGCTGGCGGATCGATGTGCTAAGATATGGGGTCTGCACTTGAGCTTCCCTCGGGCGTCGTCTCGCATGCTCGCATGTGTCCACCATGCAGAGATACTGCAAACACCGGACACGTAGAGTTGCGTAGTCCTGCCACTCAGCGCATGCCGAGCCGAATCACAGCATTGGGTGGGACACGCCGTCCCTCTCTCTTGGCGCGAGACATGCATGGCATCGCTGCTGCTGGTTGGTGGTCACGCATCGCCCGTTTCTCTGTTCTCTCATCACTGAGGTGTCGTGTATGGATCAGCTACTTGGGCAGCTACCTCTCCTAATCGTCCTGCTCGCGGCCGTTGCGTTCGTTGGCTACTCGGGATTCCGCAATGGTCCGCGCTTTCTCATAAAGCGCCTTGCCGGCTTGGTATTCGTGCTGTTTGGCGTGACCTTTATCACCTTCATTCTCGGCTACTTATCGCCGGGCGACCCTTTACGTATCCAGTGCGGTGATAAGTGCACGTTGGCGGTCCTTGCACGCTTGGATCATCTTTATGGCCTCGACCTACCTTGGTATCAGCAATATTGGAATTTCCTCACCAATTTGCTGCACTTCAACCTTGGCCGCTCCTACGCTACTCAAGGGCAGCAAGTTTGGGATATCCTGCGCGACCGCGTCCCAGTATCGCTCCAGCTTAGCCTGAGCGCCCTCGTGCTGCAATTGCTCATCGGTGTGCCCGTTGGCATCTTTGCCGCTGTGCGTGCCGGCAGCCGTCTAGATACCTCCAGTATGAGCGTGGCGCTCGTCTTGTATGCCCTGCCCACCTTCGTAACGATTCCGTTCTTCCAGTTGGCCATGGTGTGGCTCTCGATGCATAACATGCCCTACCTGCCGGTCTTCGGTTGGGGCAGCCTCAATAATGAGATCGGCCCAATTTTCATCATCACCCTTGTCGGTCTCGGTTTTTATGCCCGGCTCACACGGACGACGATGCTGGACGTGCTCGGGCAGGACTATGTACGTACCGCACGCGCGAAGGGTGTACGGGAGCGCACCGTCATCGTTCGGCACGCGTTCCGGAATGCGCTTGTGCCGCTCGTCACCGCCGTCGGCCCGGCCATCGCTTTTGCGGTGAGCGGTGCGTTCTTCACCGAATTCCTCTTCAACATCCCCGGCATTGGCTTCCAGGCCATCGCGTCGATCACGAACAAAGACATGCCGGTGGTGCAAGGTACCGTGATCATTGTTGCCGTCGCCGTCGCGGTGATGAATCTCATCGTCGACATCATATACGGCATTCTGGACCCGCGTATTAAGGTGTCATAGCGACGCCGCTGACCGTTCCGTGCGGGGTGCATACGTGAGAGCAGCACGATTATGCCGTCCCAGTCGTATCAAGTAGCGCCAACTGTGGGAGCATCGCAGCATGGATACATTGAACTCGCCTGAGTCGAAGCTCGAATCCGAGCGGATCATCGGCGCTTCGTCGATCCAACCGCCCGAGCTACTCGAAGTCGCGGAGGAGTTGAAGCAGCCGTCGGTGTCGCCATTCCGTGCGGCATGGCGGCGATTCTTGCGCGACAAACGGGCGGTCATCTGTTTGTCGGTTCTGCTCATCCTCATCGTTGGCAGCTTTGTATTTCCGATCATCTATCGCCACCTCGGCCCCAACATACAGGGTGGATTGACCGGTACAGAGACGATCGGGCCGGATAAGTACCATAACCCGGTCCACGTCGAGATCAACAATGCGGACCTGCCCGGCACGTTCCTTCCCCTGGGCCCGAATTCGCTAGAGTATCCGCTCGGAACCGATGCCGATGGCCGGGACATCCTGGCGCTTATCATGGCAGGCATCAACACCTCTATCGAGATTGCCCTTTTGGTTGAGGTGCTTGATATCGGGCTCGGCATCCTCTTTGGCACTCTTGCGGGGTGGTACGGCGGCTGGTTGGGAACTGTCCTCGACCGCTTCACCGATATCGTCTTCGCCTTCCCCGGCATTCTCCTCATCGTGCTGATGGGCGCAACGCTTGGCCCACTCTTCGATGAGTGGTTCCACGGCAATCCCATCGGCCGTGTCATCCTTCTCACATTGGCCATCGGCCTCTTGGCATGGCCTCTCATGATGCGTTTCGTTCGTGGGCGCACGCTTGAGCTGAAGGAGCAACAATTCATCGAGGCGGCTCGCACCGCCGGAGGCACAAATCGCTCCATCATTCTGAGTCACGTCGTGCCCAATCTGATGAACATCGTGGTGGTAGCGGCCACGCTCGACATCCTCAATACAATCATTGGCGAGGCCGGAATCAGCCTCATCGGCGCTGGTTTAAGGCCACCTGCGACGAGTCTAGGTCTCATGATCTCAGACGCAGTGGATAAAGTGGCGACATCGTGGACCGAGCTCTTCTGGCCATGCATCGTCCTGGTGATCCTCGTTATCTGTTTCTCTTTCGTCGGTGACGGCGTCCGTGACGCCTTCGATCCGCGCACCAAAGATTAGTCGCTGCGCCTGACCCGAGGCCGATGGCAGGGACTGGCGTGCGTGTCTTATTGAAGAGTAGAGGCTGTAATGTCTGAGAGGCTCCTAGAAGTCAAGAATCTTCAGACGCACTTCTTCACTCGCAGCGGCGTGGTGAAGGCCGTCGAAGATGTGTCGTTTTACCTGGATGAGGGTGAAACGTTAGGTGTGGTTGGCGAGAGCGGCAGCGGCAAGAGCGTCACGTCTCTTTCCATCATGCGGCTGATAACGAAGCCGGGCAAGATCGTCGGCGGCAGCCTCCTTTTCCAGGGGGACGACATCCTCGACATGGACGAGGATGATCTCTATAAGCTGCGTGGCGGCAAGATCGCGATGATCTTCCAGGATCCAATGACCTCGCTCAATCCCGTGCTTCCCATCGGTTTTCAGATTGCCGAGGCGGTCAAGGTCCATCTGAAACTCGACGACAAAGCGGCCATGAATCGTGCCGCAGAGATGCTGGATCGTGTCCGCATTCCGGAGGCGCGCAGCCGCCTGAGCCATTATCCTCACGAGTTCAGTGGCGGCATGCGCCAGCGCGTGATGATCGCTATTGCCCTCTCTTGCAACCCCCAACTGCTCATTGCCGATGAACCGACCACCGCGCTGGATGTTACTATCCAGGCCCAGGTGCTCGACCTCATGAGAGGACTATCGAAAGAGTTCCGCACCGCCACCCTGTTGGTTACCCATGACCTCGGCGTGGTCGCCGGCTTCTGCCAGCGGGTCGCCGTCATGTATGCCGGGCGTATCGTAGAACATGCGTCTACCAAGACCCTGTTTGCAACGCCGGCCCATCCCTACACGCAGGCTTTGCTAAATGCGGTACCGCGGCCCAACGCGCAACGGGGCGAGCGGCTAGAGGCAATCGGCGGCCAGCCACCTAATCTCATTAGTCTGCCACCGGGTTGCCCCTTCGCGCCGCGCTGTCGCAAGGCTCAGCCCCGCTGCCGCCAGGAGTTGCCGCCGCTTGAGACAGTCGGCCCAGGGCAGCAGGCCGCCTGCTTTTATCCATACTAACGCCTATCGCCTTTTCACGGCGCACATCCGGCCGGCGCACGGCACTCGCCACCGCCTCGCTCGGGCGTAGGGCCCTCAGGGAGTCTACTTATGGCAGCAGAACTGCTCGAATCGACGACACCAGCCCCGGCAGCAAGCGACACACTCGTAAGCCTGCGGGGTTTGCAGGTGTACTTCCCCATCCGTGGCGGCCTGCTCTCTCGCACTGTGGCAAACGTCAAAGCGGTTGACGGCGTCGATCTCGACATCAAGCGCGGTGAGACGCTCGGCCTTGTGGGCGAAAGCGGCTGCGGCAAGTCCACACTCGGTCGTGCCATCCTGCATCTTATCCGGCCTACGGGGGGCACGATCAATTTCGACGGGACCGATCTGACCAAGGCCTCGCCCGGCGAAGTGCGCCGGCGCCGCTCCGACATGCAGATGATCTTCCAGGACCCCTATAGCTCACTCGACCAGCGTTACACCGTCGGCCGCATCATCGGCGAGCCTCTGGTCAATTTCAATCGGGGCTCCAAGGCCGAGCAGCAAGCCCGCATCCAGCAGCTCTTGCAGGTCGTCGGCCTCCCCCCCAATGCCATCAACCGTTATCCCCACGAGTTTAGCGGCGGCCAGCGCCAGCGCATCGGCATCGCCCGCGCGCTCGCCCTCAATCCCAAGTTCGTGATCGCCGACGAGCCTACCTCCGCCCTCGACGTCTCTATCCAGGCCCAGGTTCTCAACCTGATGCGCGATCTGCAGAAGGAATTTGACCTCACCTATCTCTTCATCTCCCACAACCTCTCGGCCATCAAGCACGTCAGCGACCGCGTAGCCGTCATGTATCTTGGCC
>CAYYCB010000021.1:3603-6680 GCA_964469715.1 uncultured Ktedonobacterales bacterium | reverse complement strand
AACCTCTCGGCCATCAAGCACGTCAGCGACCGCGTAGCCGTCATGTATCTTGGCCATATCGTCGAACTGGGCACCGGCGACGACGTCTACCAGTCTCCCCAGCACCCCTACACCATCGCCCTGCTCTCCGCGAGCCCTTTCCCCGATCCTGAGGTCGAGGCCACGCGCAAGCGCATCATCCTCACAGGTGACGTCCCCAGCCCTGTGCGGCCTCCGTCGGGCTGTCCCTTCCATCCACGCTGCTGGAAAGCCCAGGCCATCTGTCGCGAGGTTCCGCCACCGTTGGAGGCCAAGCGCCCCGGCCAACTCGCGGCCTGCCACTTCCCCGGCGCCTAGTCGCTCAATCGTAGGTCATAGGGGGACGCCGTCGTGCGTCCCCTCTCGCTTTGTTATTCGAGAACGCGCCCGTATAAGTCGCACTTTGCCCTCGACTACGGCATCTCCATACAAACCGGCTCCGCGCCGGGTTTCGCCTACCCGTCGAGCATGTCCGGGTGCTTTGACTCGCCTTAACCATCGCTTTACGTCACCCAGACCATCTGTTAGAATGAGACCGTGAGGATGAGCTCACGCTGACATCGCCTTACTGGCGAGCTCGGCCATCGGCACCGAACGTGCAATGTAGTGGCAGTGGGACTCGCAGCACTCGGCGGCTGTTGCCGTAGCCCGGTCCCTCTTACTGCGTGCGCCGGCAGCGTCGCCGGCGCTACCTCGCAACCTCAATGAGGAGGGGCGTCGTGAAGCTTCGTGGTCTTCGTCAGGCCCGCCAGCGCAGCGGCCTCAGCATCAGTCAACTCGCCGACCTCACCGGTCTGAAGCGCGACACTATCACTCATCTCGAACACGGCAAGGAAGAACCTCAGCCCTACGTCCTCCGCCGCCTCGCCCTTGCGCTCGGCGCCAGCACAGCCGATCTCACCGGCCTCGCCGTCATCGAGGCGACCGTGCCGCCGCCTACAGCCGGGGCGTCCGGGCTGCATGTCGCGTCCGCGGCTGGTTGACAACACGCCAGCGCTGGCGTTTCATCGATCGTCGTGCGTCGTCGGGAAAGGCACCCCGCGCCCCGCATTCCGGAGGTTGTGGCCGGATCCATCCCAGTCGGCGCTCGGCATCGGCCCAAGCGGGCCTGTCGTGTAGATCGGCTCCAGTGTGCCTGAGAAGCCGCCTCGCTCAGGTCGATCGAGTGGAGGGCTCGCCTCAAGCGCCGGTGGCGCGAAGCGCGAGAGCGGCCCGCTCTGCGCGCCTAGCATCCCAAACGCTGCCGGCATCGGCTCTGCCGCGTCCTCCATGCCCGTGAGGTGCCCGGTGACGCGCGGCGTGGTAATCGCGCCCGGCCGTCCGTTGCCCAACCGGAACACGCTGATCGACCGCAGCAGCGACTGCGATAGCTCGACCAGGCGATCCATCGCCGTGCGCATCTCCTCCATGCGGTCGCGCGCCTGCGAGGTAGACTGTGCGATGCCCGACGCCGAATAGGAGACCAGAGCCGCCGCGTCGGCCTGTTGCGTTGCCGTGGCGCTCATACGCCCGACTGCTTCGGCGATTGCCCGCACCACCCGGTCAACATGGTGGAGGGCCGCGCCTGCGTGTTGGGCCGCGTCGGACTGTGCCACGATCTGCTCGGCGCTATGCTCGATTGTCACTACCACGCCGTTCGTCTCATTCTGGATCGCCTGGATGCGTGAGTTGATCTGCTTGGTCGCCTCGGCAGTGCTCGCCGCCAGGCCGCGGATCTCCTTCGCGACGATCGAGAAACCTTGGCCGTGTTCTCCGGCCCGCGCCGCCTCAATGGCCGCGTTGAGCGCCAGCAGGTTCGTCTTGGTCGCGATGTCCGACACTAACTGGACGATATCGCCGATTTCCTGGCTGCTCTCACTCAGCCGCTTCATCTTCTTCAGCGACTGTAGCGCCATCTCGCGCGCCGCGCTCATCCCCTCCGCCGCACGCTCCGCCGCCTCGCGGCCGGTCTGCGAGACTTCGAGCGCCTCACGCGCCGCCTCACTCGTCTCCCCCGCCACCTCCGCGATCTTGCGGACGTTGCGCGCCGTCGCCTCGATGGAGCGCGACACGTCGGCGATCTGGCCGGCCTGCGTCTGCGCACTGCTCGCGAGCTGCACGGCGGACTCCCGCATCTCCGTCGCGTTCGTGCTGACCACCTCACTCGCCGAGCGGGCCTCCAGCAGCACGCCGCCGAGTGCGTCTAAGACACTATTCAGCGAATCTCCGATAGGCGCCAACGTCTGCCCGTCGAGCTGCGCCCGTACGTCGAGCTGATTCAGCCGCACCTGTTCGAGCAGCCCCAGCAGCTTCCAGAGCTGTGCATCGAGTTCTTGGCGCTCTACCTCACGCTCGTGGAACAGCCGCGACGTCTCCACCGCCATCGCCGCCTGCGACGCGAAAAGCTCCAACATCTCCACCGTCTCGATTGACGGGCGTTTGCCGTCTTCCGGCTGGTCCAGCGAGAGGATGCCTAGCAGACCCCCGTCTCGCGAACTGGAGAGCGGGACGAGCAGTACATCCTCAGGATGCCAGGCATCAGGGCCGCGTGGCGCGTTTGGCGGCGTGGAGGTATAGACCGTAACACCGCTGACTCCTTCTAGCAGGTGCTTATATTCGTGCCCGATGAAGTAGGAGTGGCTGATGCAGAACTCGGGACGCATAACCGCCAGGATGCGGTCGGCCGCTGGCGGCGTCTCCATCAGGCGCTTGCGCTCTGTCTCATCCAACCCGATCGTCGCCACGACTTCCAGCCGCTGCATGTCGGGATATGCGAGATTGAGCACCGCCACACCGAAGCCCAGCGTCGTGCTGGCGGCCTCAACGATTTGCGTGAGAGTCTGCTCTAGGCCAATGTCCGCGCGCAGCTCCGTCCCGATGCGCACGATCTCTTTGATCTGCCGGATACGCCGCTCCACGTCGCGGTCCGTGCCCCCTCCACGTCCCCAATGTAGCATGCGGACCGCTCCTCACCGTGTTCGCGAGCGCTCTAATGCCGCCCGACCGCTACCCTCCAGGCTGGCGGCTAGCATAGCACATCGGCCACTGACGTTCAATCTTGTGCGCGGCTGTTTACGGCC
>CAYYCB010000021.1:0-3503 GCA_964469715.1 uncultured Ktedonobacterales bacterium | reverse complement strand
GCCTTCTGAACGCCCCTTCCTATTCTGCCCATTCTCTCGGGCCTGCCGTGGACGCCCGCGGCTATACTTCTATCATGGATCCAGGCGCTTCCGGCGTGGAAGAAGCGCGAGGCGCCGGGACAGACACCCGAGAATGAAAGCGAGAATCAACGCCGTGCCAGGACAAATTGGCGGCCCACAGCCCGTCGACGGCCCGACGCAGACGCTCCCAAGTGGTCTGCAGTACATCGTCTTCGCGCAAGGAGCGGGCACGCCCGCCCGTCCGGGCCAGCGCGTTACGGTCCACTACACCGGCTGGCTCACCGACGGCACGAAGTTCGACAGTTCCGTGGATCGCGGGCAGCCCTTCGTGTTCAGCCTCGGCGGCGGTCAGGTCATCAAGGGGTGGGATACCGGCGTCGCCGGTATGCTCCCAGGTGAGAAGCGCCGGCTCATCATTCCGCCGGACCTTGGCTACGGTCCTCGCGGCGCGGCGGGCGTCATTCCGCCTAACGCGACCCTCATCTTCGACGTCGAGCTCCTGCGCGCTCAATAGCTGCCCAACTGGAGGAGGAATCCCTATGGCCGCGAAGCAATACAACCGACCGCCTGAGATGCAGATCGACCCGAACAAGCGCTACGACGCGACGTTCCACACCGCGAAGGGCGACTTCACCGTCCAGCTCTTCGCCGACCAGGCCCCGGCCACCGTCAATAATTTCGTCTTCCTCGCCCGCGAAGGCTTCTACGACGGCACCACCTTCCATCGCGTCATCAAGGGCTTCATGGCCCAGGGTGGCGACCCAAGAGGCACCGGCACTGGCGGCCCAGGCTACAGCTTCAACGATGAGCGAAGCGCTCTCGCCCTCAAGCACGACGGCCCCGGCACACTGAGCATGGCGAACGCCGGGCCTAACACCAATGGCTCGCAGTTCTTCATCACCTTCGGCCCGACGCCCCACCTCAATGGGAAGCACGCCGTCTTTGGCAAGGTCGTCTCCGGCATGGACGTCGTCAACAGCCTCCGCGAGCGTGATCCTGGTCGCGACCGCCAGCCCGGCGACACCATCAACAGCATAGACATCGCTGAGCATTAGCCAGTGGCCGCTGCGAAACCGACCCTCGCCGTCATCGCCGATATCCACGGCAACCTCCCCGCACTTGAGGCGGTTCTCGCCGATCTCGAGCGCGTGAGGCCCGACCGCATCGTCATCGCGGGTGACCTGGTCAATCGCGGGCCGCAGAGCGGCGCCGTGCTCGACCGTGTCATCTCGCTCGGTTTCGCCAGCATCAGCGGCAATCACGACACCTGGCTCGCCTCCCTCGCCCGCGGCCGGAATCATCCGCCGGAGTGGGAGACGAGCTGGTGGACTCCTGTCCGCCTGTCCGTCGCCGAGCTCACGCCCGCGCATCTTGCCTACCTCGACACGCTGGCTTTCAGCATGCGCGTTGAGCTCTCCGGCGCGGCTCCCATCCGCATCGTGCACGGCAGCCCGCGTAACAATCGTGAGGGTCTGGGCCGCCTCCGGTCGGACGCCGACGTCACCGCAGCCCTCGCCGGTGTTGAGGAGCCTACCGTCATTGCCGCGCACATCCACTATCCATACGAACGCCACGTGGCCGGCCGGCACGTCGTCGTGGTCGGCGCCGTCGGCTGTCCCTTCAACGGCGACGTCAACGCCCAGTACGGCCTCTTCACATGGGATGGGAGCACGTGGTGCTTCGAGCATCGCTCCATCCCTTACGATCACACCCCCCTGTACGCCGCCTGGCGCGACGGCGGCTATCTCGCCGACGGCAGCCTGGCCTCCGAGCTGATGATGCGCGAGCACCAGACCGCCCGCACGCAATATGTCCCTTTCTGGGAATGGGCCATGGAGCACAACCTGCCCCTCACGCGCGATTCCTATGAACGGTTCGCCGCCGAGCGCGGACTCTTCATCCCGCCCCCGATGCGCTCTGACGAACCCGCGTGACGGCTGCCGCGACGAGCATTCGCGTCCGATCTACAAGCGCTGGTAGCGCGCCTTGGCATCGTGCCCCTGTTTACAGCGGAGCCGGAGGCGTAACCTTAGCAGCGTCCCCATTCGGCGCCTGTGCCGAGCGTCGGGGACTCACATCATAGGGGTGAGACAACGCAGAAGCCGCCGGAGGGTTCCCCCGGCGGCTTCTCTCTGGTGGGCGATGAGGAACTCGAATCCCCGACCTCCACGATGTCAACGTGGCGCTCTAACCAACTGAGCTAATCGCCCGCATGCACACCGAAGTGTAACATCTACGCCCTGGACCGTCAAGTCGCCCGCGACCGTCGCCAGGCCGCGATTCCCCCGTATCCCCTGCCGTTGGAACGGCTGTCGGTTGGCGGTCGGTTGTGCGGGTGCCCGAGTTGGCAGGCCGTCTCATGCGGCCGGCATCGTGCTGTACGTGCGCACGGGGAATGGCATTCCGACGACCGGTAGTGGGCCCAGCTCACGGGACAACAACTCTACCACGCTGGAGAGCTGCTCGAAGTCGAACGGCTTGCGCAGGACTGCCCGCGCTAGGCTTGGCGCCTGGGTGTCGTCACCGTAGCCAGCCGTCATCAGCGCCACGCGGTAGCGCCCGCTGACCGGCAGCGTCGCAAGCAGGCGACAGGCGTCGTGGCCGTTCATCCGGGGCATCATCACGTCCATGAGCACGACCCATGACGCCTCGTTAGCTGCGAGGAACCCGACGGCTTCCATGCCGTCGGCCGCGGTCGCTGTGGTGAAGCCTTCGAGCTCCAGCCACGCGCGAAGCATCTCGCGGATCGACTTGTCGTCATCTACGATGAGTACGCGCCGCATAGCTGAATCCTCTGCTGATCGAACCTGTTGTGTCCGCATATGCAAGAGTTGAGCCAATTTTGACCTCCCACGTGTGAGTGGAGTATTCGTGTGGCCGATTGTGGCCGATTTTCGTGTGCGCGGGGCATTTTTTTGCAGGGATAACCCGTGGGTTGGGGCGCTGCTGGTTGTACCAAACTCGGTGCGGCGGCCATCGCTCGCGGTCCCGGCGCTGAACGTGTCGTAAGCAAAGGCCGCGGGGCTGAGGTCCTCTGCGAGCGCTGGTGACCGAGCCGGAGTCGGTATGAGGTTGACGCACAAGCAGCGTATACTGTGTGGCGAGCGGGCGCCAGCGGCGGCGGGATGGAAATGTTCCGTCAAGTCCTGTCATTTCCCGCCATTTCCGCTCATTTCCCGTCACGAGTTTCTGGCAAGGGGCAGGTGATGGCAGCGCAGAGGCATATGCCGCGATTGAAGCGGGCGTACGAGTCGCCCGGGCCGGAGGATGGGACGCGCGTGCTGGTGGAGCGGCTCTGGCCGCGGGGTCTCTCGAAGGAGCGAGCGCGGATTGATCTGTGGCTCAAAGAGGTCGCGCCGAGCACGGCCCTGCGGAAGTGGTACGGACACGATCCGGCGAAATTCGAGGAGTTTCGGCGGCGCTATCTGGAGGAGCTGGCGTCTGGCCCTACGCATGCCGCATTAGGCGAGCTTCGCGCGCTA
>CAYYCB010000020.1:0-23688 GCA_964469715.1 uncultured Ktedonobacterales bacterium | reverse complement strand
CCTCGGCGCCCATGCCACGCCACGCCTCGCGCAGTGCCACGGCGACGCCTGGGGAACTTTTCGTTTGAATCAAGGATGTGCCTACCTCTCTACCTCCAACACGCCGGGCGCGATTCTCGTTGCCGTTCGTGGCCGTTTTCGCCATGGTGAACGCTATTTTTGTGAACTACCGACCTGGCCGTTGGCGGCCGGTTTTCGCATGTCCACGAGACATTTCGTCGTTACCCTCACATGGCCGTTCGTGGCCGTTTTCGCATGTGCGTCATGATTTTTTGCCTCTACGCTCGTGGCCGTTCTTGGCCGTTTTTCGAATTGCACGGACATTTTCACGCAGCGTCTGAGGGCCGAATTCAAGGCGATTTGGCCCGATTCGAGCGGTCGCGCATCGTGTCGCGCTACTCATCGTCACTTTCGTTCTCAGGCTCGTCTTCTTCCCAGTCGCGGCCAGTGTAGGCCATGAAGACATCCGTCAGCGTCGCCGCGCGGTCGAGGCTGAGTCTCGCGGCGACCTCGCGCTTGAGCTCGTCGGATGTACCCTGGGCGACGATGCGGCCGCCGTCGATGATGGCGATGCGGTCACAGAGCGCTTCGGCCTCGTCCATGTCGTGCGTCGTGAGCAGGATGGTGGCGTCGTGCGTGTCGCGCAGCTCGCGAACGAACACCTGCACATCTTGCTTGGAGCGCGGGTCGAGGCCGGTGGTCGGCTCGTCGAGCAGCAGGAAGATCGGCGCCGTGAGGAACGCCCTGGCAATGGCGACCTTCTGCTGCATGCCGCGCGACATGCTCTCTAGCGGCTGCCCGATGCGATCCGGCTTGATGCCCAGGCGCGTCAGGATGTCGCGGATCTCGCGCCGCGCCTGGGCCGGCGGCACACCGTAGAGCCGGGCAGAGTAGAGCAGGTTCTCCATCGGGCTGAGCTTGCGGAAGAACGCCGCCTCGACGCTCACCCGATTGATCATGCGCTGGACGGCCCGCTGCTCGCGCACCACGTCACGTCCGAAGACCTCGATTCGCCCGGTATCCGGCAGCAGCAGCGTGGAGATGAGCCGGATGAACGTCGACTTGCCCGACCCGTTCGAGCCGAGCACGCCGACGATCTCGCGCCGCCCGATGGTGAGCGTCACGTCGTCCACCGCGCGCACTACCCGCGCCTTGCCACCGCGTCCGAAGAGGCGCCGGCCGCCGCTCTTGACGAAGCGCTTGGAGACGCGGTCTACGACGAGGGCGTCATGGCCGGCAAGCGCGGCGAGCTCTTCAGGAGTGAGGATGCCAGTGCGCTTCGCCTCGACGGCTGGCTGCCCGTGCTGCGTTGGCCGCGTCAATTCGTCATTCAGGATGGCCATGTCGCCTCCTCTTGATGTAGGTCACATGTTCTAGTATAGACAGCAAAACTGACAACCTGTGTCAGCATTGGGCAGACCGGGCCGGCGGTAAGAGAAGGAAGGGGGAGATGGTTTGCTATTCCTGCGGAGGGCAGCAAAAAGGACCATCGGCCACTACTTCCGTCGTTGGCCCATGGTCCTGGGGGAGGTCTCGCGTGGTGTTGGTGGTCTACCTAATGACCGGACACCCGCTTCCCAGCCGATGGGCACACTGCGGCCTCGCACTCACCGCCACGAAGGGCGACGATGAGACCCACGTACCGCTCGCGCGTCGAGAGCGCAGAGGTGGGGATGAAGGCGCGGAACGTACCGCCTGCCATATTGCCCCTCCTCTGTGTTCGAGCGCGTGCGCTGGTACGCGCAGTGCGCCTGTGTTGACTACGAAAGCGAGTATAGCTGCGCACTCGCCGCCATGTCAATGCTCATGACAGGCCTGCGAGGAGAGTCTGTCAGAAATCTGACCTTGCGTACAGGTACGGCGGGAAGGGAAGCGCCTGCTACTTGAGCAGACCCCGCTTGGTGGCGATGGCCACTGCCTCAGTGCGATTGCCGGCGTTGAGCTTGCGGAGGATGGCGCTTACGTGGAATTTGACGGTGCGCTCGGTGACGACAAGCTCGCGAGCGATCTCTTTGTTCTGGAGTCCGCGCATGAGGAGGCGCAGCACCTCGATCTCGCGAGAGGTCAACGGCTCGACGCCGACCGGGGCATCTTCCGTGACCCGCCGCAGGAGCCGCGAGGCGACCACTGGCTGAAGCAGCGAACCGCCGGAGTGGACCACGCGGACGGCCTGGAAGATCTCGTCGCGGGGGACGCCTTTGAGCAAATAGCCTGCCGCTCCAGCACGCAGGGCGGAGAGGATGCGGTCATCGGTGTCGAACGCGGTGAAGACGACCGCACGCGCACTGGAGCCGCGCGCACGTAGGGCATTTAGCGCCTCGACACCATCCATGCCGGGCATCTCAAGATCGAGCAGCACGACGTCCGGCCGCAGGGCAATCGTGCGCGAGACCACCTCATCACCGGAGCCGGCCTCGCCGATCACTTGAAAGTCGGGCTGTGTGCCCAGGATGGCGACGAGGCCGTCGCGCACGACTGGGTGGTCGTCAGCGACGAGTATTCGGATGGACTGCTTCATAGAGAACCCACCAGCGGCACGTCAACCTCAAGCCGTGTACCCTCGCCGGGGCAGCTTTCCACTCGCAATGTTCCGCCGAGGAGGCGCGCACGCTCGTTCAGGCCGATCAGGCCGTAACTGCCTTCGGGCACATGCTCCACGTCGAAGCCGGCGCCGTCGTCTTCGACCAGAAGATGCACGCGCTTGGGCAGCGTCTCAAGCCGGACCGTGACGCGTCGCGCACCAGCATGGCGGCGTACGTTCGAGAGGGCCTCCTGCGCCATGCGATAGAGCCCGCTCTCGACACGAATGGGTAGCGGGCGTGTTTCGCCCGCAAGCTCGAAGGCGGCGGCAAGCTCATCCTGTCGCGTCAGGTCATCCACCAGCGCGGAGAGTGCCTCGGCCAGGGTGCGGCCTTGGAGTGGGGCCGCACGCAGATCATGGACGGAGCGGCGCGCTTCTTCGAGATTGGCGCGGGCGAGCGAGAGCGATTGGCGCACGGAGCGCTGCACGCGCTCACGGTCGGCGTCGGCGTCGATCAGCGCGTCGGCGTGTTCGAGCTGGAGGGCAAGCGCGGCAAGGCCCTGCGCGAGCGTGTCGTGGATCTCACGCGCCAGGCGGTTTCGCTCTTCGAGAGCGCCCAGGCGAGCGCTCTGAGCGAAGAGACGGGCGCGTTCCACGGCAATGGCGACCAGATCACCGATGGTGTAGAGCAGGCGCAGGTCGTCAGGGTCCAACCCGCGCCAATCGCGACTCGCCAGGTTGAGGACGCCGAGTTTCTTGCCGTGGGCGTAGAGGGGAATGCTCGCGTGGTATCGGAGGCCGTTGGTGTCGTCCACCAGGCCAGAGAGGCGGCTACACTTGACCACGTTCACATTAGCGGCGCCGTTCAAGTCGCCCTCGCGGTAGGTGTCGAGGCAGTAGCAGGAGCCAGTCATGCGCTGGGGATTCTTGGTGAGGGCGCGCGGGAGGTTCTGCGCAGCGGCCAGGTAGGAGGCCCCGGTCTCCTCGTCGAGGAGCCAGATCCAGCCGGTACTCAGCTCAAGGAGGTCCGCAACTTGGGCAAGCGCAGCCCGCAGCGCCTCGCCTACCTCAACGGAACGATTGAGCGCCTGGGCGATGCTGTTGAGGATGGTGAGCTCGCGGTTGAGCTGGGTCAGGCGTTCGGCGTCGGTCGTCGCGCCCATACGCTGCCTACCTCCCGGCCCCCGGTCGGGCCTCAACGTCGCGAGCAGCGAACCGATGGCCGCCGTGCCCTCATTATATCCGCCGATCGCGGCGCGCTCGCCAGGCACCGTGCAGCACTGCCCCGCAGAGGATGCGAGCGCGCCGCGAAGTGCGACAAAAGTCGCAGCGCAGCCGGCGGCTACGCCGTAGTGTTCGGACGATACAAGGGCGAGAGGAGCGATCATGCAGGTTTCCGACACGACGGCGCCGCCGCTGGGGAAGCGAGTCGAGATGGCCGGCGACAGAGGTCAGGCGCCCTTCAGGCTCGTGGCGCCGGTGGTGGCCAGCGCGCTCGCCCTGGGGACGGGCGGCGGCTTCGCCCTGGCGGCCGTGCTCACCCTCACGCGGCTGCTCGGCATCCCGGAGGGCGCGTGGTGGCTGGCTATCGCACAAGCCCACGGCCATCTGCAGCTCTACGGCTGGGCGGGGCTCTTCGTGCTCGGCGTCGCGCTGCACTTCTTTCCCCGGTTGCGCGGCGCGCCACTCGTCGGGCGCCGCGCGGTTGCGCCTCTGCTCGCATGCCAGGTCGCGGCGCTACTTTTGAGGGGGGTGAGCCAGCCGCTGGCGGCAGCAAGCGGCGCAGGCCTATGGCGCACGGCGTTGGTTATGAGCGGCGCGCTGGAGTTGGTCGCGCTCATGGGCTTCGTCGCCCTCGCCGGATCGACCATGGGGCGCGGGCCGGCGCTCGCCACGCGGAGAGCCTTCGTTGCGGTGGCCCCATTCATCGCCGTGGCCTTCCTCGCGCTGACGCTCGCCGCGGCCGTTAACCTCGCCGACGTCGCGCGCGCGGCCGCGTCTCCCGTGGCCGTGGTACCCGGTCCGCAAGACGCCGCGAACACTACGCTCGGCCTGTTCGGCTTCCTGGTGCCGGTGGCGGTGGCGATGTCGGCACAGGCGCTGCCGATGTACGCGGGGCTTTCGGCTTTCCCCCGTCGCACGTTATGGCCACTCGCCGGATGCTACGGACTCGGCCTCGCCGCCTCCATCGGCTCGCTCACAGCCGTGGCGGGGTGGTGGCCGGGCGTTGCGGGCGGCGTGGGCGACCTGCTCCTCGGCGGGGCGCTGCTCGCGTTCTTCGGCGTATGCGTCGGCATGATGCGCCAACGAGGCAAGCTTCCGGGCAGCGTTGCGGTGCTCGCTCCCCAGCCCCAGCGTCTCGCCTCCGGTTACCGCCGCCGAATGGAGATGGAGCGCACGGCCTACGGCCCGTTCGTGGCGCTCATCGGCAGCGCGTACGGCTGGGCAATCTTGGGGGCGACCATGCTGGTGGTGGATGGCGTCGCGCGGTTGGCTGGCGCGCCGGCCGCGCCGATGGCGCCGGACGCGATACGCCATGCGTTCGCCGTAGGCTTTATCGCGTTGCTCATCGCCGGCATTGCCGTGCGCATGCTGCCGGCCTTCTCGGGCGGCGCCATCGCCTCCCCGCGCTTGGTGAGTGCCACGTTGTGGCTGGGCAACGCGGCGGCCCTGCTGCGCGTCGGCGCGATCATCGCGGAATCGCTCCTCGGCGCGAGCGTCGCGACACACGTGGCTTTCGGGCTGTCCGGGCCGGTCGGGCTGATCTTCGCCGTATGTCTGATCGTCAACCTGTGGCCGGCAGTCGTGACGAGCGCGAGCGCGCCTCTGCGCTAGGCCTGCTGCGAGCGAGCGCCGGCCGTCGGCCCGGTTGGGCGCTGCTTGCGCACTTGCAGCCCGCGACGACCATATGCTATACTGCCGCCACGTGGGGAACTGGGCCGATCATGCCGCAGATGCGGCGGTGTTGACACGGTTTCTCGCTTGAAAGCGTCGACTCTCGGGGTGTAGCGCAGTTGGTTAGCGCGCAGCGTTCGGGACGCTGAGGTCGGAGGTTCGAGTCCTCTCACCCCGACCATGTCACACCATCACAGATGCGTGAAAGCGCCGCTGGGGTGGGGTGCGGTCGCAGTAGGAGCACGCCATGCAGGCGAGGGTAGCGATTACGGGCGCGATGTGCGCTTGTGACGCCCCCACCAGCAGGGGCGTGCTTTTTGCTTTGTGCGCTTGCTATCGGGGGAGCGACAGTCCAGGCTCCCACGCGGGTTGGAGTAGTGGTCGCCACAGAAGGCGAAGGTAAATCCTGGCAGGTGCGGCTTCCTCGCCGTGCTCTGCGCCGGGTCCCTCATCTTCGCCACGTGACGCTATAGCCATCGTGTTCGAGGAGAGGGGGGACGACGATGCCGGTGCTGGTTCTCAACGCCGCGCTGCAGCCGCTCTCAGTCATCCCAGAGCGCCGGCTCGTCGTGCTGCTTTCGAAGCAGAAGGTTACCTTCATCGATCCACAGATACGCCGTGCGATTGAGGAAGGTATTGCGGCCCGCCATTTGCCCGCAGACGAGCCGGTCATTGTGCAGCTTCTTGCGAACGTGCGCGTGCCGCGCATGGTGCTGAGGCCGACGCGCGCCAACATCCTGTTGCGCGACGATGAGACCTGCCAGTACTGCGGGAAGCACGGGCGCGACCTTACGCTGGATCACGTCATCCCGCGATCACGCGGCGGCCAGGGCACATGGGAGAATCTGGTGGCGTGCTGCCGCTCCTGCAACGGTCGAAAGGGCAATCGGCTGCTGAAGGACGTGGGCATGCATCTGCTCAGGCAGCCGAAGCCGCTCGACCATGAGTACGCGGGCTTCTTCTTGCTGCGATATCCGCGGCTGCGCGAGGCATATGAGGCCTTCCTCGTCTCCGCGCAGGTGAAGACGGCCTGAGCAGGCAGGCACTTTCAGGCGGCAGTGCGCCGCTCGTATCTCACGCCGCCCGGCACGTGCCGGGCGGCGTGCTTTTTCACTTCTATTCAGCGCGTAATTGGACGTGAAGGGGCCAAAACGCCGTGTAGTTCATTGCACAGGATTGGTACAACACTTGCATTTCGCGCGATTGGCTAACGTGACGGACTCTGATAGAATATGGGAAACGGATGAGGTTACGCCCGCAGCAAATCCTAACTGATCGGGCTACTCCACGGACGAAGAAGTCCTAGAGTTCCTGTAGGTGTGGGCCGGGCCGCATCTTTTCGCTGGCCGCAATCGTTGTGTAACCTGTGGCTCGCGAAACTCGCTCTGCGAAGCGCGAGGCGCTCGATGGTGAGTGACCTTTGGAAAGTTGGGTGCGTAGGTGTCGAGGGGTACTGATTCGCACAAATTCGTAACGCTGCATGGGCACTTCTACCAGCCCCCGCGCGACGATCCTTTCTCCGGCCTCGTGCCGCAAGAACACGGCGCGACGCCGTACGAGAACTTCAACGAGAAGATCACCGCCGAGTGCTATCGCCCCAACGCCGAAGAAGGCAACTTCGAGCATATCAGCTTCGACCTCGGCCCGACGCTCGCGGCCTGGCTCGAACGCTATCACAAGGACGTCCACGACCGCATCGTCGCCTCTGACCGGCTGCACGTTGAGCGCTACGGCATCGGTAACGCGATGGCGCAGGCTTACAATCACACCATCCTACCGCTGGCGACCCGGCGCGACAAACAGACGCAGGTGCTCTGGGGCCTCGACGACTTCGCGCATCGCTTTGGGCGTCGCGCTGAAGGCATCTGGCTCGCGGAGACGGCAGTGGACGAAGAGACGTTGGACGTCGTCGCGGAGTGTGGCGTCGAATATACCGTGCTGGCTCCGTGGCAGGCCGCTGAACCCATCGACCCCACAGAGCCGTATCTTGTGCGCTTGCCATCGGGGCGCAGTGTCACGGCGTTCTTCTACAACGGCCCGCTTAGCGGCGGCGTCTCGTTCGACTGGGATACCACCAACAACGCCGACACCTTCGCGGCTTCGTATCTTCCCCATCACCTCAATTACGACAAACTTACCCGCGGTGAGGACCAGCTCATTGTGGTGGCGACCGACGGCGAGCTCTATGGCCACCACAAGCCCTGGCGCGACCGTTTCCTGGCGCATCTCGTCACGGGCGGCGCGCAGGCCTTCGGCTTCGAGGTGGTGACGCTTGGGCGCTATCTGCGCGCGCACCCGGCGACACGTGAGGTGAAGCTGCGCGTGCCGAGCGCGTGGAGCTGTGCTCACGGCGTGGCACGTTGGAGCCAGGGTTGCCCCTGCACGGAGGGCGATTCCTCATGGAAGCCGGCACTTCGCCACGCGCTCGATTCCCTGGCCGCACGTCTCAATGACGCCTTCGAGAAGGTGGGAGGTGAGACGCTCCGCGATCCCTGGGCCGCACGCGACGGCTACATGTCGCTGCGCAGCGGGTGGGAGTCAGACGACGTGTTCTGGCAGCGCTATGGACGCACGGACATCCCCACGACGCGCACTGCCAGAGCGCGCGCCGAGACGCTGCTGGAAGCGCAATATTTCGCCCAGGCCATGTTCACGAGCTGCGGCTTTTTCTTCGAGGATCTCGACCGGATCGAGCCGCGCAACGACATCGCCTTCGCGCGCAGGGCCATCAGCCTGACGTATCAGGCCACGGGGCTCGACCTGGGCGCTGATTTCGTGTCGGACCTGGCGGCGACGCGAAGCTGGCGCACTGGATTGACCGGCGCAGACCTGTATCGTCAATTGCCGCCGCTCACCACCGACCAGCTTCCAAGCGCGGCGCTGATAAAGAATACAGCCGCATAAGCGGAGTGCGTTCACACGGAGTCCGCGCGGGTACGTCGCCGCGTGACGACAACCGAAGCGGAACTGGCATCCCACCGTGGTCATGCACGCGGAGCGGGAGACGCCCCGGCGGAAGAGTGACTGGTCTCCGCTGGGGTGTCTTCTTGGGATGACTCCTGATCCTCCCATTCGATGGCGGCGCCCGCGATGGGGAGCGTGAACGAGAATGTGCTACCGCGTCCCAGCCGGCTCGTGGCCCAGATGCGGCCGCCATGCAGCTCGACGAGGTGCTTGGCGATGGCAAGGCCGAGACCCGTCCCGGCCGCCGCGCGAGACTGCGGCGCCTCAGTCCCCTCGACCTCATCCCACAGATTCTTCGGCCACTTCGCGACGGCACGTGTCCGCGCCCGGTCGGCCTTGAAGAAGCGTTCGAAGACGCGCGGCAGATCTTCCTCGCTGATGCCGACCCCTGTGTCGATAACTGAGACGATGATGGCCCGGTCGCCCGTCTGCTCGCCACCCGCGCCTCTGGCCGTTGAGGCGCCCTCGCTTCGCGCCTGTTCACCCGTTTCGACACGGACGCGCACGGTTCCACCGGGGTCGGTGTACTTGAGACCGTTGTGGATGAGATTGACGAGCACTTCGCCGATCCGTTTGCTATCCGCGAGAGCGTCTGAGACATCAGGCGAAACGTCGGCCACGAGGGCGATATGCCGTTCATTGGCTAGCGGGGAGAGCCGGTCAATTACGACCTCCACCAGGCCGCCGATGTCCGTCGGCTCGCGGCGCAGTTGAATGCGGCCCGATTCGATGCGCGAGAGCTCTAGCAGCTCGGCCACCATTTGCGAGAGGTGGTCAATCTCGCCGGTGATGCGCTGCACGAACTCGCGCGCCGCGGGCGGATCGGTCTCGATGGCGCCTGTCAGCGTCTCCGCCAGCAATTTGAGGGCAGCCAGGGGCGTGCGTAATTCATGTGAGACGTGTGAGACGAAATCCTGGCGGACGGTCTCAAGCCGCCGTAGCTCGGTCAGATCTTCTATGGCGAGGATGAGGTAGGTCGTGTCAGCCGGAAACGTGGGTGCCCCGAGCGCGGCCAATCCCGTGCCTACGGCGGTCAGATGGAGCGGCGTTACGGCGACGCGCCACGTTTCACCTGTCGTCGGACGCTGGAACGTTCGCTCGCGGGGTTGATTGGCCTCGCCCGCCTCTATGAGCAGGCGGGTCGTGTCGTAGTCCTGGATCACGGCGGCAACGGAACGCCCGAGGATGGCGTCGCGCTTGCGGGAGAGGAACGCCTCCGCTGCGGGATTGACGAAGAGGATGACCCGCTCGCTGTCAGTGATGATGACGGGGCGCGGGAATCCGCCGAGAACCGCGCGCAGGGTCGCTTCGAGCCGGCTGGCCTCGTCACGCTGGCGCTCAAGCTCGCGGCGCGTGCCGCGCAGCATCGACTCCGCTTCGCTGTAGCGTAGGTCGCCGTATTGGCGCCGAGGCCAAGCGGCGGCGATGCCGACGAGGAAACCCGCCAGGGCCGTCAAGATGAGAAGGCCTTCGTTCATGTGCGCGAGCGCCTCCGCCAGACGAAGCAGCCGCGGTACTCGCGCGGGTCGTCGCTCCGCACACCTGCCGGCGGCATCAATGCCCGCGCGATGGAGACGAGCATGCGTCACGCAAACGCCTGTCGTCCTGCCCGAACTATATCACCCTTGCAGGCGGGCATTCCCCAACTTGCTGCCACTTAATGTTTCTTTAACCTTTATTTAGCTAAGGGTTAACTCTCCAGGGCTAGCATCTCTGCGGGACAGGCAGGGGGTATGAGCCATATGCTCCAAACTCCCCCACTGAACTGGTCTGATCCTTATCTATTGCGTTGTGAACAGAATTGGGGAGGATGTATGCTCGATCGCATGCACGCGATCCGTTCCACTTCGGGCAAGGTTGTTGCCGGTCTCGCCCTTGCGACGACACTTGCCGTCGCCGGCTGCGGTGGCAACTCCAGCTCGACCGGGGCAAGCACGGCAACCACGGCTCCGGCGAAGTGCGTTGTCACGAGCTCCGAGCTTGCGGCAACCACCACGAGCGCGGGCACCGCAACTGCCGTCGCGGGCCTCACGGGCCAGCAGGTCACTGTCGATGGCTCCTCCGCGTTGCAGCCGCTGATCAAGCAGGCGGCGGCCGAGTTTGACAAGGCCAACGGCACCCAGTCCACCGTGAACGCGGGCGGCAGCGGCCAGGGCCTGAAGGATGCCAACGCGGGCGCGGTGCAGATCGGCATGTCGGACGTGTTCGCCTCGCAGAAGGAGACCACGCCGGGCCAGTACAGCGCGCTGACCGACCATCAGGTCGCCGCGGTGATCTTCACGCTCGTTGCGAACACCGACCTGCAGGGCAAGGTGTCGGACCTCACCTCGGCCCAGATCAAGTCGATCTTCACCGGCGCCACGACGAACTGGAAAGACGTCGGCGGTCCGGACGAAGCGATCACCGTGATCACGCGCACGGCGAGCTCGGGCACGCGCGCAACCTTCAAGAAGTACGTTCTTGGCGGTGTGGACGAGTCCGCGACGAGCAACCTCGACAGCACGGGCGCCGTCGTGGCGGCTGTCAAGGCGACGCCGGGCGCCATCGGCTATGTGACGGTTGGCTTCGCCAACTCGAACTCGAGCGACGTGATTCCGCTCTGCATCGACGGCGCCAAGCCGACGGTTGCCGCGATCAACGCGGGCACGTACATGTTCTGGAACATCGAGCACGCCTACACCAAGGGGCCCGCTACCGGCGCCGCCAAGGAGCTGCTCAAGTACGTGCTGAGCGATCAGGTTCAGAACAACGACGTGCCGGCGCTGGGTTACGCCCAGATCGGCAAGATCAACAGCACGGCGATCCAGTCGCACACCATCTCCGGCGCGCCGGCTCCCGAGACGCTGAGCTAACGGGCAAACTCGTCGAGAGATTGGATACACTACTGAGTGGCGGGCGTGGCGACACGTTTCGCCACTCAGTAGTGTATTCGGGCAATACCGATCTGCCGCTAAACATGGCGGCCGGGCGCCAAGTGCGGATTCCACTCGAGGGGATGCCGATGAGAAGCAGCGAGCGGATTAGCACGATAGTCTTCGCTATCTTCGCCGCTATCGTGGTCATTACTATGGCGGCAGTATTCGTATTTGTCGGAGCGCATGCATTTCAGACATTCTTCAAGACACCTGAGCATCCCGCAATTAGCATCGGCGATTTCTTTGGCACTGCTCATTGGTCTCCGGACGATGGATATGTGGGCGCACAGGCGCTCATCGTCGGCAGTATCCTGACAACCTTACTTGCGGTGGTCGTCGCCACGCCGATCAGCGTGGGGGTGGCGGTGTTCGTAGTCGAGGTCGCGCCTGGATGGGCACGCCAGTTCATGCAGCCGGTGCTCGAATTGATGACTGGATTGCCCTCCGTCATCATCGGCTTCATCGGTCTGGTGGTGCTGGTGCCGTGGGTGCGAACTGTGATGAACAGCACTTTTGGGCAGGGCATCACAGCGGGATTCGGCCTGATCGCGGCCGTGATCGTCCTGACGGTGATGATCATGCCGACGATCACGACCCTCTCGATCGACGCGCTAGCAGCACTGCCCGTCGGCCTCCGCGAGGGCAGCCTGGCGCTCGGAGCCACTCGCTGGCAGTCCGTGGCGAAAACGCTGTTGCCGGCGGCGCAGTCCGGCATATACACCGGCGTGATCCTTGGCATGGGGCGCGCGATTGGCGAGACCCTTGCCGTCGCTCTGGTGATCGGCGCGACGCCCAACAACTTCCCCATCAAGTTTTTAGATACCGCGCCATACATACGCTTTAGCTCGACGAGCACGATTACTACACAGCTTCTCGCGGACTTCCGCGAAGCCACGACTGGCAGCCTGGGCTACGACGCCATATGGTCGCTGTCGTTCGTACTGCTCGTCATTTCGTTCGTGCTGGTGCTCATCGGCAGACAGGTTGCTTCTCGTAGTGTCTACAGTGATGCGTCGAAGCAGCCGGGCGGACCCGCGCCGATGTCCCGTGTCGCGGCGGCAGCCATGAACGTGGCTAAGGTGAGGGAGAGCTAAGTGGCAACTCTCGCAGGATCGGCCCGCGTCACCAAGCCTACCCCCGAAAGGCGGGCAGGAATCCGGGCGCGCGCTCGTATTGCCGACCGGGTGATGACGACGATCTTCTGGGGTATGGGGATCCTGGTCATCTCGATTCTGGCCTACGTTATCTTCTACACGCTGCAAGCGGGCTTCAGCGTCGTGAATTGGAAATTTCTGACCACGGCGGACGTCTCCGGTGTGCCAATTGGGCCAGAAGTGTTCAACACGTTCTATATCATTGGCCTGTCCCTGCTAATCTGCATTCCTATCGCTGGCGGGGCAGCCATCTACCTGGCTGAATATGCGAAGCCCGGACCCTTCACCACCGCGGTACGTCTGGCAACGGAGACCCTGGCTGGCATTCCGTCGCTTATTATCGGCCTTTTCGGTTTCCTGCTCTTCGTCACGAATTTTGGTGAAGGTCATCGTTTCGGCTTCTCGCGCCTGGCCGGCGCGCTCACGCTCGTCGTCCTCAACCTGCCATTGCTGCTGCGAGTGAGTGAAGACGCCATTCGCAGTGTGCCAAACGAGCTTCGCGAAGGCAGCTATGCTGTTGGGGCGAGCAAAATCCAGACGGTGTTCCGGGTGCTGCTGCCGTCGGCTCTCCCCGCGCTCACTACCGGCATCATCCTGACCGCCGGCAAGATGCTCGGCGAGACGGCTGCGCTGATCTTCACGGCTGGCGGCAGCAGCTCGATTAACGGCTGGTTCTCGCTCAACCCGCTCGTTCCTGGCGACACACTCACCATCCACCTGTTCAACCTCAAGTCGGAGGGTCTCTCGTCCACGGCAACCCAGCAAGCTGCCGGAACGGCCGCGGTCATCATCCTCCTTCTGCTCACCTTTAATCTCGGACTTCGCTATCTGGCCGCGATTCTGAATCGGCGATTCACCGGAAGCAAGTAGCCGCATCGTGGTGCGGTAGACGACGGAGTGGCAGTCTCATGGCTCAGAATCTCTCGCGCGAGGAGCGCATCCTCGGCGCTGACATACCGCTTGGCGACCACATTGCGGCAGTGGACGCCCCCGTAAAGATGCTGACGAAGGATCTGAACGTCTACTACGGAGCGGCACACGCCATCAAACATGTCAGTGTTCAGATACCGGAACATCAGGTAACGGCGCTTATGGGGCCGTCTGGATGCGGCAAGTCCACGTTTCTCCGGGCGCTCAATCGCATGCACGATCTCACTCCGAACGCACGAGTGGAGGGTGAGGCCCTGCTGGATGGCGAGGACATCTACGCGCCCGGAACCGACGTGGTGCGCGTACGCCAGCAGGTCGGTATGGTCTTCCAGCGCCCCAATCCGTTTCCCCAGTCGATCTTCGAAAACGTGGCGTATGGCCTCAAGGTGCAGGGCGGTCACAGCAAGCGCGAGATTCGCGAGATCGTAGAACGCAGCCTCCGCGGCGCGGCACTTTGGGATGAGGTGAAAGATCGGCTCAACCATAACGCGCTCGGCCTCTCCGGCGGTCAGCAGCAGCGCCTCTGCATCGCGCGGGCCCTGGCGGTCGAGCCGGAGGTGCTGTTGATGGATGAGCCCGCCTCAGCGCTCGATCCCATCGCCACCCTCAAGATCGAAGAGCTCATCGACCAATTGAAACAGCGCTACACCATCGCCATCGTGACGCACAATCTACAGCAAGCTGGGCGTGTCTCGCAGTGGACCGGCTTCTTCTTGACCGGCAATCTCATCGAGTTCGCCCCTACGACACAGATCTTTTCTCAACCGGGAGACAAGCGAACGGAAGACTTCATCACAGGCCGCTTCGGCTGATGATCGTGGGGAATCTGGTACGGCGCGTTCGGCTCAAATTCAGCACGCGGTCAGATTTCCGGCAATGCTTCGATGCATAACTGGAGGGAGCGCACATGGCACGCCAATCATTCCACCAAGAGCTTCGCGAGATTGAGGAGGCGGTCATCCAGATGGGCTCCCTCGTCGAGAGCGCCATCGCCCGCGCGGTTCAAGCCCTCTCGCGGCGCGATTTGATGCTGGCCGAGGAGGTCAAGGCGGGCGATGGTGTGGTGAACGAGCTGCAGCGCAGCATCCGCAATCGCTGCATCAGCGTGATGGCGCGACAAGCGCCGGTCGCTCGTGACCTACGCGAGCTGACGACGGTGCAACTGGTGATCAACGAGCTTGAGCGGATGGGCGACCACGCCGTAGGCATCGCCAAACAGACGATCCGCATGCAGGGCCAGGATCAGCTACCCGCGGTGGGCGATCTGACAGAGATGGCCAAGCTGGTGCGCGATCAGGTGCATGGGGCAATCGAAGCGTTCATTGATGTAAACGTCCAGGAGGCGCGCGACATTTGCGCGAAGGACGACGAGATCGACCATCAGTACAAGGCTATCTTCGCCGATCTGCTGGAGCGCATGACCAAGGATTCGTCGAGTGTCCCAGTGGCAACGGCGCTGCTCTTCGTCGCACACGACCTAGAGCGCATCGGCGACCGCGTAACCAACATCTGTGAGGACGTCATCTATATGGTGTCGGGCGAAATCGAGGAACTAAATTAGGTATGGTCGCCAATCAGATTCTAACAGAGACAAAGCGCAGCATCCTCGTCGTGGAGGATGACGATGCGCTGCGCGACACCGTCGCCTACAATTTGCGCGGGGAAGGGTATGTCGTGCTGACGGCGGCAGATGGCGTCAGCGCGCTTGAGGTTGCCCGCGAGAACCCTGTCTCGCTCGTGCTCCTCGATCTGATGCTCCCGCGCATGAACGGCCTCGACGTTTGCCGCCAACTTCGGGCCAGGCAAGAGACGGAACGTATCCCGATCCTGATGCTCACGGCGCGCGGTGAGGAGACGGACAAGGTTGTCGGCCTTGAACTGGGCGCGGACGACTACGTCACCAAGCCCTTCAGTTGGAAGGAGCTGCGCGCACGCGTGCGGGCACTGCTGCGCCGAGGCGAACAGATCACAGTCATCCCGGCGGCCGCCGGCGGAGAGTCAGCCGCGCCGGAGACTCGCGTGCTCGTGGCTGGCGACGTGCATATTGACGTCGACCGGCGCGAGGTACATCGGGGGGAACGAGAAATCGAGCTTCCGGCGAGGCTCTTCGATCTGTTGGTCTACATGGTCCGCAACAAGGGCCTCGTGCTGACCCGCGACCGGCTACTCCAGCATGTCTGGGGCTACGACTATGCCGGCGATACGCGGACGGTGGACGTGCATGTGCGCTGGCTCCGCGAGAAGCTGGAAGAGGATCCGGCCAACCCGGTGCTGATTCAGACGGTACGCGGCGTCGGCTACCGCTTCAAAGGCTAACGACGCAGAGAACCGGCCGGGTGTTTGACGCCCGGCCGGTTCCGCATTATTCATGCTCCGTGGTATCGCCGATCTTGCCGTCATTCCTCAGATGTATCGAGATTGGTGCGGCTGTGCTTGTCACCGTTGTAGCTCAGGCGCACCGGCTGCTCTTCGATAATGGTCTCGAGGTGCACGGGGCGCGACCAGATGTATTGTAGATATTCGAGCGTTTTCTGCGCGTAGGGCTGGTCGAGATCCTGACCCTCATGTTGATGCTTGAGCAGCAGCTCGGTGTTGCCGTTGAGGTCGGCGTCGTAGATGGTGATGTACGGCTGGCCGAAGTTGGTCATGCTCACCAAGATCCCATCGCGCACCTTCTCCCAATTCTTCTCGACGATGACCCACTCATCCCCTTCTTTGCGATAGAGATAGAGGTCGAGGTCCTCAACGAGCTCCTTGGTGAGATAGTTGCGAAGCAGGGAGACGTCACTCTCCGTCTCGCGCACCTCGAAAAGCTTCTTGCGGCCCTGTCCAGGCTCGCGTCCCAACTTGGTCCGTTCTTCCTCGGTTGGGTTATCCCAGCGGCGCTCGATATCCTCCAGGATCTTGTAGCCGACGTGATAGGGGTTGATACGCATGCGCGAAGGTGCGAGCACTCCGGCATGCATTTGCGCGAACGCGGCAAAGTCGCCGTCGCTCATATCGAGCTCGCGCATGATGCGGCTATGCCAGAATGAGGCCCAACCCTCATTGATGACCTTGGTCTGCATTTGGGGAACAAAATACAGCATCTCTTCTCGAACGATGAGCAGGATGTCGCGCTGCCATTCCTCCAGGTTGGGCGCGTACTGCGCAAGGAACAGCAACACGTCTTTTTCCGGCTCGGCTGGGAAGCGCCGCCGTTTCGCCCGAACAGTATGCTCATCCTCTTCCTCGCGCTGGAGTCGGTCCGCGCGCTCCGCGAGGCTCCAGAGATCGTCATATGGCGATCCCGACTTGCCGTTCGCATCGCCGCGCTGCTTTTCGTCTTGGGCGGCGTGCTTGATGCGCACGTTCGGGTCGATGAGGTCGTCAATAGCCAGCACGGCGTCGAGAAAGCGCTCGACCTCCGCAATACCGTGCTCGTATTCGTAGCGCCGAATGCGGTCGGCGTTGACGCTGACCTTGTCGATCATGTTGCCGGACGTGTGCCGGAAGTAGACGTTGTTCTTGAAGAAATCCGTGTGGCCGAGGACGTGCGCCACGACCACTTTGTTCTGCAGGAGGTCGTTCTGCTCCATCAGGAAGGCGTACGACGGATTGGTGTTCACCACCAACTCGTAGATCTTGCTGAGCCCGTAGTCGTATTCCGTCTTCATGCGGTAGTAGGCCTTACCGCGCGTCCAGTGGCTGAAGCGGCCGGGCAGCCCGTACGCGCCGAACTCGTACATAATGGTGGCGGGTACGAGCTCAAAGTTGGTGGGGTACGGGTCCAGCCCCTCGTGGCGCGCTATCTCCCAGATACGCTCGATGGCATCGCTCAGGTTGGCGACGTATTGGGTGTCGGGTGTGGGATCAGACATAGGGCAGCCTCCTGAGCGCGACGGGCGCATCGGCGGGCGGAACGCGGGTCCGCCCACGCCCGGCTACCGATTCGCGGGCACGGTTTCGCGCGTGGCGAAGAAGCGTCGCAGCGCCGGATACACCTCCGATTTGTCGGAGATGGTCACGGCAATGAATTTCTTGTCCTGGATCTTGCTGAAGGCGGACATGAGGGTGCTTGGCGAGCGGTAGTGCCCCTCGCGAATCTCGCCATAACCGAAGATGTTGCAGATCTGCATGAGCCTCTGCACCAGCCCGACGCACCGCTCATTATCCCAGGGGAGGTTGTCACCGTCCGAGAAGTGGAACGGGTAGATGTTCCAGTCGTCGGGATTGAAACGCTCCTGGATGAGTTGGAGCGCCAGCTCGTAGGCCGATGATACCTGGGTGCCTCCGCTCTCGCCGTGCGTGAAGAACTCCTCCTCGGTCACCTCCTTGGCCTCGGTGTGGTGGCTGATGAAGACGATCTTCACGTTGTTGTATTTGGTGCGAAGGAAGCGGACCATCCAGAAATAGAAGCTGCGCGCGATGTATTTCTCGAACTCGCCCATACTGCCGCTGACATCCATCATAGCGATGACAACTGCGTTCGATTGGTATTTGATCGTTGGCTCCCAGACCTTGTAGCGCAGGTCATCGTTCCTGATGTCGCGGAACTTGGCCTCGCCCTTCGCGGCGTTGCGCTTCATGTTCTCCAGGATGGTGCGCTTCTTGTCGAGGTTGGCGAGCGGGCCGACGCGGCGGACATCGGTGAAACGGACCGATTCCGTCTCCATCTCCGCGAGCTTTTTCTCCTCCAGGAAAGGCAGGCCGAGATCCTCGAAGATCATCGCCGCCAGCTCGTCTACGGTGACGTCGGCCTCATAGTAGTCGACGCCAGGCTCCTCGCCGGCCTGCCCGCGCTTGCCACGGCCAGGACGCGGCTCGGCCGCGACGACGTCCCCAACCTGACTGTTGCCGTCGCCTTCGCCAGCGTGCTCCTGCCGGCCAGGGTCGTAGCGGAAGCGATATTCCTCCAGCGAGCGAATCGGCACTTTGACGACTTTTTTGCCGTCGGAGAGAATGATACTCTCCTCGCTGACGATGTCGGCGAGGTTCTTCTTGATCGCCTCGCGAATCTTCTGCTTGTGTCGCTCCTGGTCAATAGATCCCTTGCGATGCAACGACCAGTCATGCTGCGAGATGGTGGCGGTATCCATAAGGCGCTTCTCCTGCACGGGCGCTCGGACGGCACGCGCCGAGCTCTCGCAGTGAGGGAGAGCGGCGCGGAGGCTGTTCGGGATCCACACGACCTTCGCGCCGGCAGGCTCCTAGCGATTGAGCAGCGATCCGACATATTTGAGCAGCTCGTTGGCGCAGACTGGGCAGTAGCCGTGGTCTGTGATGAGGCGGTTGACCACCTCATTGCTTTTCTTGAGCTGTTCCGCGTCGGGTGTCTTGGACGAGGTCGTGATCTTCACCACGTCGCGCAAGTCGGCAAAGAGCTTCTTCTCGATGGCCTCCTTGAGGCGCTCGTGGCTGGTGTACTCGAAGGTCTGGCCGCGGCGGGCGAGCGACGATATGCGAATGAGGATCTCCTCGCGGAATGTCTTCTTCGCATTCTCGGTGATACCGATCTGCTCCTCGATGGAGCGCATCAGGTGCTCGTCAGGCTCCATATCCTCCTCGGTGATCGGATCACGCACCTTGGTCTTGTTGCAATAGGCTTCGACGTTGTCCAGATAGTTGTTGAGGAGGGTGCGCGCCGACTCCTCGAACGAGTAGACGAAGGCGCGCTGGACCTCCTTCTTGGCGTTCTCGTCGTATTCCTTGCGGGCCTCGCTGATGAAGTTGAGATATCGCTCGCGCTCCTCACGCGTGATGCCTGTGTGCTGGTCGAGGCCGTCACGCAGCGCTCGCAGCGCGTCGATTGGGTTGATGCATGAGACGTTCTCACGCACGAGCGCGCTGGAGAGGCGATTGATGACATAGCGCGGCGAGATGCCGTCCATTCCCTCGCGAAGGGCCTCGTCCTGCAGCTCTTTGATGTCTTTCTGCTTGAACTCCTCGAAGTCCTCGCCGTCATAAAGCTTGAGCTTCTTCATCGGGCTCATGCCGGCTTTCTTCGAGGGTTCGAGGCGCGTGAGGATGGCGAAGGTGCTCGCGATGCGGAGCGTGTACGGCGCGATATGGACGTCTTTGAGCGAGCTTTGGCCGAGAAGCTTCTCGTAGATTTTGACCTCGTCCGAGACCCGCAAGTTGTACGGGACTTTGACCAGGATGATACGGTCCTGCAATGCCTCGGACTTCTTGTTGCCGACGAACGACGCGTACTCGCTCTCGTTCGTGTGGCTGACCACCACCTCGTCGGCGTAGATCATGGAGAAGCGCCCCGTCTTGATGTTCTGCTCCTGTGAGAGGGTGAGCAGCACGTAGAGGAACTTCTCGTCAACCTTGAGCATCTCGACGAATTCCATCAGGCCGCGGTTGGCGATGTTGAGCTCGCCGTCGAAGCGGTAGGCGCGGGGGTCGCTCTCGACACCGACTTCGCCGATGGTCGAGAGGTCGATACCGCCGACCAGCTCCGAGATGTCTTGCGACTTCGGGTCCGATGGGGTGAAGGTTCCGATGCCGCTGCGGTGCTTCTCGCTGAAGACCATGCGCCGGACGGGGACATCCTCGATTTTGCCGTTGTACTTGTTGTCGAGCAGCCAGCGGCACTGGGGGCAGAGGTCGCCCTCGATATAGAGACCGAACTCCTTCTCCACGTCGTCGCGCAATTCCTGTGGGATCAGGTGCAGCGGCTCCTCGTGCATCGGGCATTCGCGAATGGCGTACGCCGCGCCCGCCTCGCCCTTGCTGTAGGCTTCGAGGCCACGCTTGAGTAGCGTGACGATGGTGGACTTGCCACCGCCGACGGGGCCCATGAGCAGCAGGATGCGCTTGCGCACTTCGAGTCGCTGCGCCGCCGAGTGGAAGTATTCGACGAGCTGCTGCAGCGGCTTCTCGATGCCGAAGATGTCGTCGGCGAAGAATTGATAGCGCGGCTCACCCTGCCGGGTTGTCTCGACGCCGGCAGCCATGACCATGTTATAGATGCGCTCATGGGAGAGCTGGGCCACCGACGGCTGCCGGGTAGCCAACTCGAAATAGTCTTTGAACGTCCCCTCCCAAGTGAGCGCTCGCTCTCGGTCGCGATACTCTTCCAGCCGCTTCACCAGATCCATACTGCTACCCTCTTCCCGGCCACCCGGACTCCCGCGAACTCGGCCAACACGAATATGCGGCCGAAGGAGAATCGGATAGGCACTCGCCCCGCCCATATGGCGGGAGCTCAACTGTCGCGCGGGGCGCTGAACGCGCCGCCCACGCCGGAAATAGGAATGCTTGGCCGCTCGCTCGCGAGCGTAGGGACTGGGATACCCGCGGACGGCGCTGCCGCGGCGCCAACGTGGCGAAGAGAACTACGACGCCGTAGTGGGTGCACAGGGTGTGCGAATGAGACCATGGATACTGTGGAGACCGGTGGCCCATCGCCCATCGAGGCTGTTCAGGCGTGCGGCGCATTGGGGATGCGGGCCGCTCATACGCGTGCAGCCGAGGGATGCTCGCCGGCGAGCGTGATGGTTGCGGAAGGGGCTCCCCTCATCGGTGCTGGATTCGCGTAACCGGGCACTCGCGCGCTTCGCCTCCCGATACACTGCGGGAGACGAAACCATCGCGGCGCTCGGCGGGGAGGAATGTACGTGGGCTCGCGCGGAGAAGCCGTGGCAACCGGCCGCTAACGAGCGGACGCTGTCCTCCGCCGGCCAGGCGGAGTGTGACGGATTCGCGGAAAGGTCGCCGGACTGACGCCATTGGGACGCAGATCCGACAGTGCTGTCATGCCCGGCAACGTTGCGACTACGTCGATCACGTTACCACTACAAAGGACGACTCAAACGACACCCCGGCCTAATTGAGAAGCGCCCGGCATCGGTGCGAAATCAGTTTCGCAGAGAGTGTGCCAGGTTGCCTTAAATGCACGCTTCCTTCATCGTGGCCTCTGGCGTGTCTGGTAGGCTATCACACCTCGCCCGTTCCTGCAAGGGAGGAACCGTTGAGAAAGCTCAACCGGCGCGCACGCGGACGCCGTATGACTCGTGGCCGTCACGCCGAAATTGCTGGATTCGACCCACTTTGCAGATGAGCGGCGGTGTGGTACTCTATCGGTATGGCAAGTGGGGGCGCGTCCGCGGAGACGCGGCCATCTTGTGGATGAGATGCGTAGGACCATTCGCAGAAAGGAGCGCGCAGTCGGGAGGGCCGGAACACTACCGGCCGGCTGCGAAAGTGCAAGCGTGAGCGAAGTCGTGATCAGGGAGGGTGAGTCCTTCGAGGCTGCCCTGAAGAAGTTTACCCGCCGGGTCCAGCAGGACGGCTTGCTCTCCGAGGCGAAGCGCCGCCAACATTATGAGCCGCCCAGCGTCAAGCGCAAGCGCAAGGCCGATGCCCGCGAGCGCAAACAGCGTAAGATCCGAGCGAAGCTCGCAGCGCAGGGATTCTAGCCCGCGTCTTGCCGAGTTGTTTGAGCCGACCGTTGTACGCCAAGCATGGCGTCCGGTCGGCTCTTGGTTATGTGGCACAACTCTTTACCTAAGGAAATCCGGCAAACTTGTCAGGCGCTCGATCTGTGCTGTGTGGTCGAGGTCGTGGATGACGGCGAGCAGCGCCCAGCCGCGGATGCTGAGCTCGCCAAAATAGATCGAGTTGCGCCGAGCAGCGAAGTCTGCGTCCTCAGGGATCGCTTCGAGATACATCACCAGGCGCTCTGTGGCGTCTTGTAGGTGGGCGATGAGGTCGGGTTTGGGCACGTTAGGGTCTGCGCGGTCGCCTAGGCCACGCGGCATCACGTCGTAGTCCTGCCGCCTCCCGAGCATGCGGTCGAGGTTCAGCAGATACCAGTTCTGCGTCGCAACGAGGTGCGTGACCACTTCGGTGGCGGACCAGTGGTCCTCGCCGTTCGCGCCGGACGGCCCGACTAAAGGGCTGAGGCGCAGCTGCTCCGGCGTCCAGCTTTCGAGCAATTCGGCCAGCACACCGCGCGTCAGGCGGAGGCCGGCTATAAGCTGCGGCAGCGTGAAGGCCACGGCTTCTGTGTCGATGTCGCGGCCACCGCGCACACGGTTAACGATGTCGCGGAAGTCCGCAATCGTGAGCTCAGTCATCTCGTCTCCCGACGCGCCCCATTAGGAAGGGCCATGCTACAATGAGGGGCCATCCTTCATCAGGTCGGCATGGCGCGCAGTACCGGCACGACCCATGGCGAGAGCGCCGGCTATCTCATCCGGAGTCATTATGCTCGAACAGCTTCGCGGGCGCAATCTGGCGCACGTCGGATGTACACTCGGCCTCACGCTGGGCCTGACCCTTGGAATCGTCGCCGGACTCTTGACCACGCTGCTCGTTCGCAGCGAATCTGGCCTCACCCTGGCGACGTTCGCCTTCTTCGGCATCACCTTTGGCCTCGGCGCCCTCGGCTATTACCTCGGCGGCCGTTCGAGCCGACACATGGACGACGCCGGCATCGAGGCGCTCGACGCCCCTCCTGCCAGCCCCAATTCACGGCCATAGTGGACATGCAGTGTGGCTGAGTTTGGCAGTCGCTCGTTCTACACAAGGGCGCGTCTGACCACCATGCAACAGCGTGTGGTCGCCGGGCGTATGCCCGATGAACGCCTATGTGACACCAAAATGTCGCGCACCTGCCATCGCATGCACAGACTCAGCAGCACACGCCACATGGCAACGACGAAAGAGGACACAAGTGGATCAGCAATGGAACCCACAAAGCGGCCAGCCCGGCACCCCACAGCCTGAGCAACCGCAGCAACAGCCACAACCACAGCAATATCCACAGGGGCAGTACCCCCAGGGACAGCCGCAATACCCGCAGCAATATGGCCAGCAGGCATATCCACAGGCACCTTATCCCCCGCAGGGCTACGGACAGCCGCAGTATCAGCAGCAATATGCACAGGGGTCGCAGTATCCTCAGCAGCAAATGCCGCCCGAGTATCAGGCACAGCAGCAAAATCAGCCGCCGACGCCGCAGACACCCTTCGACCATAGCCTTGTGACGACGACGTTTGACCTGCCGGGCGTCAAGACCGTGCGCAATTTCGGCGTGGTACGCGGCATCATCGTGCGCTCACGCAGCATCGTCGGCAACATCGGGGCCGCATTCCAGTCGATGGCTGGCGGCAACATTACCCTTTACACCGAGCTTTGCGAGCAGGCACGCCGCGACGCCTATGAGCTCATGATTCGCCACGCCTCCGCGCTCGGCGCCAATGGGGTCATCGGCGTTCGCTACGACGCGACCGAGATCTCGCAAGGCATCACCGAGTTCCTCTGCTACGGCACCGCCGTGCAGGTGACGCCGCAGGGCGAGTAGCGTCCTCACGCGCCG
>CAYYCB010000019.1:19448-23826 GCA_964469715.1 uncultured Ktedonobacterales bacterium | reverse complement strand
CTGGATGGGAGTCGCGGTTGTGGAGGATGATCGGGAGATCGAGCTCCCTTGCCAGCCCAATCTGCGCGACGAGCGCGTCAAGCTGAACCTGGCGCGGCGATAGGTTGCGATAGAAATCGAGTCCGATCTCACCGACCGCGACGACTCCGGGCGAGTGCGCGAGCGCGCGTTGCGCGTCGAGCGTGTCAGGGGTGAGCGTGTCGGCGTCGTGCGGATGTGTGCCCACGGCGGCAAAGATGCGGCCGGGGTAGCGCGCCGCGAGCGCAACCGCATCGCGGCTGGACTCGATCTCTATGCCGGGCACGATGATCTGTCCTACGCCTGCATCAAACGCCGCCTGGATGACGCGCTCGCGATCCTCCGCGAATTGATGCACTTGCACGTGGGCGTGCGTGTCGATAAGCACCGGGGAGCCTCCGTTGCCGCCCGCATCGCTACAATGCATCCAAAGGTGCGGCTGCTTTCAAAAGTATAGTTTGCCGTGCGCAGCAGCGTCAAACGCGTGATGGTGCGGTTGCGGGGATGGGACATCTGAACCTGGACCGACCATCAGACACGTGCTGCGGCCTCCACAGGATGCCGTGTTGAGTCCGCGCCAACATGTCACAGCGAGGATCGGCACCTCCTACATGGCACACTCCGTGCAAGAAAATTTCCATCGTGAGGAGGTTGGCCACGCCTAGCCACCTCATCCCGGCGCAGGGACGCCTTAAGGCGCCGAGGCAAACCTGCCACACGGGTGACACCAAATTTCGAGTGTAAGTACAAGTAAAGGAGTGCTTGGTATGTCGAGTACGAGCAATCGCGGCTTCGCTTCCATGGACGATGACAAGCAGCGTGAGATCGCCAGCAAGGGCGGCGACGAGGTAAGCAAGGATCGCGAGCATATGGCCGACATTGGCCGCAAGGGCGGCGATGAGGTAAGCAAGGATCGCGAGCATATGGCCGACATTGGCCGCAAGGGCGGCGAGTCCCTCAGCCCCGAAGAGCATCGCCGAGCCGGCGAGCAGAGTCACAAGAACAGCTAGGCTCGTCATATGTCTTGGCGGCCGGCGTGCTTTTTGGCGCGCCCGGCCGCCAGGATGCCCGGTACGGCCGACGGGGCGACCTAGCCATCGAGTCCGCCCTCAGAAAAGATTTGGGTTGGAGTGTTGTGGTTTGTTGTCGCGGCAGTGAAACTGCCGGCGCAGGGCGCGAGGCGAGCAGGTGGCAGGTGCGGTCGCGGCTCTGAAGGGGCAGGCGCAGGGTGCGAGGTGGGCCAAAGCCCTCACGATAGTGCAACATTCTAAGCGAACCCGGTACCAGAAAAGATTTGTCTGCGCTAGCGAGAAATGTGCTCCCGATGGCGGCCGATGGATCAAACCTCATCCAGAACTCCGCCACCAAGGAGGAACGGCCACGGGCCGGACGATGCGTCAGGACGATGCGTCAGGACGATGCGTCGAGTTTGAGCGGGTCATTCGTCCGCAAGGATGCTCATAGGCCATCGCCACGCCTGTGCCTGCCTGCGCGCCCTCTGCGACCTAGCCACCTAGCTACATCGCTATATCCTGTCGTCCCTATCGCCCGCTGCTTGCGCCTCAAGCGCCAGTTGGTAGACTTCGCGCTTCGGGCGTCCTGTTTCGGACGAGACGAGGGCCGCGGCGTCGCGGGTACGCATGCCACCGGCGAGTAGCGCGGTGAGCCGTTCGCGGATGTTCGCGTCGCCGGTTTCCGCAGAATCGAGGGCCGGCGTACTGCCTACAGGCGCTCCGGCCACAACGACGGTGTACTCGCCGCGGGGGCCAGTACCGGATGCGCTGCGTTCCCGCACGGAGGAGAGCGTGCCGCGGAGCCAGTCTTCGTGGAGCTTGGTCAGCTCGCGGGCGACCGCGCATTCTCTGTCTCCGAGCACGCTGATAAGGTCGTCGAGGCTGGAGAGCAGCCGGTGCGGGGCTTCATAGAGCACCAACGTGCGCGGCTCCGCGCGCACGGCTTCGAGGGCGGCGCGGCGCTCGGCTGGCTTGCGCGGCAGAAAGCCGAGGAAGGTGAACTGGTCGGCGGGGAGGCCGGAGGCGATAAGCGCCGCGATGGCCGCGACCGGGCCGGGGATAGAGACGACGGAGTAGCCGGCGGCGATGGCATCACGCACGAGATCGTGACCGGGATCGGAGATGCCGGGCGTGCCGGCGTCTGTCACCACGGCGACATCTCCTTCGGCAAGGGAGGAGACAATCTCAGCTCGGCGGGCGGGCGGGCTATGTTCGTGGTAGCTGATGGTTGGGGTAGAGATGTCGAAATGGGAGAGGAGCTTGCGGGTGTGGCGGGTATCTTCGGCGGCGATGAGCCGCACCTCGCGTAATACACGCAGGGCGCGGAGGGTGATGTCCTCCAGATTCCCGATGGGTGTCGCGACGAGGTAGAGCGTGCCCATCATGGACGCCAGACATCGGTGTCGAGCTGGATGGTTACGGGTCCGTCGTTCACCAACTCGACCTGCATGTGGGCGCCGAAGCGGCCTCCCTGCACGGGAACTCCAAGCGCGCGCAGCTCGTCCATCACGCGGTCCACGAGGGGAGCAGCGCGGTCGGGGGCCGCGGCCGAGGTGAAGCCAGGACGCCTGCCCCGCTTGACATCCGCGAAAAGGGTGAACTGCGAGATCACCAGTGCGCCGCCTGCGACATCGCGCAGCGAGAGGTTGAATTTTCCCTGCTCGTCCGAGAAGATGCGCAAGCCAGCCATTTTATTCGCCAGTAGTCGCGCTTCGGCCTCCCCATCCTCGGGGCCGACGCCGACGAGCGCCACCAATCCTGGTGCTGGCTCCAACCGGCCGACCACTACGCCATCGACCGTGACACGCGCGTGTGTGGCGCGCTGGATGACCGCGCGCACGCGTTACTCGCTTGCCGTCGTCGTGACGGGCGCGTTCGACGCCTTCTCGGCGGACGGCTTCGCATCGGTGGATTGGCCCTCTGCTGTCTTCCCATTGGAGGAGCCCGTCGTCTCGCTCGTCGCGGCCTTCTCCGACGTTTCGGCGGAGGCCGACGACGTTCCACGACTGTCGGTCTTGTAGAATCCGCCACCCTTAAACACCAGTCCGACGGGGAAGACAACGCGGTGGACGGGTTGACCGCACGTAGGGCAGGTATCTATTGGATCGTCAGAAATTTTCTGCCAGGCTTCGAAGCGTTCGCCGCACGAGGAGCACTGATATACATAGGTCGGCATGAGTTGCCCATTCCCTCCTGGTGATGATTCGCTGTTTCGGGTGTACCACAGCCATGGGCTGCAAGCCGGGCACGCCCCTAACTAAAGTATAGCATGGCGGCATGCCCGCTTGCGGACGGGTGCATTAGAGAAACGTTAGCGAGCAAATAGAAATCCGCTAGAAATACGTCAGTGGGGCATGGACCGTTAACGACCGTAGAGCGTGGCGAGCTGGCCGAGTCGCTTCGCCAGGGCGGGCGAGAGCTGATCCTCAGCGAAGCGCCAAGCCCAGTTGCCGGTCGCGCGTGACGGAAAGTTCATGCGGGCCTCTGAGCCTAGATCGAGCACATCCTGCAAGGGGACGACGGTGAGGTTCGCCACCGAGGCATAGGCGGCGCGGATCATCGCCCAGACCAGACTCTTGTCGTCAGCGTCGAGATAGCGCAGGGCATAAGATCGTTCGTGACCGGTGCGAGTTTGGAACCAGCCGCGTGATGTGTCGTTGTCGTGGGTTCCTGTGTAGATGATGGTATCGCGCGTCAGGGCATGTGGCAGGTGTTGATTCTTGGCGTTGGAACTGAATGCGAACTGAAGCACGCGCATCGCAGGGAACCCAAGCCGCTGGCGGAGCGCATGGACGCCGGGAGTGATCTGGCCCAGGTCCTCGGCGATGAATGGTAGGTCCCCCAGCGCCTCCGCGATGGCCTCGAAGAGCGCATCGGCTGGACCGGGCACCCATTTGCCGTTGACGGCCGTTGCCTCGTCGCCGGGGATCTCCCAATAGGCGTGGAAGCCCCGGAAGTGGTCGAGGCGGATATAGTCCACGAGCTCAAGCGAGCGCCGGATGCGATCAATCCACCATGCGTAGCCAGTCGTTTTGAGATGATCCCACCGATAGAGCGGATTGCCCCAGCGCTGCCCGGTGGGGCTGAAGTAGTCAGGCGGAACGCCCGCAACCACGGTCGGCTGCCCATGTTCATCAAGCTGGAACAGCTCAGGATGCGCCCAGACGTCCGTGCTGTCGTGCGCGACGAAGATCGCGACATCCCCCAGGATCGCGATGTCGCGCTCCATGGCGGCTCGCCGTAGCTCCTGCCATTGTCGCTGGAATAGGAACTGGATGAATTGGTGAAACGTGACGTCGGGGGCGAGGTGGCGCTTGGCGTCCGCTAAGGCGGCGGGCTCACGGGTG
>CAYYCB010000019.1:11944-19348 GCA_964469715.1 uncultured Ktedonobacterales bacterium | reverse complement strand
GACGTCGGGGGCGAGGTGGCGCTTGGCGTCCGCTAAGGCGGCGGGCTCACGGGTGGCGAAGGGACGCGCCCAATCGACCCAGGAGGCGCCACCGTGGGCACTCTTGAGGGCGGCGAAGAGGGCAAAGTCGTCCAGCCAGGATTGCTGCGCGGTCGTGAAGGCGTCGAACTCGGCGTGTAGGCGACCGGCTCGGAACTCCATGAAGCGATCGAAGGCCGCGCGTACGAGCGACATCTTCCAGGGCACGACGGCGGCAAAGTCTACAGAGTCGGAGGGAAAAGGGGGATGCGTCTCTAACTGGTCAGGGCGCAGCAACTCATCCTCAACCAGCCGTTCAAGCGAAATGACGAGGGGATTGCCGGCGAAGGCGGAGATGCCGGCGTATGGGGAGTTGCCATAGCCTGTTGGCCCGAGCGGGAGCACCTGCCAGATGTGCTGCTTCGCGTTGGCGAGGAAGTCGAGCAGACTGAACGCCGCGGGGCCGAGATCGCCGACGCCGAACGGGCCAGGAAGCGAGGTGGGGTGTACGAGGAGCCCGCCGACGCGTGGCCACTTCATGTGAAGAGTCTCCTGTTGCGGAATGTGACATAGCCGCCGGTAAGGCAAACGCGAATGCGGAGAATCACGTTGGGTGCTGGCGCTCCTTCGGGGTGCGGACTCGCTCCGCCGTCCTTTCGCGGAGGATGTATCGCCCAGGTGATCGTTCCCAATGGCGCCGGGCGCCAGTATACCATAGCGACTGCGGCATACCGTTGACAGGACAACAATTGACAGGCATGGTTATTGCGTGACACCCTGGCTGCCGCAGTTCGTGGCGTTCGGAAGATCAGGTCATTTCGTGCAAACAACGGGCAGCGCCTCGTGCGCCGAGAGAGACGTGTATCTCACTTTGAACACAGTCTCGGCTCTCCTGGGGGAGTGCGACCGGCGCTTCTTCGCGGAGCTTGGGCTTACCACACGCCAGTTCTGGGCGCTGCGCCACCTGGATGAGCGCAGGGGGAGGCCGATGATCGAGCTCAGCCGGGCGCTATCCACGGATAAGGGTAATGTCACGGGGATTGTGGACCGGCTGGAGCGGCTGGGACTGGTTGCCCGCGGGCACGCGCCAAATGACCGGCGTACCACGCTGGTCAGGCTTACATCCGCGGGCAGACACATGCGCGATGAGATCGACGAGGCCCACGAGGCGCGATTGCGCGACATGTTGGGCGCCACCGATTCTCTGCGCCTGCGCGAGTTGGCGGCTCTGCTGGGCGAAATCGAGAAGCGTTTGGGGAGCTATCTCGGCGGCGACGCTGCCGAGGTCCAGGCCGCCGGGCGAGCTTTGGAGCGCTGATGACCAGCGGCCGGGTGAGCACCACTTCCGTCTAGGGGGTATGTTCCGCGAGCGGGAAAGGTTGTTGTGACCATGGCAGACGTCCGGTTTGAGCATGTGTGGAAGCGCTACAACGAGCAGGTGACGGTGATTCGCGACCTCAACCTAGAGATCCGCGACCACGAATTTCTGGTGCTGGTAGGCCCGTCAGGCTGCGGCAAGTCGACGGCGCTTCGCATGATCGCGGGTCTGGAGGAAATCTCCGAGGGCGACCTCTTCATCGGCGACCGCCGCATGAACGACGTCCCGCCGAAAGATCGCGACATCGCGATGGTCTTCCAGAACTACGCGCTCTATCCTCACATGAGCGTCTACGACAACATGGCCTTCTCGCTTAAACTGCGCCACATGAGTAAACCCGATATGGACGCGCGGGTGCAGAAGGCCGCGGATATGCTGGGCTTGAACGAATATCTCACACGCAAGCCAAAGGAGCTCTCCGGCGGTCAGCGGCAGCGCGTGGCACTGGGCCGCTCGCTGGTGCGCGATCCGCAGGTATTCTTGTTGGATGAACCGCTCTCCAACCTGGACGCCAAACTCCGCGTGCAGACGCGCACGGAGATTGCCCGCCTGCACCAGGCGACGCGAACCACCTTTGTCTACGTCACCCACGATCAGGTCGAGGCGATGACGATGGGTGACCGCATCGCCGTGCTCAATGCCGGCGTGATCCAGCAGCTTGGCGCGCCACAGGATTTGTACGACGCGCCCGCCAACCTGTTCGTCGCGGGCTTCATTGGCAGCCCGGCGATGAACTTCTTCAACGCCCGGCTGGCCAAGACCGGCGACGGCTCGGCGGCACTTACCTTCCCGTCAGAGGGCGGCGCGGCCGCACGCACGGTGCCGCTTGGAGCGACACTCGCGCAGCGCCTCGCCGGTCAGGCGACGAGCGGCGAAGGGCGGCCTGTGGTGGTGGGTATACGGCCCGAACACCTTCGCTTGGCATCGGGCGACGCATCGGGGACTCTAGTGGGCGTGGCAGACGTCGTGGAGCATTTGGGCAACGAGCAACTCCTCTACGCCAAGGTGCCGGGTGCGATGCTGCCCGAGGCGGCTGCCAAAGCGCGTGAAGCAGCGACCGATCAGGCCGCCTCTGGCGGAGTGACGGTACCGAGCGTGGTGGCACGCCTCGATCCTGGCGCACGCCTCAGCCCAGGTGACCGCGTTTCGCTGGCTGTTGACGGCGATCACCTGCATGTGTTCGACCCGACCTCCACCCAGCGGTTCGTCTAAGCTTTGACCGGTAGAGCACGGGTCAAAGGGACTGGCCGACACAGGCACCGGCGCATCCCGCCGGTGCCTGTCAGTTCCTAACAGGCGCTTGCCCACCTCAGATAATTCATGCCGATTCCGCTTGCCCCGGACGGTGTGAACCCGGAAAGTGGCAGGTGATGTCCCTGCAAGTAATCTCCGTCATGGTAATGAATGTACTGCCAGCATTACAGCCAATTAGAATGCGAATGCTCGCTCAAACGTAGAATCGATGGGGCCCGTTGCTTATCTGGCACGCGATTGGCATTTCTAAACGGTAACAAAACCTCATCGTAACCCAAACATGTTACGTTCTTGGGGTGTGCCGCGTCATGTGGAGTAGGGACAGCGGCGATGCTTCCCGTCAGATGAATGCGGCGAAGGCGGCTGCGCGGATTTTTCGAGCTTCCGAGGCTGCCAGCTCGGTGACCACTGTGTCGTGGTTGTCGGTCGCTATGTTGGTTTGGGGCATTCGGGACTCATGTGCAAAGAGTTGCACATTTTGTGCACGAATGATAGACTCACATTAGTGCGACGGGTGGTAGGTGTGGTGGAAGTGGAAGGGTAGCGGTTGATCCTCCCGCGGCGTATCAACGCTTCTCATCTGGCTCTGCAAGGTCCGACGACCGAGCCGCTACGGGCACGATGATGTGGATGGTGGCGGTCAATCTCCTCCAGTCGACACAATGCTGTGGCATGCGAGCTGTGACCATGTATCCGTCAATTGGAGTGCGGCAGCAGTAGATCCCAGCGTCTCCGCTCCCCTCTTTTGCGCCGGCCTTCCTCTTGGGCGCGCCTCAGGAGCATACGATACAGGCCGGGTGCATGTGACCCGTTCTCTGGTGGTGGATGGGTAGGCTGGTGGTGGGCACACACCTTCATGGCTGCTAGCGCGGTGGCGAGTTCACACTGTCGCTTAGGCCGGAGGTGAGACAGGTGAGACGCGCTTCACAGCGTCGAAGGCGGGCGGGCGGTATTCTGTTGGCAGCCCATGTAGCGTTGGCATGTCGTGAGGACCGATTCACATCCGATGAGAAAGCGCGGGTGTGAGGAGGAAGGCGATGGGCGCTTTTGAAGCGCGGCGGGACATCGCAGGTATGAGCCGTTTGGTGGTCAGGGGGGAATCAAGTGAAGTTGTTGGTGGTGGATTCCGACCGTGATATGGTCGAGATGCTGACGGGGTGGCTCAAAACTCGCGGGTACGAAGTACGTTTCGCGTTCAATGCTGAACGGGCGAAATTTGAATGGCTGCAGCACCAGCCTGACCTTGTCATCATCAATGCGTCGCTACAAGATGTGGATTCGCTGGCGTTGTGCCGTGAGCTGCGCAGCCGGCACGACGCGCTGGTGCTAGCGCTCGACAATCATCAAGATGTGCAGTCCGAAGTGCGCTGCCTGGAGTCCGGTGCGGACGATTATCTGCGGCTTCCGTTCTTCCCGCTGCAGCTTCTGGCTCACATCCACGCCTTGTCGCGGCGCGTGCGCTCGACGCTGGAGCGCCGGCCGTCATCGATCATCGCAGTCGGGCCGGTGCGCGTTGATACACTCCGCAATGAAGTGATGGTGCGCGGCAAGACGGTTCGGCTGACGCCGACCGAGAGCAAGGTGCTGCACATTTTGGCGGCTAATGCCGGCGACGTCTGCACCCTTGAGCAGATCGTGACCTATGTCTGGGGCTACGGCAACGAGGGTGACACGTACCTGATCAAGGCTCACATTCGTCACTTGCGTGAGAAGATCGAGGAAGATCCCGGCCAGCCTCGATTCATCCAGACTGTCTCGGGCGTCGGCTATTCGCTGCGCCGCTACCCGGATGAGGCGGTGCTCGCACCGGAGCCTGAGCTCGCTCCCGCTAATGTGTCGGTGGCGCAGCAGACAGGACTGCGGAGCCTGCTGAGTGGTGCAACCGTCCCTGTCGTGCCTTCGTTCTAAATCATCCATTACAAAGCTGGCGCTGCCGGGCGAGCTCGCCCGGCAGCGCCTTTTCTTGTCCGTTTCGACCTCTGGTGGTGGAGAGGCTGCCGGCCGGATGATCGGGCTTCGATCACAGTGAGCCAGAGTGGGCGGTCGCAAAAGAGAAAATAATAGCGCGCTCGGAGGGGGATGGTCCGGGCGCGCTACGTACTTTGTTTGGCGCGAGTTGGGGAGGCGTAGGCTTGACTCTTCGCGGCGAGGTCGTGCTTAATTGCCGCCCTTGCCCGAGAGCATCACGGGAACCGTGAGGAAGATGAGCTTGAGATCCTCGCGGATCGACTGACGCTGCAGGTATGAGATGTCCATGTCGACCATCTCTTTGAACGGGACTTGCGCCCGCGCATACACCTGATAGGGGCCTGTGATGCCAGGTTTGGCGGAGAGACGCAACCAATCATGCGCGGTGTAGTTTTCGACCTCGTAAGAGATCGGCGGCCGCGGCCCCACCAGGGTCATCTGACCTAGTAGCACGTTCCAGAATTGCGGCAGCTCGTCGAGGCTTGTCTTGCGGATGAATTTGCCAACGCGGGTGATGCGGTTGTCTTTGGCTCGCCAGGCCATGTAGTCGAGTTGATCATCCTCGCCGGTCGCGAACTGCTTGAACCGCATGCGGTGTTCGCTGGTATCGGCGTCTTCTACCATCGAGCGGAACTTGAAGAAGTCGAACTCCTTGCCGTTTCGCCCGACACGTTTCTGGCGGTAGATGACGCGTCCAGGTGAATCCAGCGGGATGATAACGATCATTACCAGCGTCAACAAGCACAAGGGAATAAGGATGAGCAATGAGAAGATGATGTCTATTGCGCGTTTGGCGATGAGATAACTGCGACTGATTTCAGTGATGCTTTGAATCTCAAGCACCGGTGCCGCGGCAGCGCGATTGAGCGTGCCCTGAATGGCCATCAACCTATCCCCCTCCCACATGCGGGTGTCTACCCGCCCCCGACGCTCCCTTGGGAGACGCCCTCACACCATATAGTGCCGTGTGAAAGTGAACATTCGGTTTAAAGGAGCATGCGAAAGCGGGTTAGATCGCTACTTGCTGATGCACGATGCGCGCACCGCACTACCAATCGGTCGTGTTGTGATCGCCTGGCAGGCGGGTGACGGTGAGCCGTGGGATATCGATGCAGAGGCACTGGACACGCGTGGAGCGCGGTATGTTGGCGAGACGCCAGGGCTTATCGGCCGGCCGTGTGCATCGCGAGTGGGGATTTCCCAACATGGCGCGGGACATGGTGCGGGGGAAGCAAGTTGTTCGATTTCCTACACGTAGGGACAATGCCGCAACCAGTTATGTACGAAAACCGCGCCAGGGTGTGCACGATGCACTGGTAGCGTAAAGAGCAATTGAACTTGGCGCCTACGTCGCGCATAATTGATGACTCGACCCGCGCGGCGAGGAGATGTGCTGAGGGGATGTGGGGATGAGGGGAAGTGAGGTCGGGCTATGTGCGGGATTGCTGGCTGGTTCAACGGGGGAGGAAACCCGGAGACACTGGGAGCGATGCTCGATGTGCTGCACCATCGCGGCCCCGAAAGCGTAGGCGCGTATAGCGGCCCTGGAGTCCACTTGGGACACGCGCGGCTCTCCATCGTGGATGTGGACGGCGGGCGCCAGCCACTTGCAAACGAAGATGAAACCATTTGGGTCGTTGCCAATGGCGAGATCTTCAACCATGTTGAGCTGCGTGACGACCTGATCCGGCGCGGGCATCAATTTCGGACCGGGTCAGATTGCGAAGTGTTAGTCCATCTCTATGAGGATGGTGGGCCTGAGGCGTTCAAGCTCCTCAACGGGCAATATGCCTTCGTCCTCTATGACGGCCGGCAAGACCGCCTCGTGCTCTGTCGCGACCGCGTGGGGATCTGCCCACTCTTCTATACCTTCGTCGGCGACCGGCTCTACTTCGCCTCCGAGGTGAAGGCCCTCCTTCAGGTATCCGAAATAACACCAGAGGCCGATCCTCTGCACCTGGGAGCCGTATGGATGCTCTGGGCACTGCCGCCAGGTGGTACAGCGTTTCGCGGTGTGCGAGAGTTTTTGCCGGCGCACTACGCCGTCATCGAGCGTGGCGACCGCGAGATGCATCTTCGGCGGTATTGGGAGCTCGACTTTACCGAGCGCGACTGGAGCTACGCGGACGCCTACGAGGCGTTCAACGCGCTCCTTCACGATTCCGTGCGACTTCGATTGCTGGCAGACGTTCCGGTTGGCGCGTACTTGAGTGGTGGCCTCGATTCCTCGGTGACGACCTCGCTGGCCAGGGAATATGCCAACGATCTCCATACCTTCTCCATCGCGTTCGACAACCCCGATTACGATGAGAGCGCCTATCAATTGCTCGCCGCCCAGCACTTGGGAACGCAGCATCACGTGCTCGCATGCGACCGCGAGATGCTTGCCGCAGCGGTGCCGGACGTCGTGTATCATGCCGAGGCGCCGCAGCTCCGTGCAGGGCCGGTTTCGATGTACTTGCTCTCGAAAAGCGTGCGCGATCGCGGTTTCAAGGTCGTAATCACGGGCGAGGGCGCGGACGAGTTCCTGCTGGGTTACGACATCTTCAAGGAGACCGCGGTGCGGCGGTTCATGGCCCGCGATCGCCACTCGACGATGCGCAAGGCGCTCACGCGGCACCTCTACGGGTATCTCCCCAACCGCGACAAGCTGCAGCGCGGCCTGGAGCTCACGTTTCAGCAGCGGCTGGACCGGGCCGACGGTCGCATGTTCAGTCACGATCTGCGCTGGAGCAAGAACGCGAGCCTGCACGGCTACTTTCTCCCTGAGGTCCGGGCGCAGTTCA
>CAYYCB010000019.1:5183-11844 GCA_964469715.1 uncultured Ktedonobacterales bacterium | reverse complement strand
CAGCTCGCAGCGAGCCGTTTGCCGGCTGAGATCGCGAATCGCCCGAAGGTGCCCTATCGCGCTCCGGTGCAGGATATCGTGCGGGCCAAGACGTCCAGCTACGTGGACGAGGTTCTCTCGGAGCGCGCGCTGCGCGACACTGGCCTGTTCGTTCCCGAATCTGCCCAGAGAGTGTTGGCCAAAGTGCGCGACGGCCAATCATTCAGTGAGATGGATGAGATGGCGCTTTTCGGCATCATCACTACCCAACTCTGGCACCAGACCTTCATCAAGAAGACGGCGACCCCGGTATCGGTGGACGCAGCAACCCCGGCCTTCGCCTAGGCCCGTTTCTCTGCAAGAGGAGTGCAAGATGCCGTACGCTTTCAACGCCGCCCGCGAGACTGAGCGGCTCATCACCTGGACGCGCGACACCACGCTCAACACGCTGAAGCGCGATGGAGCCGTCATCGGCGTGAGTGGTGGTGTTGATTCCGCCACCGTGGTCCATCTCGCGGCGCGCGCATTTGGGCCGGAGAAGGTTGTGGCGCTGCTGATGCCGGATCGCGACTCAAGCCCGGAGAGCGAGGCGCTAGCGCGCCAGATGTGCGAAGCGCTCGGGGTGGAGACGATCCTGACCGACTTGACGCCCGCGCTGTCTGCGCTGCGCTGCTATGAGCTGCGCGATGCGGCGATCAAGCGCACGGTAGCGGAATTCGATCCGACGGTGGACAAGGCGAAGATCGTGCTCCCGCAGGATCTGCTAGACGGGGCGTCGCTCAATGTCTTCAGCGTCGTCGTGGTCAAGCCCGACGGCCGCGAGATTCGCCGCCGGCTGCGACCTGCCGAGTTTCGCGAGATTGTCGCGGCTTCGAACTTGAAGCAGCGCCTGAGGATGGTGACGCTGTATCACGAGGCCGAGCGGCGTAACTGGGCCGTGGTCGGCACTGCCCAGAAGAACGAGCACGATCTGGGCTTCTTCGTCAAATATGGCGACGGCGGCGTGGACCTGCAGCCGATTCGGCATCTCTTCAAGACGCAGGTGTACAAGGTCGCGGCATGTCTGGGTGTGCCCGAGGGGGTGCTCAGCCGGCCGCCTACCACGGATACCTACAGCGCCGAGTGCACGCAGGAAGAATTCTTCTATCGCCTGCCGTTCGAGACGCTCGACGCGATGTGGGAGGCAGAGGTGCGCGGCCAAGCGTCCTCGGAGATCGCCGAGGATCTTGGGCTGACTGGCAAGCAAGTCGAAAATGCGCTCTTCGACATCCATCGCAAGCAGGCCACGACCGAGTATTTGCGCATGGCCCCGCTCGCGCCCACGGCAGTCAAGACACGACGCACCGCCCGCGCGAAGCAAGGCCAGACGAAGCCCGCAGCCGCCGCGTCGGCTGCTCCTCGGTCTGGCGCGCGAGCGCAGGCGAAGCCGCATCTCGAAGTGGTCCACAACTAGGCTGCGTGGACAGGCGGGGTGTGAGGAGCGGAGTCGCCGATGAACCTCTTCGACTACTTATTGGCGCATGCCGACCGAGGCGCCACAGCAGTCATGTCCCGTAAGGAGGCCGTGACGTATGGGGAGCTTGAGGCGCAGGCGGAGCGCGTGGCGTTCACGCTGCGCGCATGTGGTGTTGGTCGCGGCGACCGGGTTGGCATCCTCGGCGAGAACTCCCCGTTCTGGATCGCCTCATACCTCGGCATCCTGAAGCTGGGCGCGGTGGCCGCGCCGTTTCCCGCGCGACTCACCGCCGACCGCCTTGCGCAGCTCGCCCATGTGACCGGTTGCCGCGCCGTCTGTGCGGATGGTGTCCGTGCCCGACAACATGCGGCGGCACTGCCCGACACGTGTACGGTTGTCATTCCGTCGAGCGCCGCGCTGGAAGGCATACGTCGACCCGTCGCTCGGGTAGACCCTGCGCTCGGAGGGACGTGCCCGACAGTTGAGGTGGAGGAGCGAGGCGAGCTCGCCTCGCTCATGTTCACTTCGGGCTCGACCGGAGAACCGAACGCGGTTAAGGTGTCGCACCGCAACATCATGGCGAACACCGACTCCATCATCCAGTACCTTGACCTTACCGCTAGCGACCGGATGATGGTGTTGCTCCCGTTCGACTATTGCTTCGGCCTCTCGCTGCTCCACACCCACCTGCGCGCTGGCGGCTCGATTGTCCTGAACAATGCGAGCCAGTTTGCGGAGGACGTGCTGGACGATATGGAGCGGTTCGAGTGCACTGGCTTCGCTGGCGTGCCCGCGATCTACCAGCACTTCTTGCGTCGGTCCAGCCTCCCGACGCGAGCGCTCCCAAGGCTGCGACTGGCGCAGCAGGCGGGAGGGAAGCTACCCGATGCCCTAATAACCGAATTCCGGTCGGCGTTGCCGCAAGTGCGCTTCTTCGTTATGTATGGGCAGACGGAGGCGACCTCCCGGCTTTCCTATCTCGATCCAGCTCACCTCGACGACAAGCTCGGGTCCATTGGTCATGGCCTCGCAGGGACGAAATTACGCGTGCTCGACGCCGCCGACCAGCCTGTCCCAGTAGGTGAGGTGGGCGAGATCGTAGCCGAAGGCGACAACGTCACCTTGGGATACTGGGTTCCCGATCCAGCCAAGCGGAACTTCCGAGACGGGAAGCTCTATACTGGAGATCTTGGCCGGATAGACGACGACGGCTTTATTTATCTCGTCGGCCGTACCAGTGACTTCATCAAGCCGAGCGGCCATCGCATCAGCACCAAGGAGATCGAGGACGTTTTGGCCGAGATTCCAGAAGTTGTGGAGGTGGCAGTCGTAGGCATGCCTGACCCCGATCTGGGCGAGGCCGCCAAGGCATTTATCGTCACGCGGGACGGAACAGAGCTGCCGTACAAGCGCATCACGGACCACTGCAAAGGACGCCTACCGCTCTACGCCGTGCCGCGTGCAGTGGCGTTCGTCTCAGATTTGCCAAAGAGCGGCGCGCAGAAAGTGCTCAAGCGAGCACTGGTTCCCTAACGGAGGATTCTCACATGGAGACGAAGATCAACGACTATATCAGCACTGAGCTGGTTACCGATCCCGCGCTGCTGCCGCTGGCGAACGACACGTCGCTGATGGATTCCAACATTCTGGACTCGGTGGCGTTTCTGAACCTTGTCATGTTCCTAGAGGAAGAGTTCGGCCTCACGGTGGCGGATAGCGACCTGAGCCGCGACAACTTCGAGACGGTGGACGCCATCTGCGCCTACGTTCGTCGCCATCAGCGCGATGAAGGGAAAGTCGCGATATGAGCCTGCCGCGGCGAGCATTGGCGACAAGCCGTGCTCGCGCCGCCGCGTACTACCGCCTCAGACTGCTGCCGGCAATGGCGCAGCTCCCGCCGTGGATCGTCTATGGGGTGGCGTGTGCACGCGGAGACGCGCGCTTCTGGCGCGATGCAGCCGGGCGCGAGCGCATCGTTCGCAACCTCGCCGCGATCTTGGGTGACCAGTTGACTCCCGAACAGCGCAGGCGTTCAGCCCGTGAGTTCTTTCGCCTCCAATATTGCTCCTTGATGGATTGGCTGCGGTTGCGGGGAGACGGGCGGGCGCTGACCGACCTAGTGGAGGTCCGTGGCCTGGAGCATCTGCGCGAGGCTCTCGATGCAGGCAAGGGCGCCCTCATCTGCACAGGGCACTTCGGAGATTATCAGGCAATCTTCTCGGTGCTTGGGGCGCTGGGCGTGCCTGTCACCGCTGTCAAGCGCGAGTCAGTGCCGAACGCCGAGGATGCCGAAGGGCAACCTTCCAGCGAGGGACTGCTGCGCGACGCGCTCGCGCATCACCTGAGCCGGCCATACATCAACCCGCTGCAGGGGCAGTTTGCTTCGGCTGTGCAGGCTGCTCAAGTCTTGCGTCAGAACGAGGTGTTGGGCGTCTATATCGACCCTCCCGCGCTTGAGGCCGATCGCTCGCGGACCAGCCTAAGTACATTCTTGGGACATCAGGTGCGCCTGCTCACCGGGATTTTGACAGTGGCGCAGAAGACCAAATCACCAGTTTTCGTCGCCCTCTTGCATCGCGCTCCCGACTGGCAGCATCAGGTGTTGGAGATATCCGCGCCGATCCCGGTTGAGGCCGATTCTGCCCTCACGTTTCAGCGCTGCCTATCGGTGATCGAGGCTGCTGTGCGGCGCCAGCCAGGTCAGTGGCTCTATTGGGATCGAACCGACGATCTCGTGGAGCTCGGGCTGTTGCCCGAAGCCGCGCTAGACCCTCGCGCGACGTCGGCGTCTGCGACCAGGCCGGTGAACAATGCGCATTGGGTCCAGACTCTCGTGCTCTCTGCTTCCGTTCTGGTGGTCGCGGGTCTGCTCTTCTTCACCGCGAAGCTTCCAGGCCGCGGGCGCCGGTCGGCCTGATCGAACCTTTCGGAGTGCACCGCGGCCCACGATTCTAGACAGAGCGATACGAAACCCGCGTGGGTGCTTGTCGTTTGCGGTCGTGGCCTGAAGAAGCTAGCGCACGGCGTGACGCGGGCCGAAGCCCTCGCGATCCACCATCCAACAACAATGGGTAGGAGTCTCAAGACTGCCGGGTGGTGCGGAGTAGCAAAGCTGCGCGCTCGATCTCGCGGATTGCGTTACCCCGCCTGCTATTGAGGGGTCGCCACACTAGGCCGGTAAGCGGATGGCCGCTTCATGGTCGTCAACGACCCACTCTCCGACCATCTGGGCGCCGGGCAAGGTGATGGCGTGGATGAGCCGGTCGGCGTCGTGACGGGCGAGCCGCGACGGCTCGACGGCAAGCAAGTCGTCTACTACGAACTCGGCGGCAAGATGGCCCGCCAACTCGACGTCCGCACGTACCGGCCGCTGGTGTCGCGCTGCATAGGCGGCGCGCATGTCGTCGGGGAGGGTGCCGTCGTGGAGGATGACGCGGTCAACCGGGGCGCCGAGGTAGCGGTGAATCTCGCGCACGAAGTCCGACGCCTTGAATCCGTCCGTCTCACCGCTTTTCGTCATGAGGTTACAGACGAAGAATTTGCGCGCTGAGGATGTCCGAATGGCCGAGGCGATGCCGTCCACGAGCAAGTTCGGGAGGACGCTCGTGTAGAGGTCGCCAGGCCCCAGAACGATCAGATCGGCTTCGCGGATGGCTCTCACCGCTTGAATACAGGCGGAGGCGGGGTGATCGAGAAAGATTCGTCGAATCGCCGCGAGCGCGCTAACACTCCGCGAGCCGCGGGCGTCTATCTCAGCCTCGCCGCAGACGATCTCGCCGTTCTCAAGCTCGGCGCAGAGTGTGCGGGGCGTGAGGGAAACGGGCAACACCATGCCGGCGGTATCGAGTAGCTTCTGTGCGCCGGCAAGAGCGGTCAAAAGGTCATCACCGCTGAGTTCCTGTAATGCAGTCAAGATGAGATTGCCGAGGCTATGGCCTCCGACTCCCACCTGGCGCTGTTGGGGGGCGTGTACATCCTCATGCGCCGCCGTCTCGATTTGCTCTTGGAATTGATAGGCGAATAGGTCGCGCCATAGCGCGCCTTTGCGCGAGAGCGCGACCAGCGCCTGGCGCAGATCGCCGACCGGCAATTGGCCAAACTCGTCCATCAATCGGCGCGAGCTGCCCCGGCCATCGCACATCGGCACGATGGCCGTTACTGAGCAAGGGTAGTTCTTCAGTCGCGACAGCAGCGCGAATTGTCCGGCGCCTCCGCCGATCGTGACCACGCGCCGGCGGGCCAGCGAGGACCGCGCCTGCTCCTCATTGCATCCAGACCGTACATATGTCATGGATCCACGCCTCCGCCCTGCCCGCGCTTGCTGCCGCTTATGTATGGCCTGTTGACCGGATTCTGGCAAGGTCCCTTATTTGCACTGCCGTGGCGCCAGAATGTGGGGGAGGCCGCCGACGTCTGAGGCAGGCGACACCCTCAGCGTAGCCCGGCCGTGTGTAGCTTCGGTAGGCGTCATTGTGTAGGGGTGGTTAGGCTGCTCGGATGACGTGCAGGGTGAGGTACCAGGCACATTTAGGCAAGGAGCGCTTGATTGCTGCTTCATTTGCCCACTAGCGCGACTCATCTATAGATGACGAGTATAGATGATGAGCGGCTCGCGTTGTCGAGCCGCTTTCCCGAATAGCTGAAGTCAAGGAGACCCCGTCACGTCTCGTTCGCTTCATGGCCATGTGCCGTCCGCAGAAGGGTGGTGAAGGGTCGCGGATCTCGGAAGAATTGCTGCCCAAGACACATGCCAACAGAACAATATTAGAAGTCCCATACCTCAGCGGCACTTTGGCGAGGTGTCGCATACCGCTTCTAAACCTCTCGCAAACGTCCTCAGTATGGTCACTCTGCTAATCTACTCTGCATAGGGTATGCGGCGCTTGCTGTATAGCGTGTCATCGTGCCGTTTCCGGCCGTACCGGAGACCTAGTATGCCGGTGGCGAACGCCCGCAGCCTTGCGCGGCGGAGAAAGCCGCCCGAGGGCTATCACGACTTGCACCGGCCCTCATCGCCATATCTGTGCCCGCTCACATCGTGACGAGCCGGCACACCGCGAGGTCAAGCCAAGCCGAACACGAGATCTGTCGTGAGCTGCGCACAACGCGCACACATCGAGGTGAATCGCCATGTTGTTATCGCCCGCGCCAAAGCTTCTGTGGGCACACCGACCAGCGCGTGCGTCGGGCAGGATTCTCCTCGCCCTATTCGTTGCGCTTTTCGGC
>CAYYCB010000019.1:0-5083 GCA_964469715.1 uncultured Ktedonobacterales bacterium | reverse complement strand
ACCAGCGCGTGCGTCGGGCAGGATTCTCCTCGCCCTATTCGTTGCGCTTTTCGGCATTGGCCTCGTCCAACTCGCCGGGGCGCCATCCGCGCGCGCCGCAGCATGTACATCGCCTGTGCTCGACATCGTGGCACATGAGGACGATGGATTACTCTTCCAGAGTCCGGACCTGTTGCACGTCATACAGCAGGGCCGGTGTGTGCGGCAGGTCTTTATGACCGCCGGCGACGCCGGCTACGGCCAGGACTACTGGCAAAGCCGCGAGGCTGGCGCACTGGCATCGTATGCGCAGATGGCCGGCGTCCCGAACTCCTGGATTCAGGCTGATGCGGGCATCCCCGGACATCCGATGACGCTCGACACGCTCGCCGGTGCGCCCGAGATCTCGCTCATCTTCATGCACCTGCCCGATGGTAACGGTGACGGATCAGGCTTCGTGACCACCGGCAACGTAAGCATGCAGCAGTTATGGAATGGTGACATCCTTTCGCTTTCGACCGTTGACGGATCGCCATCCTACTCGCGGCAAGGCGTGATAAACGCCCTCCTTTCCCTTATGCAAGGGTTTCAGCCGACAGAAATCCGCGTACAGGATTACGTCGGTACATTCGGCGACGGCGACCATAGCGATCACCACGCAAGCGCCTACTTCTCCCAAGCGGCTCACCTCCTATACAACACTCCCCACACGTTCGTCGGCTATCTGGACTACAACTCGGCGAACATGCCACAGAACGTGACGGGCACCGACTTGACCCAGAAGAAGGCTGCCTTCTACACATACACGCCGTACGATTTCAACGTCTGCGGGACCGAAGCCCAATGCACGGGTACGATGTACGCGTCGTGGCTACAACGCCAATATACGGTTGGGTCTCAGACCGGCGGAACGGGGACGGTCCAGTCGCCGACGGCGAATGCGGGGCCGAACCAATCGGTAGCCAGTAAGGTGCAGGTGCAGTTGGACGGCTCGGCAAGCACGTCGCCCACAGCATCCCCACTGACGTACCAATGGACGCAGATCGCTGGGCCGACCGTTACGCTATCGAGCGCGATCGCGGCCAAGCCGACCTTCACCTCGCCGTTTGGTCCCGCCACGCTCCTATTCCAACTGGTCGTCAACAATGGGCAAGCCGCCAGTGCGCCAGCCAATGTGGTGGTGTCGGTGGCCGCCCCGGTAGGGACCGGTCCCGCGTGCCCGTGCTCGGTCTTCAGCTCATCCGCAACACCCGCGACGGCGAGCGCGCCGGACACGGGATCCTACGAGCTTGGTATGAAGTTCCAGGCCGCGGACTCCGGCTACGTGACAGGCGTGCGCTTCTACAAGGGGTCGCAGAACACGGGAACGCACACTGGCAGCCTCTGGGATCTCTCCGGGCACTTGCTCGCGACCGCGACCTTCACGAATGAGACGGCCTCAGGCTGGCAGCAAGTCGCGTTCTCGAATCCCGTAGCCATCAGCCAGAATACGACTTACGTCGTGTCGTACCACACCGACGTCGGCCATTTCGCGCTGGACCGCCCCTACTTCACCGGCACCACCGCGAATATATACGGCGCAGTACCGGTTCATCCTCTGCCGGACGGCGGATCTGCAGGCCCCAATGGTGTCTTCCTCGCGGGTGGAAGCGGGTTCCCCACCAGCTCCTATGACGCGTCCAACTACTGGGTCGATCTGACGTTCACGACGAATTACGATCCGTCGAAAGATCCTCCGTACGTGCAGTCTGTGGCGCCGAGCAGTGGCGCGTCCAATGTGACGACCAGCTCGCCCGTGGCCGTGACCTTCAGCAAGGCGATGGATCCGACCACGCTCACCGCAAACACCTTCACGCTGCAGGATCCCCAAGGACATGCAGTTGCCGCTACCTTGAGCTACAGCAGTGCAAGCAATACTGCGACCCTCACCCCGTCTGTGGCACTGGCCGGCGGCACGGTCTACACGGCGACCGTCAAGGGCGGAAGCGGTGGTGTCGCGGACCTTAGCGCTACGACGATCCCCTCTAGCTATACCTGGACGTTTACCACCTCCGGTCCACCGACGGCGTCCGCGGTGTCGCCGAGTAGCGGTGCGACGGGCGTGGCGGCCCAACCGGCTGTGACAGCAGGTTTCAGCCAACCCATGGACCCGACTACGATTACGACGAGCACAATACAATTGCTCAATAGCAGCAATGCCGTCGTCCCGGCCACGGTCACCTATGGCGGATCGAACTACACGGCGACACTCACACCGTCCTCGTCCCTTACGCTCGGCGCCACCTACACTGCGGTTGTGCGCGGAGGTAGCTCGGGGGTGAAGACTCCCAGCGGGAGCACGCTCGCCGCGGACTACTCGTGGACGTTCACAGTTCGGCAGTGTCCGTGCTCGATATGGAATTCGAGCGTCACGCCGACCACCACCAGCTCTACGGACTCGAACGCCTATGAGCTGGGTATGAGGTTCACCTCCGACGCGTCGGGCTACATCACAGGCGTGCGCTTCTATAAGGGCAGCCAGAACACCGGGGCACACTATGCCCACCTCTGGGACAACGCCGGGAATAAGCTCGCCGAGGGCCTATTCCTCAATGAGAGCGCGTCCGGGTGGCAGACGATGACGTTCAACACCCCGGTCAGGGTGAACGCGAATACGACCTACGTCGTGTCGTATCACACCGACGTTGGCCACTACGCGGTGGATCGCCCCTACTTCACCTCAGCGAACAGCAGCGCGTATAACAACGCTCCGCTGCACGCGCTCACTGACGGACAAGGTGGCAGCAACGGTGTCTACTTCGTCGGCGGCATCGGCTTCCCCAATTCGAGCTACAATTCGAGCAACTATTGGGTGGATCCGGTCTTTGCGACCAGCGTGACGACGAGCAGCACGCCTCCAACGGTCGCCTCGGTGTCGCCCGCCAACGGTGCTACAGGGGTCAGCCCAGCGCCGACGGTAAGCGCTTCGTTCAGTGTGCCGATGGACCCGACCACGATCACTACCAGCACCGTCCAGCTTCTCAGCCCGAGCAACACCCCTGTAGCCGCGACCGTCAGTTATGCCTCGCTGACCCAAACGGCCACGTTGACTTTGACCGGCGCCTTGACCGCAAACGCCACCTACACGGGGGTAGTCCACGGTGGAAGCGGCGGGGTCAAAGACACGACAGGCAATCCGATGGCTTCAGACTATCGGTGGACCTTCACCACGCAGGCTTGCCCGTGTAGTGTGTGGAGCACCAGCGTGACTCCCACCACAACCAGCGTGCCTGATACGGGCGCCTATGAGCTTGGCATGAAGTTCCAGGTGGCTGTTCCGGGCTACGTGACGGGCGTTCGCTTCTACAAGGGATCGCTCAACACAGGCACCCACCTGGGCAACCTGTGGGACAGCACGGGGCACCTGCTGGCGACTGTGACGTTCACCAACGAGACGGCGTCAGGCTGGCAGACCGCGACGTTCAGCTCGCCGGTATTGATCAGCGCGAACACGACCTACGTCGTGTCGTACCACACCGACGTCGGCCACTTCGCGGTGGATCGCCCCTACTTCACCTCGGCCAACAGTGGCGCGTTTACCGGGCAGATGGTGAATGCGGCAATTGATGGCGGGTCGTCGGGTAGCAATGGCGTCTACTTCGCCGGCGCGAGCGCCTACCCGAACGCCAGCTACAACGCAAGCAACTACTGGGTGGACGCCATCTTCTCGCCGCAATAGTAGAGGCGGTGAGTCGAATCCGGACTGGCTGCTTCTGCCGGCCAGGTTGATAGTGGGCGAGGGGCGGGGTCGCAACGCGACCCCGCCCCTCGCCTTTTGGCTCCGCGATGGCAAGCGAGTTCTTCACATGACCTTGATACCAGTTTGCGCTGAGGGGACGGTCCCGGCACAAAGTAACCATCTCAAAAGTCTGGACCATGTGGGAGGGTGAGGAAACGAAGATGCGAGCGCTGAGGAGCCCCAGGCGGGACGTCTACGCAAGGAGCGGGCGAAATAGGACGCGCCAGGCCCGATCTGGGAAGTATCTGGCGAGCTGTGGGCGCAGATTGCGCCCGTGTTGGCCGAAGTGGACCACCAAGCCATGCCTGGACACATAGAACGACGGCAAAGCGGCCAGAGAATGAACCTCCTGGCCGCTTCATGTGTCTTGGCGGGACGATACGGGTGAAGCCCCGTAGCCCCTATTCAGGTGGCCCTTTCCCGCAACATGATCGTGCCGGGCTATGCCGTAGCGTGCGCAAGAGCGGGGATGGCGCCCAATTGCTGCAGGAAGCTCAGGGCATCTTCCTCCCCGGTCTCCGAGGTCACTTTGCCATTGGCGATGTGGTAGATCGACATTCCTGACCAGTGGACGGTCTTGCCTGTTGGCGGTGGGAACCCGGGAAAGTCGCCGGTATGCGTCGCCTGCAGTGTCCACCGTGCAGCGACTTTGTCCCCTTCACCGATCACCTCCTCAAAGGAGCAGGTGACATCGCTGAAGGCAGCGTAAAACTGCGTGAGAAGTTGCTTGAACGCTTCCGGGCCGTGGAGGGGCTGCGGGAGGAGAGGGTAGCTGACGATCAGGTCGGGAGCGGCGAGCTCGTCGATGACACTGAGGTCGCCCCCGTTCCACACTTGGCCGAACCGTACGGCGATGGCTTTGTTCTCTTCGGTTGACATCAGACGTCCTCCTTATAACATAGCCGTGGATCGCCAGTTGAGGGACGTGTAGCTTCGTACCTCGCACCGTTCGTCGTGGACCTACTCGCACCGATTACCTGCGTGTGCAGGCCGAGCAGTGGACCTCTCTGGCACACCTCCTTTCCTGTCGGAGCACCCCGAGTGCCGGCATGGATCGGGTTTATCTGTGGCTCCGTGCGGTCCATGTGGCCAGCTACGGGCCGCGCCTTTACGCCCTCTGCTAGTCGTTAGTCTCGCTGGTCCGTGTCTTCTGGGACGCATGTCCACCATACACTTATGTCGAACTCAGGGCAAGACCAACCGATAGACGCAGCACCCCCCATTGGTGTCGCTCCGCTGATTCAAACCACTACAGGCGTCGGCGCACGGGTCGTTCATTCCCCTCAGTCCCTGGACGAACTTGAATAAGGCGACTGCCTGTGGTAG
>CAYYCB010000018.1:12297-24793 GCA_964469715.1 uncultured Ktedonobacterales bacterium | reverse complement strand
GCCATCTCGCGCTGCTTCACAATCAAGCGACAACCACATGCGTCGAGGGCTGGGCCAAGCGCGTCGCCTGGCGGGACGTTGATCACGCGGATCGGCCCGCTATGTGCGTGCGTCGCGAGGTGCGAGATCAATATTGTGCCATCGTGGGCGCGTGCCTCGGCCGTCGTGCCGGCGCTTCCGAAATCCATGACGCTGTAACCAGGCCCTGACGGCATCGCGAGCACGTAGGCACGCAAACGCCCCGCCACTTCGAGTGCGTACGCCTCGAGGGAGGCGCCCATGTTGCGCAGAGACGCCTCCTCGCGCTGCCAGGGCGCTACGGCGGAGTGGGTGGCCGCATAGTGGCTAAGCAGCTCTTCCATGTCGGCATGAGTGATGACAGCGTCCTCTGTGAGCGGCGCTGGCATCGGCGTGGCGAGCGTGCTGGTGTAGACTGCAAGCGGTCGGAGGTCTTCGAAGCCGTGACGGACGTAGAGCCTTCGCGCGTGTTCGTTCTCTTCGAGCACTTCGAGTTGGAGCGTCTTCACCCCCAGCCCCTTCGCCCGCGAGGTCAGCACATCAAGCAGCACCGCACCTTGTCCTCTTCCGCGGAACTTGGGCGCCACCGCCATGCCACCTATCCACCCGCGGTCGCCACGCACGCCGAGCAGTCCGATGCCGGCCAACGCGCCCTCAGGAGTCTGCGCGACCAACGAGATATCCAGCCGGATGTCGTTCGTGCGCACCATCGCGCTCAATGTCTCCGACGTGTGATGCATCGGGACGAGGTAGCCCTCGAACGCTTGGTTGACGGCGTCGGTTAGCTCTGGCAGCGAGAGATCGGACGCTGCGAGGTACACGAGGTCGGACACAAGACCTCCTGAAGCCCAGCACTGGCTAGCCGATGCGATCCAGGGTGTGGGCGGCCATCGTCACCACGGAGCCGTCGTCGAAGCGTACCAGGACGGCCAGCGCTCGTATGCCACCTTCCAACACTTGCGGCGATGCGAACTCGCGCACGATAGCGCCGCGGGCGCCGCGACGTTCACCGGCCGCCACCGTGACGAGTGCGCCAGCTATCAACTGGCTGTCCGCCGGAGTCTGAGCCGGCGACGCGCCGGTTGGCGCAGTCATCAGGATTTCTGGCCGGACACCACGCCTGGGGTTGGTCGCGCCATCCACCAGAACCATATCATGCAGTCGCATGCTCAGCATCTGGTAGATGGCGGTGCTCATAGAGGCGGAGCCTAAGCCTTCCGTCAGCACGACTGTGATGGGTGCGACGGGGGCACCCGGCGCTGTGCCATCGAGCATTGCGCTCAGGTCGGCGCGTGCGAATGCCTCCAACTCGCGGGCCGAAGCGCTCGCCGCAATGACGCCGGCTGCGCCTCCGGAGGCCGCTCGCTGGAGCAGCATGAGCGGCACCTGATGTGGAAATAAGATGACAGCGCCGCGTGGGATGGATGCGACCGCCAGCGAGTCACCTCGTGGCAAGACCGCGAGCGCGCCGGTTGCGGGGCCGCCCAGCCCGACGATTCCATGAGCGATAGTCGCGACGCCTTCGATGGCAACGTGGCGCCCAGGGGCGACCTCGTAGACGCGTCCCGCGAGTCCCGCCAAGACTTTCATCACCTGCCCGTTGGTGACGCGATATTCCGCGACTGGCTGGTCTGCACGAACTGTGTCATTCGGCGACACAACCACCGTTGCGTTCGGAGGCAATGGGCGCCGCCGTCGTACGAGCGTTGCGGGAGTGAGGGGTAGACCCAGTGGATAGTCGAGTGCCAGAGTCATTCCTCTACCCCTCCAAGCCTAAAGCGAGCCGCCACTCAGCCTGCTTTCGCATGCGCACTTCCGTGTCGTGCGGCAGGGCGAGCGGCCGTCCTCGCGCGTCAATGAGGAGGCCCAGCGCTCCGCCCGTCACCGGCTCGCTCGTGCGCGCTTGCTGACCTGGCCCCAGGCCGACGTCAACAGATGGCGCCGGCTGCAACGTGAGCAGCGCCTGTTCGCCTGGCGCGAGGGGCAAACGCACAAGCGCACCCTGTGCCACATCCTCGACGTGTGTCCGTCCATCGCTGAGCTCCAGGGCGACGCGCAACACTGGCTCACCGTCCGGCGCGGATCCGACCGGCGAGATGCATGTGCCGAGCTGCAGGAGCACGGCATCGGCCTCGGCAACCTCCGCCGCCGAGGCAGCGTCGAGTGCAGCCACGCCTCCCAGCATGTTAGCGATATGCCCGGTGTCAAGGACGAGCGATGAGATACCGCGTGGCTGGAGGGCGTCCAGCATGATAAGCGCCGCCATGGCCGGATGCGGTGCGTTCGCGAGCACGCCGCCAGTCGCGAGCAGCACGTCCATTGGATAGAGTCCGGCGATCCGCGAACCAGGAGCGCGTAGTGCCAGCCCAATCGCCTCTCGCGCCAGGGCATGCTCGATTTCGAGCTCAGCCGCTGACGTTGGCAGTAGCCGCGGCCGAAGCTGTCGGGTGAGCACATACTCCCGCAACTCGTCTTCGTCCACCGGCCGCGTGAGCCATCGCAAGATGTTCTGTGGGCCGCGCGCTCGCAGAATTGCCCCCGCACCGGGGCCAACACCCGCTGTCGGATGGCAGGCGGGCAAAAAGTCACCCTGCAGCGTTCCCCCACAGAGCGCGGTCGCGCTCGCCCCTACGTCGGCCGCTACGACGTTGGTCTGGAAGTGGCGCGCGAGATAGCGAGCCATGCCGGCCAGCGCCGTGACGCACGAGGTGGCCGGCGCGCCTGCAAGCGCCCGCAGTCCGGCGTACCCCGGTTGCGCTCGCAGTACCGCCGCCTCGTACAACGCACCGACAGTGTGACTCAGCGGCAGCAGCGTCGAAGGTGAGAGCGCCTCGACAGCGTGGACCCAACGGGCATGTCCTTCGAGCGCGACTTTTACCGACGACGCATCCCCCGCATTGCCCGTGAAGACGACGGGCAACCTGCTCGTGCGCCCGTCAGCTTCCCCGGTCGCGGGGTCGGCGAGCGCATCTAGCCAGTGGCGCGCGACGGCCAGCGTATCGTCGAGCGTCGCTTGTCCGCGAGCGCCGGCGAACGGCGCACCTACTATGACGACAGCGTGTGGATGGAAGGCGGCGACTTGGGCCAGGGCAGCGTGCCAGTCCGGCGAGTCAGGCTCAATCGCTACGCCGTGCGGCAGCATCTCAGAGAACACGAAAAGGCCGCCGATTGACTGTTGCATCAATCCTGCCAATGCCTCGCGCCCCGGCCCCGACGTCAAGAGTCGCAGCGGCCCACCCACGCTGGTGGCGAGTGTCAAGCCATCAACGCCGGTGCCATCCTCCTGCTCGGGCGTCATCAGGCGGCCATCGCGCAGGAGGATTCTCCCTGTCGAGGTTTCGAGCGCCAAGATGGCCTCGCGTACCCCCAGCAGCACATCATTGGAGGGTGGTGCGATGGTGGTTGGTGCCTGCGCGCGGGCCAGCAGCCGGTAGCGGCCCTCGACCAGGCCGATGAGCGCCACCTTCGTGTAGACAGATCCGCAGTCTATCATCAGCAGCGAGTGCATCGTATGCGCCGGCCGGCCGCCCGACCCTTGCGGAACCGCCGAAGCAACCGACGTAATCCCCATACTGGCTCCAGCCACTGTTCTATCCTCGCAACCGTGCCGCTCTACCAGACTCCCGCGCCGGAATGGCGCTCAGCGGGCCAATCGCCCCACGCTCGTTCGACGCCCAGGAACTGCCCCCGCGAACGTACCGCTCTTCGGGCTGATCATTTGCGCCCAAAGAGTTTCCGCCAACCACGCTTCTCGCCACCACCATGGTCGTCGAAATCGGCGTCATCCCAATCCGCCTCATCGTAACCTTGCTCGGCGTAGCCTTGCTCAGCATAGCGATCAGCTTCCGCGTACGGATCGCCATAGCGTGGGTCATATCCGTCTTCGTAGGCTCCGGCCTCCTGGCCGTACTCATACGAGAGATTTCCTTGAGACTCGCCCTGGAATCCTTGCCCAAAATCGTCCGGCTGATAGGCGTCCATCTCGTAGTCAAACTGCTCGGCGTCGCCGTAGTCGGGATATGCATCGCCGCCCCGTGGCTGAGCCTGCCCATCGTAGGCGAATGAGTCGCCGCCCCAGTCGTGCTGCACGCGGCTGGCGCCTGACCTGCGATCTCCAGGCGCGGACGAGCTCATACCCTGCAGCCATGGTGGGAGCTCGTGGTCTGCGATTGGACGACCGCGGGGCGCCTTGCCGGAAAGGCCGGCTCCATCGGACCGCGACGCCGACATGTCTTGCTCTGGCTCCAGGTCCCACTCCTCGGCGCGCTCGTAGACCGAGGCGGCAGAGTCATCGGGCGCGAGATTCTCACCTGCTCCCCATCCAAAACTGGAGGCAGATGCGGCGTTCGACGGCGAAGCTGGCTGTGCGGGCCGTGCCGCGGTGGCCTGCTGCGAGGTCCATCCTGCGGTCGAGCTGAAGCTCTGGCCTGCTGAATTTGGCCCGCTTGCCTGTCCGCGGACCCATCCCGGCACTGCTTGTGGATCAATAAGGTCGGATGCCGAGAATTGGCTGATCCCTGGTTGGGCGGCGGGCCCTCCATAGACCGGTGTCATGCCGGCTTGTTGGGACGGCGCGGCGGGTCCGCGAGCCGCCGCCGTCCACTGGGGCGTGGCGCCCTGCTGTTGAACGCCGCCAGGCGCACCCGCTGGCGGCAGCATCCCCGACTGTGACCGCAGCCAACTTGGCAATGCCCCTTCATCCACGAACGCGCTAGCCGACACCGCGCCCGGTCGAGCGCCGGAGGCGGCGGGTGACACGTTAGGCGAGGGTGTGTACGATGAAGGGGGCATCGGAGGGGCAGCAAAAGGATGAGGTTGCTGCGAGATGTTTGCCTGGGGCGCTGCCCCTTGTGTTGGCTGCATCCACGACGGCACGGGCAGATTCTGCGGGGCGGCCGGATTCGGCCAAGCACCTGCCTGTGGCGCGACTGGCGCCTGCGGCGTCGCCGGCTGGGCTCGAAGCCATTCTGGTAGCGCCTGCTCGTCAATCAACGACTGTGCCGCCATTCCAGCCCCGCCCACACGAGATGGTGCGCCAGCGCTCGGCGCGGATTGCGACCCACTCAGCCACGGAGGGAGGGCGCCGCCATCGATGAGCGCTGCGGCCGAGAATCCCGCATGCGGTCCGGGTGTCAGTGGGGCTGCGCCAACGCTGTCGAGCGACGGGAATGCGGCCGCCGGTGGCGGTACCTGTGCCCCTCCGAAGCCCTGAGCGCTCTGATTGGCCACTGCGCCGCCAAAAGGATGTGGCGCCGGCTGCCCCATACGCATCTGCATCGGGTTCGGTTGTGGCTGGACCGACGGGAGATGTTGCACGGTCGGCTGCGCCTCGATGGCGTCACCCGGCTGTCGCAGCCAGTCGGGCAGAGCTGACTCATCAAACAGTTTGCTGGCGGCGACCCCAACATTGCCGCCAGCCGACAGGCGCGGCGGCTGCGGGCTTTGTGGCTGGATTGCCTGGAGTTCAGGCGCGTATCCTTGTTGCGGAAATTGTGCTCCGGGTTGGCCCGCGCTCGCGCCCGGCATTCCCCAGCCCAGCCCGGAAGCCGCATACGCAGTCGGTGGCTGTTGGGGTCGAGCGGGCACCGCTCCGCGCAGCCAGTCGGGGAGAGCGTCGTCGCTCATGAGGCTGCCAGCGGAGATCTGTGGGCTAGGATTCCCGGCGTACGGCTGTTGTGGCTGGGGCATCGGGACCCCTTGACCGGGCACTGCGCCTGAGTTGGGCGAGGCCATGCCCGCGTGAAACGACCGCATCCATTCCGGCATGCCGTCATCTGCGACCGGGGCAGGGGCGAAGGGTGCGGCGGGCGCCTGGACGAGGCGCGCGCCACAGAATCCGCAAACAGGAGATCCGGAGCGAACCGGCTGGCCACATTGAGCGCATGTCGTCACGCTGGTTATCTCCTTCGCCCCATTGCGGCGGTTTGTATTGCCGCCACTCTCCCCGCTGCGCGCCGACCGCGCCTTTCTCACGCTCACCCGGCTCCGTGCCGCAGTGTATCACCCGTCCCAAATCGCCGCAAAGACGCTGGGAGTTCCGGCCGCTGCTTCCCTCTCCTGAGAGGTGGCTCGCAATTCCGCTTAGCTGCCCTTTACTTTCGTCAACACGTGCTGTTATGATTAGCGCGAGCAAGTGAGCGGGTGATACGCTGCCAGGCATAATGCGGCAAACCCGTGACTCGCTCGCACGAAAGGGGCCCCCCATGGCGACGCGACAAAAGAAACCGCAGGAGCAGGCGGTGGCGGTGCAGGAGGCGGAAGCTCCCAAGCGGCGGAGGGGTCCCCGCGCCGGCTCAGAGAACGCCCGGCGCGGCGGAATGGCCGTCCGCGAGAAATATGGTCCTGAGTTCTTCGCTAAGATTGGCTCCAAAGGCGGCAAGACCGTCCGCGAGCGCCGCGGCCCCGATTTTTACTCGAATATCGGGCGAATGGGCGGCCAGACGACTCGCGAACATCTCGGCGTCGAGCATTATGAGCGCATTGGCCGGCTCGGCGGCCTACGTGCGCGGCGGCGTGAGCGCGAGGCCCAGGCCACGCAGGAGCAGCAGCCGAAGTAATCTTCGGCGCCGATCCTCCACGGAAGGCTAGACCTGTGCGAAGGCCCTGCCAATATTGGCGCGTGCCCGCACCTGTTGGACGATCAGCGCGACCAGGCGGTCGGGTGTCGTCCAGCGGGCAGAGATGCGCGCCGGGTCGAGTCTGTGCGCTCGCACGATTGCGCGCAGTGCCGTCACGTCGAGCTTAGACAACGCCTCACCTAGCGCCCCTTCGCCGTGCTCCCGATAGACGACGAAGGGGTCTAGGGCTGGTCGCTCGCCACGCGCCTCGTCCGTCGCGGCAGCACGTCGCCCTCCTTTGGCACGGCCTGCCGGCGGCACTTCGAGCTGGCTCGCTGCCGTGAGCAGCCCGCTCTCTTCTAACGCGCCCCTTATGGTGGCGCTCAACGCCGGCTCCTTCTCGATTCGTCCGGCCAGCGAGCGAAAGAACGCCGCAAGTTGCCGTGCCTCGACATCGCGCGGCCCAAGTTCCGCATCGGGACGATTAGCGCGTGACATTAGATAGGAACTCCCGCGTGAGCGCGCTCAATTCCTCGTACGGGCCGCCGTTCCCGTACTTTTGATGGAGCGTGTTGACCGGCGCCAGGACGTTCGCGGCCTCCGCGATGCGTGTAGATTCCGGGACGAGCGTGTTGAATACGGGCGGAAAGCGCCGCTCCACGAAGTCGTCACGCAGGCGGCGCGCCACCTCGCTATGCAGCAGGGTCTGGCCGCGAATCTTCGAGATGACGATGCCGAGCGCCCGAATGTTGCGTCGGGTGCATCGGGCGAAATGCTCGACGCGGTCCAGAATAGGGGGAATGCCCAGCACCGAGAGCGTATCGGGAACGACCGGAATGATGTACGAGTCGGAGATTGCCAACCCGTTCAGCGTCACAACACCCAGTGAGGGCGGGCAGTCGATCAGGACGTGGTCGTAATAGGGTAGGAACTCGGCGAGCGCATCGCGTAACGCAAAGATGGGGCCGCGCTCGAAGTTTTCCAGATCCGTGATCTGCGTCACGCGGTCCTGAACCTTGATAAGGCGCAGGCTCGATGGCAACAGGTCCAGGCCCGGCACCCCCGCTCCTACGTTGGAGACGTCGCGCACGATGGATGCGTCGGCGTTGAATTTGTGTGTGCCCTTCACCTGATCCGCGAAGAGCTGATACAGGGTGCGCCCAGTCTCGTCGCGCACCTTCCACTCGTCCTCTGGAATGAGGCAGACCGTGGCGTTGGTCTGGGGGTCCAGGTCGATCACCAGGACACGCCGGCCATGTTCGAGTGCCAGGAAGTGCGCCAGCGCCAGGGTGATTGTCGTCTTGCCGACCCCGCCCTTGAGGTTGATGATGCTGGTTACGGAGGGCATGGGATACTCCTTACCGCCGCGCGGAAGGCATGGCGTGCCCAGTCGCTCCGGCGGGGGCCATCGTACCGTGCTGCTATGGCATTAGACAAGGGGCCTATTTGGTCTAGGGCGAATGGCGTGTAGGGGGCCTGAGTCTTCACGGCTCGGCTTCCTCAGCGGGCGGATGTCAGGGAGGTGCGACGAGAGACTAGCCCTGTGGACGTGGCAAATAGGGCGACGAAGGATGCGCCGTAGCGTGTCTCTAGGCCACGCTCAACACTCGCGGGCGCACGCGCAGCTGCTCGTCGAACCAACGCAGCCGCCGGTACAATTCCATGCCGCCAAGGGGCTGCCCAATCTCAATTTCGGGCAGGGCGCGTTGTAACGCCTCGGCAAAGCGCTGGCTGCCAAAGAGCACCACGTTCGGCGGCTCGGCAAATCGCGCGCACTGAGCGCGAAGATCCTTCGCGACCAGGCTTGCCCATGCCGCGCGCTCTTCGGCGGCCAGGTCGCGCAGCGGTCGCTCTTCCCGACCGATCACCTGACGAGGGAGCATGACACCGTGCTCGGCCCCGAGGATGTACCATTCGTCGTAGTGCCGTTCGCAGTATTCCCGTGCCCTGCGGAAGAACGGCGAGACATCGAATTGATCGGATGCGCGGCAGACCGCGCCGCGCTGCTGGCGTGGGGCGACGACGAGGGCGATGCTGGTCGGCATGCGATAACCATCCACTTCCGTGCTTGCTCTTTGCCAGGGCGACCCGGCCCACGGCTATTGAGGCTATCGTAAGCGGAAGCGGCTTGGGCGCTATCAAGCGTAGGACGAAATGGCTCCGCCTAGCCCGGCTAGGCCTGCCCGGATGGGCCATTCCCCAGCACATGGCTCAACCCGTTCGCCGGCATTGAGCCATCCCCATTTATCTGCCCGCTCAACCGGCGATACTTGCCCGCATACCAGCGCACGGCCGAGACGTACTCGGCGTGGCTCCAGGTGAGCGGCGAGACGGAAAGCGGCGCATCAGAATACGGGTCCACTTGTTCCGCTAACACACCGCTCGGCAGCGCCCGCGCCTGAACCCATTGCAGCCACGCCAGAGCCTGATGCAGCTCATCCAACGTATCGGCGCGCGCAACGGCATACTCGGCGAGCCAACAGGCGCAGATGAACCAGGGGTTGCCTGGCACGTTGGCGATGTCGGAGCTGACCTGATGGTAGTAGTCGTTCTCGTAGCGCGCCACGCCGCCCACCGCGCTCTTTACTGCCAGCCGTCCCTCGATGGCCTGCATCGTTTTGCTCATCTCGTCGGAGCGTGGGTCGAAGAGGCCGAATTGGTAGAGGCCTGTGATGCTCACGTCTACCGTCATGTCGGGGATGATCGTTCCGTCGGCGTGGACGTTGATCATCCGCAAGAAGCGCTCCTCACCTTCGTGCCAGAGATATTGCCGGGCCGCCGCCTGGATTTCTTGCGCTGCCTGGGTATAGGACGCGGCAAGGTCGTCCTCACCGAAGGCCGTGGCAAAGTGGGCCGCAGCAGTGAGGCCCGCGTAGACCGCGCCGACGGTGTAGGCGTGGATGCCGTGGCGTTCCTCCCAGAGGTCCCACGACGGCGCCGGCAACCGCGTATGGGGTTCGCGGAAGCGCACCATGAAATCCGCTGCCGCCTTCACGAACGGCCGATAGAGTGGCCTCACGAACTCGACCTCGTGGAAGAGCGCGTAGTGTTGCCAGAGCGCGTAGACGACTAGCGCCGTTTCGTCCTCCTGAATCGGGAGCTGTGGCGTGCCGTCCGGCGCCATCCATGGATGCCAGCTACTGCCCAGCGCGCCCGAAGGTGTGAACTTGTGCAGGAGGTAACCGCCGTCGGTGATGACATTGGCGCAGAAGGAGAAGAACGCCCCAGTGATGTCGCCGTAGCCGGAATGGCTCATAGCGTTAGCGACGAGGGCTCCGTCGCGCGGCCACATGTAGGCGTAGGAGTCGCGCGAGAAGCTCCATACATCGGCGTCCGTCGCGGCGATGATCGCGCCGTCGTTGTCGATCTGTGTGCGGATTACCAACAAGCTGCGTTTGTAGAGATCCACGAGCGGCTGGGGTAGATCGCCCAATTCGATGGGCTTCGTGTTTACCCAGAGACGCCAATAGTTGTGAGTGCGTGTGAAGAAGCTCTCAGGGCCTCGCGCCCGTACGAGGGCGTCAAGGTCGCGCACAGCGTTAAAGCGTTCGCCGAAGGCCAGCCAGTGGTAGCAGACGCCAGCCTCTCCTGGCGCCAGTGTGCCCAGGTGAAACCCGGCGCAGCTATCTACAGATCCCTGCGCGATGGGGTTGCCCTGGAGCTGGCCGTCCTCGGCGTCGCGCCACGTCCCCTGTTGGCCGTTGACCTCTTTCTGCCCTGTAGCCCACTGCGTGATCCCGTAGGCTGCCATGCGCACCGTCTCAGGGGCGTTCGCCACATCCTCCCCTGCCAGGCCTCCGACCAGCACATAACACTGATCCTTGTAGGCGACAAGTACCTTGAGCGCGGGATGGTAGTAGACGGTGTTCGCGCCCTCGCTCTCGCCAATATGCCAGTCGTGGTGAGCGAAAAGGCGGACCTCGCGGGGATGATCTGCCAGATTGGTCACACGCATGCGCCGTAGCAGGATGTCGCGGTCGAAGTCCACCACGTCACCGCACTCGACACGCACCTGAAGTTTCGGGTTCGTCAGCGTCACCGCTGTCACCAGCGTATCGGCCTCGTAGCGCAGCTCGCGTTGCCAGTCGTCGGACTCGAACCACGCGAACGCTCCATCGACCCATACGCCGGTATGGTTGACGTGCCCTTCGCTGTGGTTGCGCTGGCCGACGTGCGGCCAATACATGTCGCGAAGGTTGTAGCGCGGATCGAAGTTGATCAGCAGACGGCCATTGGCGAGCGGCAGATCACGCGGCATAGTGGCGCCTCCCTTTTGCGGTAGAGTACACCAATTTTTGTGGCTGTTGCTGTTAAAGCATGGATAAGCGCCGTGCCCTACCCGTTCAAAGGCAGGTGCCCTCTACGCCAATTTTCGCGGCCATTTCAGTCTCAGTGTGGGAGGCTAGGGCACATCGATCAGCGCCCTATGGGCGAGGCGGGTCTCTGCGCGGATGAGGTCGTCGGGCGTCGTCACCTTGAAGTTGTGGCGACTGCCGGGCACCACGCGCACCCTATGGCCCCGCCGTTCATATGTGGCCGCTGTGTCCGTTCCCTCGAATCCGGCATCGCGTGCTTCGTCGTAGGCCAGCAGAAGCTCGCGCGCCTCGAAGGCCTGCGGTGTCTGCGCACGCCACAGGCAATCTGGGTCCACCCAGGCCGCCACATGCCCATCCGCCCCCACCTCGACGACAACTTCTCCAGGCGTAAGCGGCGTTGCCAGCAATGCGGCGCCGTGCGCGCGGGCCACACGGGCCAGTGCGTCAATGTCCGTCGTCGGAACGAGTGGGCGCGCTCCATCGTGGATCAGCACGACCGCGACCTTGCCACGCTCGATCTGCGGACGCAACGCCTCTAGCGCGCATGTCTCCGACTGGTGGCGTGTCTCGCCACCGCACTCCACGCCGATGACTTTGTGCGCGCCGCTCTCATTGGCGATGAGGCGCAGTTGGTCGAGTTCGTCAGGATGGGCGATCAACAGGATGTCGGTCACCTCGGCGGAGTGTTCGAAGGCCGCGAGTGTGTGCGCCAGGAGCGGCCTGCCGGCGAGCGGCAGATATACCTTGTTCTGTGGTGCGCCCATGCGCCGCCCCTGCCCGGCACAGAGGATGACGGCGACGGTGCGCTGGGCACGGCCGTCGCGCAGGGAGCGAAACCGTAAGCTCACAAATTCGCTCCGTTGTTCATTCTGTACTTCTGCCGATTTGAGGATGCCGCCAAGGAGCATAGCATCCATGTGCTAGACCTATGGGACGCTACGGCCATGGCCATCGCCCAGGCTCGCCCCGCTCGCGGTCGTGTCCCGCTCGCTCGCACTCGTTTCGGTTGTGAGGTCGCGTGCGCGAACGATCCACCTCCAGAGGCGAGGCGCGTCATGCGCGGAGCAGCCCCAACGTATCGCGCTATAGAATACGATGATGCGGCGCGGGGGGATGCCGCCATATGCACGACATCAGCCGCAGGTAGTCATCGCCGGCGGCCCATATTGGGAGGGGAAGCATGAGCGAAGAGAGTGCGGTGCGCACGACGGGATATTATGGGCAGGAGGAGATCGAGCGCAATCAGCTTGAGCCGTGGCCGAATCCCAGGCCAGAGCGGAACTACGTCATCCACTTCGAGATTCCTGAATTCACTTGCCTTTGCCCGCGCTCGGGCTATCCTGACTTCGCCACCATCATCGTGGACTATGTGCCCGACGCCACCATTGTAGAGCTTAAAACGCTCAAGCTCTATATTAATAGTTTCCGCGACCGCCCCATCAGTCATGAGGGCGCCGCCAATCTTATCCTCGATGATCTCATCGCCACGCTCGATCCCCGCTGGATGCGGGTCGTCGCCGAATTCAACGTCCGAGGCAACATCAAGACCACCGTCACCGCTGAGCAGTCCAAGCCCGACTACGATGGCCCGCGCCCGGCCTATCA
>CAYYCB010000018.1:7305-12197 GCA_964469715.1 uncultured Ktedonobacterales bacterium | reverse complement strand
CCGTCACCGCTGAGCAGTCCAAGCCCGACTACGATGGCCCGCGCCCGGCCTATCAGAAGCCAACCTTCACAGGCATCTGAGCCTGATGGCCGCATGTGACCGATGGGACGCCAATCTCGCGCTTTTTCTGGCTCCCATCACAGCACGACGATTACAGAGATGCGGCGGCCTCGCAGGCCGCCGCATCTCACATTCTGAATTCGCTTTGGGGCTAGCCTATCCCATCGCCGGCGTGCCCCCAGGGCCGCGATTGCGCCCCGTCGAGAGCAACCCTCGCACGAACTGGATAACGCCCGTGAGCACGACCGCCCCGGCCGCTACCAACGCTGCCAGCGCGGACCGCTGACGTTGCGTAAGCGGATGCCGCAGCGCGTCGCGTTGTTCTCTCAGCCGCGTCGAGTAGGTGATGGGGCGCTCGTCGGCGATGATCGCACCGCTATGGGCCACACTTACATCCTTACTGACCGCTCGGTCCATCGCGAGCGTGCCCAGGGGAATCGCCCCTGGTTCGTCCGCACCTGTTCCATGACCTGGGGTAATCTTGTAGCCGTTGCCCGTCACACCGGACTCCGCAAACTTTGGTGGCAGCGCATCTTCCGCGTGTTGCTTACGCTCGTGGCCCATGGCGCGCTGCGTGTTGGTCATGGCGGCGGCGCCCTGGAAGTTCTGTAGATCCTCGCGCGAATCGCCCGCCGTCGGGCCAGCAGCGCCGCGGGTCGTGTTGTGCGCTTGCAGCTCATGCAGGATGGCGTCGATGGGGCCGGCTGTCTCGCGCTGGCCCGTAGCCCACGAATTCACCTCCGCACCAATGCAGAGTATGAACGCGAGATAGTAAAAGAAGATGATGATCACGACTGCGAAGCCGACAAGCGGGCCGAGATTGCCCGGATGGATGAAGTTGCTTTCATAGATTGGGAACAGCGTCTCATACAACACCAGGAGGGCGGCGGCGGCGAGCGTGCCCTTCCAGACCTCTTTGAGCTTGACGGGCTTGTTCGGCACCACGATGTAGATCGCGGCGAAGAAGATCGCGGCGAATATGAACGCCACTACCAGGCTGAGCACCTGAATGAAAAAGGCGGCAATCGGGTTGGACGCGCCGATGCCGAGCGCGCCGAGCAGCGCGGGCGGCACGGCCGAGACGAGGATCATGACGGGCACCAGCACCGCGAAGATTAGCAGCATGCCGATCGACATGATGCGCTGATGGATGAAGTTGCGGCCGCGGAGGCGGAAGATCACGCCGAAGACGCCCTCCATGGTCACAAACAAGCCCGAACCGCCGATGATTGCCGTGACGACGCCGAGAATGAGCAGAGGTCCGGCGCTCGTGGTCAGCGTATGCGTCGCCGCATGCACGATAGCCGATCCACTCCCATTGGCGCCGCCGGGCAGTGTGCCGGCGATTGACGTTTCGAGGTGACTCTGCGCATTTGGCGAGACGGCGCTCAGGATGAGTCCGCCGACGGCGATGATGACCAGCAAGATCGGCGCGATTGAGGTCAGAAAGCCATAGGCGAGCGTGCCGGAGAAGTTGAAGACCCAGTCGTTACTGACCTTTGTCCAAAACTGTAGCAGTGGAGACGATTTCTTCTCGATCTTCTGTGCACCTTTAGTGAGGCTGGATTCGGATTTCTTCGCGTGGCGTTCTTGGCTCTGCTGCGGGGCGCCGGAGGCTGCTGCGGCCATGATGTCCTCCCATGTGTTGTGTTCCATCCCTGCCCACGAATTGCACGACATCTCAACTCAAGTTCCGTGCCAGGTCAACTGGCATGGCGGGCCCTGGTAGGACAAACGGTACGGCGTGGTCGTACAGAGGGTTTCGGTATGGCAGAATGCGAGTGCAGCGAGAGAGCGCCTACTGGTCGCGCAACCCGTTAGGATCGAGTACGGATGCGCGCACGACGGGTATGTGGGGTTGACTCCACTGGCCACTGAGTCAGGATTTGGCCGTTGTGGCCAGCATGGGGCGGGGAGCGCGGAGGAGCGTCGGTAAAGTTATGGCAGTGACGGAGCGCAGGCTCGATCGGAAACCTGTCTTGCTGACGATGCCTGATTCCGTGCTGGCGAGGCTTCTGCGCAGGGCGCGACGAATCCAGGGATGGTTTGGTACGCCAGGCGGGCGCGTTTGGACAGATGCGCTCTGGGTTTGGGCGCTCAGCCGCGCGATCTTTCTCGTGCTCAGCGCAATCATACCCGCTCTCTTGCCCGATTCTTCACATCGCCTGACAATCCTCGACCGCTGGGCAACGCAGGATGCCTACCACTTCATTCAGATCGCGCAGCATGGATATGATCCCCTGTGGCGCACCGCCTATTGGCCTCTCTTTCCTCTACTCATGCGGGCACTCACCCCCGTGGCCGGCGGTAGCGAAGCGCTCGCTGGCATGCTCATCGCGAACATCGCTTTTCTCGGGGCGTTAGCGGCACTGCGCGCGCTCTCCGAGCGGGAAAGCGGCGTGGACGCGGCCCGTAGAGCCTGTCTCTATCTTGCATTGTTCCCGACCGCCTTCTATTTCTTCGCGCCGTATGCCGAGCCGCTCTTCCTCCTTTTCGCAATCTTGTCCTTTGCATCAATGCGGGCACGACGCTGGTGGCTGGCGGGCATTTTCGGGTTCCTCGCGACGCTCACCAAGTCAGCCGGGGTGCTGCTTCTCGTGCCGTTCGCCATCGAGCTTTTGTCAGCGTGGCATGTGCGTGCGGCGCGTTGGTGGGATGCGGTCTGGCTCGCCTGCATTCCGAGCGCGGCCGGTATCTTCAGCACCTATCTCTATGTGAATCACGCCGATCCACTGGCTTATGCCCACTCTCAGGCCTATTGGGGACGAACTGTCAGACCTCCGTGGGTGACGATTGCCGAGAGCGTTATGGCGCTCCTGGGACGCGGAACCAAGGGCATTTCTGGCGCACACCTGGCGCTCAACCTTGCGGCGGTGTTGATATTCCTAGGGATCTCCGGTCTGGCGCTAGGTCGTCTACCGCTCAGCTATGGTCTTTATGCCCTGAGTGTCTGTGCCTACTTCCTCACGTTCTCCATCGGCAAGTCGACGCTCGGCTTGGAAGGTGACGGTCGCTACGTCCTCATGATCTTCCCCGCGTTCATCTTGCTTGGTCAGCTCGCGCGACACCGCTGGGTGCACGAGACGCTGCTGGTTATGATGAGCGTCCTTCTGACTGTGCTGACCGCGCATTTCCTGCTGCAGCTAGCGAGTGGTTGATCACAAACGTCTTTCTGCCGCCCGCTCGTTGTAACATCATGGTCGGGCGGGCGCGAGGTCGCGCCCTTGTTGTGGGAAACAAGCGGAGAGATGATAACGTGGCGCGACAGGTTCACAGCGATGGCGACAAGCATGTCGTCTCCCCAATGCCCACCGCCAGGGATGACAATCCGCCGTCCGGTGTGGGTGGCGCCATCGCCGAAGCGAGCGAGGGCGGGTGGGTCGCCCCGCGCGCAGTAGCCTACACTCACCCCACGACCTTGCCCGATCCACATGGCGATTTCGCCGACCCCGATCTCCCCTACTGGGTCGCGCTCAATCGTATTAAGGGTGTCGGCCCTGCCCGATTTAAGCTCCTGCTAGACGCCTTCGGCACGGCAGAGAGGGTCTGGGAGGCGTCCCCCAATGCCTGGCAGGATGCCGGCCTCGATGTTCGCACCGCCTCCTCTTTCGAGCAGCAGCGGCGACGTATCGTGCCCGAGGCTGAGCTTGAGCGCCTGCGCAAGCTGCGTGTTGGCGTGGTTCGCCTACCCGACGTCGATTATCCGCGCCTGCTGCGCGAGATTCCGCTGCCGCCGCCCGTGCTCTACATCCGCGGGCGACTCGTAACTGAAGATGAGTTGGCCGTTGCCATCGTTGGGACGCGCCGCGCCACCGTATACGGCCGCCAGATCACTGAGCGGCTCGCGGCCGAATTGGTGGCGCAGGGTGTTACCATCGTGAGCGGTCTCGCCCGCGGTATAGACACGCATGCCCACAACGCGACTCTGGACGCCGGCGGCCGAACTATCGCGGTCCTCGGCTGCGGTCCCGATCTTGTCTACCCACCCGAGAACGCCAAGTTGGCCGCGCGTATCGTCGAACAGGGCGCCATCGTCACCGAGTTTGCTCCTGGTACGCAGCCTGACGCTGGCAACTTCCCCGCGCGCAATCGCCTCATTAGTGGCCTTTCCCTCGGCGTCCTCGTCACCGAGTGCCCCGAGGATTCCGGCGCGCTCATCACTGCGCGTTTTGCCGGCGAGCATGGACGAGACGTCTTCGCCGTCCCCGGAAACATCACCAGCCGTTCCAGTGCCGGCGCAAATCGCCTCATTCAGGACGGAGCCAAGCTCGTGATAGATGTCAGTGACGTTCTGGGTGAGCTCAACCTGCACCTCGCCCCACAGCAGATGGAGCTGCGCGAACTGCTGCCCGAGAACGACGCCGAGGCATCCCTGTTGGCGCTGCTCGACGCCTCTGGCGAGCCGCTCCATATCGATGACCTCTGCCGCGCCTCCGGCCTTCCCATCGCCGCCGTCTCCGGCACCCTCGTCATGATGGAGCTCAAGGGCCTCGCCCGCCTCGTCGGCCCTATGACCTATGCTCGGGCACGTTGATCCCGCGACGCATCGCGAAATAGGTGGACTTGCGATGCATCATGGACTCAGGGACGGCCATCGCCTCGGGTGTAATGACTTCGGCGATTACATTGTGGCGGATCTGTGCGGGCGGTTATAGCCGCACTTCCAGGCAGGGGCAATTCACACGTAGACGATGCGTGCTCTACGTGATGTATTTCGCCTCGCGCGATCACCACGATTCGGCCCTGCTGATGTGGTTGAGCCTCTGAAGGCTCGCACCCGCCCAGCGGGAGTCGCTATGTGGCGGAGACGACCTCGGCGTTCGCGCTATCCT
>CAYYCB010000018.1:0-7205 GCA_964469715.1 uncultured Ktedonobacterales bacterium | reverse complement strand
CCGCCCAGCGGGAGTCGCTATGTGGCGGAGACGACCTCGGCGTTCGCGCTATCCTTCGCGTAGTAACTCTCCGAGAGGTCGCAGGCCATCTCCTCATCATCGCGATTGGTCGCGGTGTATCGCACGAGCAGCGCGATTACGCACGCGACGAAGGCCCAGAAGAACACGACGGCCAGCACCAACGCAATGTCTGCCATGGCTCGCCATCCTCTCCACTGGAGGTTGACTCCACACAATCCCAGTGTACTCGGAAAGGCCTCCTAATGAAAACCCTGCCCTGCCTCGCCCGCCCCTGTCTTTTGCGGAGCGGCCCGCAATCTCCTTCTTGCCCTTCCCCGCGCCTCTGGGGCCTGCGTCCGTTGTTCTCTACTGACCCTTCGATGAATTCCGATGTTCACGGCCGCGCCATCCCCGCCGCTGTCGCGTCCGCCTCTGCTTCCGACTGTGTATCTAGCTTCGGTGTATGGCCCACCAGCCCGAAAGCATCTCGACGAGGCAAGAGCGAGCCGAGCGCTATGAGGCTTACACCCGCCACGATGATCGGCGTGAAGGCCAACGCTGGCAGCCGTGTGACGTCCCAGAGCGCGCCTCCGAGCAGCGGACCGAGGAAGGCCACACCGTAACTCAGCGTCAAGGTGATGCCGCTCAGCCGTGCCACCTCACCTGGACCCGCCAGCAGCGCAGGTAGGGCGATTCCCAGCACGAAAACGAACGCCGAGCTTCCGCCCAGGAGCGCGGCCCACAATGGTTGCAAGGCTACTGGTGTGAAGATCCAGCCCGCGATTGCCAGCAGCGTGACGCCGCCGGCCACGACGAATGGCCACCGCCGCCCGGCGAGCTGCTGCGCGAACGCCGTCATCGCCAGGCTCACGGGGAGTTGCGCGATATTGAGCACCGAGAGCGCGACCGGTGTCATATCCGTGCGGTGGAGCGCTTGGTCGTAGCTGGGAATCCAACCGTTCATGCCGAAGAACACCAGACTGCCCATGCCGAGCAGTACGCCGATGTGCAACGGATGGACACGTGGCCCGCTCGACCGGTGTGTTGATGCTCGTGCGGCTCGGGCGCTCGCACCGACTGCGCCGTATACGGTTGGCGGCGCGTCCGGCGCGAGCGCCAGCCAGAGCGCGATGGTAGCGACCACTGGCATGCTCCAGACGACGAACGTTGCGCGCCAATTGTCCCGCCCAAACCACTCCGCCATCATCTGCCCCGTCAGGCCCGCTGCCACGGCCTCACCAATGATCAGCCCATTGCTATAGAGCGCCGATGCGAAGCCAATGCGCGTGGGGAACCACTGCCTCGCCAGTACCGGCACAGCCGTCTGCGACACGGCGATGCCCAGGCTGAGCAACGCCGTACACACGTAGAGCGCGACCGCGTTGGGCCAGACAGCACGCAGCAAGGCGCCGCCTGCTAATAACGCCAATCCGAAGGCGACGGTGATGCGCCCACCGAATCTCCCCGCTGCGACGCCCGCTGGCCAGGCCAATCCGCCCATCACGAGCACCGGCAGCGACGTTACCAGCCCTGTCGCGGTATAGGAAAGTCCGAGGTCGTGCCGGATAAGCGGCAGCACCGGAGGTACGCCGAGGATGACGGCGCGCAAATTGAACCCCAAGAGCACGAGCAGCCCACATACGAGCGCGGCCCGTCGCGGGTCGGCGATTGCCGCGTCTTTCGGACGGTCGCTTCTTTGCCCCATCCTGCGAATACGCCTCGCCGTCACGTACCACCTCGCTACCTCTTATGCCGCATCCCCGCTGGCAAACCATCATCGTAGCACAAGCGGCTGACCAGCAGCGGTGATTAAGGGTAGTAGAGGCGGCCTAGCCAATTTGACAGCGGGGACGCCTCTGCGTACAATCGCGGGGCGTGGCGTCCCTGCCGATTCGGGAACGCCATTGGTACCACGATAGAGCGTCCCCGGTCCGACCAAGGTGGCCGAACCGCAGGATACCCGACGACACCGGAGCGCGCCTGCCGCGATGGGCATGGGCGCGGAGAACCAGGGATTGAGGTTGGGGGAAGAAACGCGTATGGGTGGGGTACACCATCTCCGGCGCAACATGACGCATGCACACGTCACCAGCCGCGGCTTCGCGCGCATGGCGCTGCTGAGTCTGGGGCTGCTGACGCTCCTGCTTGCGGCCTGCGCGCCTGATGGCGGCAGTCAGGTCGGTCTTTCAGGGAGTCAGGTATTCACGTGGCCCTATGTGAGCCCGTGGGGAGATGCTAGCCAGCCCAATAACCCCGCATATGTCATCGGTGGTCCGGGGGCCAGCGGGCATGTCGCCGTGCTCGACCCGGCGGTCGTTTCGTACGCAAACGACATGTCAATGGTGGCGCTGATGTATGCGCCGCTTGTGACGTTCGACCGCCAGCTCCACCTGGTGTACGACGCTGCCACCAAGATTGACGTCAGCTCCGACGCCACGACGTATACCATTCACTTACGTGAGAATCTGAAGTTCAGCGACGGCAAGCCTCTACAGGCGGCCGACTATGCCTATAGCATCGATCGTGCGCTCGATCCGACGCTCTGCAGCGATACCACCGGCCTGGATGGCAAGACCTATGTGCCGGCCAATAGCTGCCCAACTCAGCCCAATATGGCGGCGACCTACCTGGGCGAGATCGTCGGCGCCGATGCCCGCGGAAACGGCGCAGGGGGCAGCGATCACTCCGTCATCGGGCAGGGGGACGACTCTAAGCACGGAGTCGACGTTATCGACCCCTACACACTTCGCATCCGCCTGGTTCATCCGGCCGCATACTTCCTTGGCGCGCTGACCTACCCGACTGCGTATCCTGTCGAGCGGTCGCTGGTCGAGAAGTATCCAGGCGGCCTCTGGGTGGACCACCTCGATGAGGGTGGCTGCTCTGGCCCATTCATGGTCAAGTCGTATGGCGGCGGCAAGACCTTGCAGCTCGTCAAGAATCCCTACTGGGAGCAGGCCTGGGACAAGAAGCTGACCTTGACCGAGGTGGACCGGCCGCTGTTCCTCAGCACTGAAGACGAGTACGCCGCTTACAAGTCGGGCCTGTACGACTACACCGACATCCCCGGCAACAAGTATTTCAACGCCCAGACGCAGGATGGCTTCCACGAAGTGCCGGTGCTCCAAACCGATTACTTCGGGCTCAACTTCAAGCGCGCGCCCTTCGACAATCAAAACGTCCGGCAGGCCTTTGCCCTGGCGCTCAATAAACAGCTCCTCGTCGACACGGTGGAACGGGGCGGCGCGCTGCCGACCAACCATATCGTCCCGCGCAACATGCCAGGATTCAACGCTGCTCTTGTCGGCTCTGACGGTACATCCTCCATCACTGGGAATGCTGACGCGGCCAAGTCGAAACTTCAGGCCGCCATTGATCAGTGCAACGCTGACGCCAAGGCCAATATGAATCCCTACACGGGCATCGTCACCTGGCCAGCGGCCGACGACTTCTGCCCGTACATTGTCGATGGGTCGAAGTCGAAGGAGATAGACTTCTGGTATAAGGGCAGCAACCAGACGCGACAGGAATTGACGCAAGGCGCCACGGCAACGTGGCAGAAGGTGCTGGGGTTGAACGTGCAGGCAAAGCCGGGCGGCTCCGAATACTCGCACAATGTGACCACACCGGGTAATCCTTATCAGGCATGGATCATCGGCTGGGTGGCCGACTATCCCGACCCGCAGGACTTCTTGAGCCTGCAATTTAGCACGGGCGCTACCTACAACACGTCAGGCATGTCCGATGCCGGCTGGGATAAGCTGGTCGCGCACGCGGACGCTGAGATTGACGCCACCCAACGGATGAAGGACTACAACGAGGCCGAGCAGCAGGCGGTGAATCTCGTGCCGTGGATTCCGCTGCTCCAGCCAAAGTCGGCCTGGTTCTCGCGGCCATGGGTTCAGGGCTTTGACCTGAACTCCCAGTTGCTCATCATCGATACCGACTGGACCAAGGTCTACATCACGTCCCACTGATGACGATGAGAGTAGCGGGCCGGGGAGACTGTTCCCGGCCCGCTACTCTATGACTTGACATTCCGCTCGCACGGTTGACACCCCACAGGCTCGACCTCTACCATCTGATCATCGCGCTGGCTGGCGCCGCAACGTGTGCTCCGCGGCCAACTCCGGTTCCCCTCTTCACTCCGCCAACGCCCGTAGGGAGGTCTTCGAGGATGGCCCTGCACGAACAAGAAACGCCCTACGGATCCGGCTACACTAGTGGGCCCTTTTCCCCTTTGCCGCCGCGTGATACGCCCACGGCTGGGGTGGCGCAGGTGATCGTAACGGTCCTGCTAGTGGTTGTCTCGTTCGCCGCCGGTTGGTTCGGCAATGCCTACGTCAATCGCGCGGCTATTGCGAATGATCCTAACGAACGTCTCATCCTCCAGGCCTGGGACAACATCGACAAGTATTACGTTGTCACCAGTGCCATCGACCACAAGAAGATGGCCTATGCCGCGATAGACGCCATCGTGAACAGCCTTGGCGACACTAACCACAGCCGGTTCGAAACCCCTGAGGAGATCGCCAACGAGCAGAAGCAGCTCCAGAATGCGCCCACCGTCGGTATCGGCGTCCTGATTGCGGGCGGTGGCCAGCAGCCTTTCCGCATCGAGGTGATCTTCCCCAACTCGCCCGCCGCGAACAGCACACTGCGGGTGGGCGATACCATCGTCGCGGTCAACGGCCAGAACGTTCAGGGTAAGACGTTCAGCGCGCTCCACGACCTCATCACTGGCCCCGCGGACTCGACTGTCACCCTGGCCGTCACGCGCGCCGAGCCAGGTGGCGCTACCCAAACCCTCGATGTATCTATCAAGCGCGGGCCGTTTACACCACCTACTGTCGAAAGCATCATCATCCCTGGTACCACCATTGCCGACATCAGTCTGCTGCAATTCACCAGCAGCGCCGGAGATGACCTCAATAAGGCCCTGCACGATGCATTAGATAAACAGCATGCCTCAGGCGTGATCCTCGATCTGCGTGACAATCCGGGCGGCTATCTGGATCAGGCGATCTCTGTGGCAAGCCAGTTCATCCCCTCTGGCTCCGGCAGGAACGTTCTCATCCAGAAGACACGCGACAATTCCCAGTCCGTTCCTGTGCAGGCGGGCGGCCTTGCCACCAAGACTCCGCTTGTCGTGCTCATCAACAATGGGTCAGCCAGCGCCTCCGAGATCACCGCCGGCGCGATCAAGGTGGACCGACCGGATGCTGAAATCGTTGGCGAAACGACCGCCGGAACCGGCACCATCCTGCAGACGATTTATCTGGCGGACGGCTCCGCGCTCGTCCTCGGCACTGGCGAGTGGCTGCTCCCCAACGGAGATTCCATTTATCATAAGGGGCTTGCCCCTGAGCAGCCTGTCTCCCTGGATTCGAGCGCTGAGCCGCTCTCTCCGTTGCAGCTCCAGCAGGGGCATTACACCGCACAGCAGATTCGCGACTCTGGTGATGCCCAACTCCTTCTGGCCATCCAGGACCTCGGCGGAAAGTAGCGACACCCAGCCCTTGAGCGGTCTGCTACATCGCTCCGGATTCCACCGGCGTTTGCTCCTGCGCGAGCCAGTCGCGTAAAGCCCCGGCGACGGCCTTGGGCGACTCTGCCTGCACGTAGTGGCCGGCCTCCGGCACTGTTACCAGGTGTGCCATCTCAAGGTGCTCAGCCAGGAAACGGGCGTATTTCGGCGGCGTCAGCCGGTCAGCTTCGCCGACCAGAATAAGCGTCGGCTGCGACACGCGGCCCAGCTCGCCCATCATGTCGAATCCGTCGCAGGCGCTCAGGTCGCGATGCAGCATACCCGGAGCCATCGGCCACAGGGCGTCATAATAGGCTTCCGCCTGCGTTGCGTGATCTGGTGCGAACCCCAGCATCACCAGCCTGCGCATTGCCGCTGCCTGTGCGGCTTGTGCCTCTTCCAGAACGTCCGGCAGCACTCGCATGCGAGCACCGGCCCCTACCAGCACCAGTCGCCTCACCAGCGACGGATGATCTACGGCGAGTCGCAGGGCAATGGCGCCGCCCAGCGAGTGGCCTACCAGGCATGCTTCGTCAATTCCCTCGCGGGCCAGCGCGGCACGGACGGTGTCGGCGTAGTCGGCGACCGTCATGCTGGCCGGACCGGGCCGATCCACCTGCGAGCCGTGGCCCGGCAAATCCAGTGCAATGCAGGGAACGCCCGCAAGATGTGGCAGAACGGCACTCCAAGCCTGTGCGCTATCCCCTGAACCGTGGAGAAGCACGACCCGCTCACGTGTCACGTCGGGCGTCCTCTGTATGCTACTGGCTGCCATCCTTCGACCCGCTCCCTCTCTATTTCGCACTTCCGCCGATTCATGCAACAATAGCGTAATTGTTCGGCCTTCTCCTGCCGGAGATAAGGCATGTGCCCTGTCAGGGCTAGGGCGCCAAACCTCAGTGCTCATGCCGAGTGGCGCCCGCATACCCCAAGGCAGAGACGACTATCGGCAAGTCCAGTACCGCGGCTACGCCAACCAGGCTAGCTCTCTGGCACAGCCGCTGCCACCCTGAGCCTATATCGCGCGTATTCAGCATCGGAGGTGCGTCATGGCGGAGGCGAGCGGAAGGGACGCGAGCGGTCGCGACTCGGCCGCGCGCAAGCGGCTGGGTGACGCTGGAGAGCGGCTCGCCGCCACCTGGCTTGAGGCGCGGGGATATCGCATTCTCACGCGCCAATGGCGATGTCCCTACGGCGAGCTTGATCTCGTGGCCATGCAAGGCGACGAGATCGTTTTCGTCGAGGTCAAGACACGCCGCGGCAATGCGATGGGCGCGCCAGAAGAGGCTGTGACGCCTACGAAGCGCGCCAAGCTCATCACCGCCGCCCAGATGTATCTCGCTGATCAGGGTCTTGAGCAGAACCCCTACCGCATCGACGTGCTAGCTGTGGATCTCGCGCCCACGGGGCGCTTCCTCGGCGTGCGGCAGTTTACTGGTGCTATCGGGGCGGAGGAGTAGGCGAACGTGCAAGATATTCTCGACAATGCCAAGCGCGCTGCCAACAGCGCCATCGAGCGTGCCGCCTGGGAAGCCGACAAGATGCGGCGCATCGCCGCCCGCCAGCACGAGGTCGATCTGGCCCAGCGCGAGCGAACAACGCTGCTGGAGCAGATCGCATCTCTTGCCCTGGACTTGGAAAGTCGAGGCCAGCTTGCGCCTACCTCTCTCTCGGCGCT
>CAYYCB010000017.1:12772-24802 GCA_964469715.1 uncultured Ktedonobacterales bacterium | reverse complement strand
TCGATCCTGCCAACCGGCGTCAAGTCCCGCGCCGCCTATGACCTCCTCGCCCGCGAATTCGACCAGAGCGCGCTTTCGCCTATCGTGATCGCCGTTGAAACACATGGCAGCCCACTCACCCCCGGAAACTTGGACGGACTCGACACATTCGTACGTACGCTCCAGGCCGACCCGCGTGTCCACGGCGTGACGAGCATCGTCTCGGTCGATCCGCGGATCACGCTCGACCAATACAAACTGCTGTACAGCAATCCCGGCAGCATCGCGGATCCGTATATCGCCCAAATCTTGAAGTCGTACGCCGGGGACGAGATCACCATGGTGCAGGTGACGAGCAAATACGGCATGCTCGATCCGCGCTCTGAGGCGCTCGTGCAGGCGATTCGCAATACTCCACCGCCCCCAGGACTCCACATCCTCACGGACGGCGGCACGGGAGGCGTCATCGACTACGTCAACACGCTCTACAGTGCATTCCCCGTTGCCCTGCTCGTGGTCGCCATCGTCACGTACATCGTCCTCATGCTCCTGTTCCGTTCGCTGGTGCTGCCACTCAAAGCGATCCTCATGAACGCGCTCTCGATTCTGGCCAGCTACGGCGCATTGGTCTTCATCTTTCAAGAGGGACACTTTAGTGCGCTGCTGAACTTCACGCCGCTCGGTTTCGTCGAAGCGTCGGGGCCGATCCTCATGTTCTGCGCGCTCTTCGGCCTCTCGATGGACTACGAGGTCTTCCTGCTGTCACGCATTCGTGAGGCGCACGAGCAGACCGGCGACAATACGCTGAGTGTCGCTGTCGGATTGGAACGGAGCGGCGGCATCATAACAAGCGCGGCGGCTATCGTCATCCTCGTCAGCATGGCGTTCGCCTCGGCCGATATGGTGATCGTCAAGGCGCTTGGCGTCGGCATGGCCCTCGCCGTCCTGCTCGACGCCACTCTTGTCCGCGGTTTGCTCGTCCCCGCTGCGATGCGATTGCTCGGCGAGCTCAACTGGTGGTGGCCGGCGCCTTTCAGTCGCCTGCTGCCTCCAGTGGTCTTCCAACGCTCGGGCCCGGGCGCCGCGCCTGCGGACCTCGGAGAGGCGTCGTGGTCTGAGACCGCGGCCGGTCAGGTCGGCGGGAGGCGCGCATGACTCGGCACCAGTGGATATGTGCCGTCGGGCTGTTAGTGGTCGTTGGCTCGATCCTCGCGGGCTGCGGCATGCCTGGAGTTATCGCCTCCAGCGGAACGCTTCGCCCGGCTGGCCCACTCCCAACACCCACGCCGCTCGCTCCTGTCGCATTCCCGGCGGACGAGGCGCCGCACCACGATCTCACCGAATGGTGGTATTACACGGGACATCTTGCCGGGCATGATGCTGCGGGCCGGTCCCACGAGTATGGCTTCGAGCTGACGTTCTTCCAGACGCGGCGTGGGGCATTTCCCCCATATGACGCCGCGCACTATGCCATAAGCGATGTCACACGCGGTGAGTTCCACTACGACCAGCGCGCCGGGTTCGTCCCGTCTACTTCGCAATCTGATCAGCAACTCGCCACTGGCTTTCAGATTACGCTCGGAGGCTGGTCAGCGCAGGGCGCCAACGGCCAGGATCGTCTACACGCCGAGATGGCGAGCTACACGCTCGATGCGGCCCTTGGCGCGCAAAAGCCTCTGGTTCTGCACGGAGGCAACGGCATCATCACCTATGGGCAAGCGGGCTTCTCCTATTACTACTCCCGGACGCGAATGGCCGTCTCAGGCACGATGGAGGATCATGGCCAACCGGTGAGGGTGACTGGGCAGGCCTGGATGGATCATCAGTGGGGCAATTTCGTCTCGCTCGCCGGTTCCGGTTGGGACTGGTATAGCATCCAACTCGGCAACAACACCGAATACATGCTCTACGTTATCCGGGATGCCCAGAAGCGTCCGCTCTCCACGTTTGGGACGTTCGTAGACCCGGAAGGAACAGCCAGCGAAATCCCTCCTACCGATATCCAGACCCAGCCGCTCGGCACGTGGACCAGCCCACACACCGGCGGCGTCTATCCGTCCGGTTGGCGCATCACCATTTCGGGTTCGGCGCCGGCAACGCTTGTGCTGACCCCACTACTGAAAGATCAAGAGCTGGTCACCGCTCAGTCCACCGGCGTGGCGTACTGGGAAGGGGCCGTGCGCATCCAGGGTAGCGCCCACGGTGTTCCGGTGCTCGGTGAGGGATACGTCGAGCTGACGGGATACGCATCCATCACACCAAACGGCCAGACGGTTTCGATCCCTTAACATGGCCGCAGTGCTAACCAAACGCCGCCTATTCATGAGCCAAAAGTCTCTTGTGTCGCGGGAGGAGTGTGGTACAATAGTCCGGGTTGCCGGGAGCAACGGACCCGCTGACCAATGTCGCGCGAGCGGTCTGGGCAATGGCCTGAAGCTCTCAGGGGCGCCAGCTCGAGAATTAGGATGCACCGGGGGCGGAGATGGAGCAACAGGGGCGGATTCTCGACGGAAACCTCGAAACGTTGGGCCTTCAGGCTACACTGAAGATGCTTGCCCTCGGAGGGAAAACCGGTGCGCTCCACGTCACTTCAGGCCAGGAACGACTGGCAATCTTCCTCGATAATGGCCACGTCGTCGACCTCGAAGAGCCCGACACTCCTCAGCCTGACCTGATCGAGATGTTCCGCCTGCTGGGCCGAGTCTCGCGTGCGCAAGCTGCCGACCTGCGAAGGACTACAGCCGGCAGCCCGGCTACCGCGCTCGACTACATGCGTCATCTCAGCTTGATATCGCCCGCCGAATGCCAGCAACGTCTCGAGTTCCGCGTCATTCAATCTGTCAGTCGGGCCGTTCGCTGGGAGCGTGGCCGCTTCGAGTTCCTGCGTGACATCTCCTCTATCCAGTCACGCGGCGGCGCGCAGCAACCGCTGAATGTTGACCACGTCCTGCTTGAGGCGTTGCGCGTCGCCGACGAATGGAGCCGAGCGAGCGCCCTTGCGATCAGCCGCAATACTGTGGCGCGGTGGATGCCAGCCTTCAATGGCGACGTGACAAAGCTCGGTTTAGGGCGCGAAGAGGTCGGCGTTCTGTGTCTCTCAAATGGCCAATTCCCCCTGCACGCGATCGCCTATGGCCTCTTGCTCCCGGAGCCGCAGGTTGCCGAGAAGCTGCAACGCCTCCTTGAGCTTGGGCTGATCGAGTTGGTGGATGCTCGGCTTGAGGGTGAGCTAGAGCGCAGTCTCGTCAACCTGCTGACCCAGAGCCAGCATCAGCTCTCGATGGACGGGCGTTCCACGCCAGACGCGCGTATGCTCACCTTAGTACGCGCGATGTGCTCCTGCACCAACGGCCTCATCGCCCACCATGGCACGTATGCTCGCGGTCTGCGCGGTCGTGGTGAAGTGGCCCGAATCGAGCTTGTCAGGTATCTAGAAGCCACGTTCCTCCCACTGCTCGCCACGCTGCAGCGCGAGTTCCCGCGAATGGACGAGGTCCTTCGCTTTCAAGACGGCAAATTCGACTACCATGACATCGAGTCGCTCGACCGCGTCGTTCGCGGCCAAGAGCTGCAGGATTGCTACTGGGACGCCGTCCAGTTCTGCTCCCATTTCCTGCGCCTTGTCTTCGACCGCGTCCTCTCCGACGAAGTCGGCAAATCGCGGGTAGGCCGCCAGTTTGAGGACCTCTGGGCAGCTTTCTTCCGTGAAATTGACGAAGAAATCACGCGCCTCATGCATCGGCGCGCCGCGCAGCGGGTGCAGGACGACCGAACCGGACAAGCACACGCCCCGCTGCACGGGAATGCCGAGGCGGCGTACGCGTATCCCACATTCACTCCGCGCGACGCCCAGAGGAGGTTCAGTTAAGTGGACGAGCCAGTGGTCCTCGTGGTCGATGATAGTCCCACCGTGCGCAAAATCGTGCAACTCACTCTACAGCGCGAGCGCATTCGCGTGGTCACGGCGGGCGACGGGCTGAGTGCGCTGGCTGCTGTGGCTGACGAGCAGCCAGATCTCATACTGCTCGACATTATGTTGCCGCGCATGGATGGCTACAACATCTGTCAGGTCATCCGCAAGAACATGGCGTACCGCGATCTTCCCATTATCATGCTAAGCGGCAAAGACGGCCTCTTCGATAAAATGCGTGGGAAACTCGCCGGCTCGACTGAGTACATCACCAAGCCTTTCGACTCTGCGGAGCTGGTGCAAACAGTGAAGCGTCATCTAGATACTCCCGCGGTGCGCGAGCGCGCGGCGGCTCGCGCGGCCAGCCAGCGGCAACACATGCGACGGAGAATGTGAGGGATCAACCAGCGCCGGCAAGCAGACACTTCTGCGTGAACCTGACGCCTGCTTAGGCCTTACTGAGATACCTTCGAGGGAGTAAAGATATGCCCGCGCCGAAAGTTCTGGTCGTGGACGACAGCTGGACCGATCTAACGCTGATTGCGACGCCCCTGCGTGAAAGCGGATATGACGTGATCACCGCAGTGGACGGCGAAGAGGCAATGGAGAAGGTGCTGATGGAGCGCCCTCAGTGCGTCCTGCTCGACGTCATCTTGCCGAAGCAGAACGGGTTCCAGCTCTGCCGCAAATTGAAGCAGCTTGAGCAAAGCCGCGACATCCCGGTCATCCTCATCAGCGGAAAGAACACGCCGCTTGATAAGCGCTGGGGTCTCCAACAAGGCGCCGACCTGTATATCACCAAGCCGTTCAGCAAAGACGAGTTGTTGTCGAGTGTGCGTAGCCTCATCTGAGCGTCATCAATTTCGTAGTGCGAATCGTGAGCGTGTGGGGCGGTATCGGTAGGGGTGCGCATGAGTGATCCTCGGTTCTCGCTGAATGGGGGCGAACCCGGCGATAAGGAACGTCTCCGGGCGAACATGGCAGAGACACTCCAGCAGGCGCTTCGCAGTCTGAGCGGCGCCACCACGGATGGTGCTGTTCCAAGCCCAGAGGCACTTCTCGAGCTCGCCAAGCGGGCTGGCATCGCGCAGGACGCCCAGGGCGGCTTCATGCGCGCCGTAGCGATTGCGGGCGCGGGTGCGAATATCGATGTGGGTGGCCATCCGCTCTCCATTGTATTTGGGTTGGACGATGCCGAATGCGCGCTTCCGGCGGATGCTGTACAGGGCGTCGAGCGCGTCACAGACATCACACCAGTACCGAACACAGCAAGCTGGATCCTCGGCGTTATCCACCTCCGGGGTGCGATCCTCTCCGTGGTAGATCTGCGCGGTTTCTTCGGGCTCTCCACGCAGCCCCTTACCTCACGATCACGCCTGCTCGTGGTGACTCACGGTGAGATGACGATTGGACTGGTCGTGGATGGCGTCAATGAGATGCGATCGCTCGCGGACCTGCCCCAGCAAGGCGAAGCATCTGCGCCGAGCTGGTCAGCCCCATTCACGAACCGGGTTGTCGTCGTGGACGGCCGGCCTATCCTGGTGCTCGATTGCGAGCGTCTGCTTCTCTCGGGCAAGATGCACCAATATCGTGCGGGGTAACGCCGCGTGACGCCGGACATGACCTCCGTCCCACGAACTGTGTCCCGCAGAACAACCGCGTGATACTCTAGGCGTGACATGCACACAGTCAGCCGTGTGCGATGCCAGGCCCGCAGAGCAGCGTCATGCTGTGGGGATTGGGATTGGTCATTCAAGCCAGCCGGAAAGACGATATACTCGTGACGCTCGCCAAGCGCGCTGCACTTCAGAGGAGGCCCTCACCCGTATGGATGTGAATGCTCAGCGCGGACGCGCGATCGCCAGTCAGTTGAACTGGTTAATGTTCCTCGGGCTGATCGTGCCAGTCGCCGCCGTGCTCGGCGTAGGCATGTGGACGGCACATTCCGCCGCTTCCATCGGAGACGTGGCCGCCGAGCTCAATATCCAGCTCTTGCTCGCCATCACATTCATCGCGGCGCTTGTTGCCGTTCTGGTTGGTGCGTTCGCATGGCTTCGTGCCCGTGCTATGGTGCGCACACAGGCGCTTGAGCTCGCAGACATTTGCCGCCAAGTCGTCGCAGGCGACCGCTCAGTGCGTGCTCCAGTGGTGGGCGAAGACGAGTTCGCCATCCTTGCCGCAGCCATAAATGCCGTCGCCGACGGAGGAGCGTTAGGCGGTGTCATCAGTTCTGCCAGTGAGGCGCAAGATGCCGCGACCCTGCAGGCGCAAATCGAGAAACTCCTCCAAGAGGTCAGCGCGGTGGGCGACGGCGATCTTCGTGTACAGGCTGAGGTAACGCCAGACACGCTGGGCGTGCTCGCCGACTCGTTCAACTACATGATCGAGGAGCTTGCCAAAGTCGTCGGTCGCGTGCAGGCGACGACTTTCCAGGTCACGAACGCAACCCGCCGTCTCCTCGATCGCTCCGCCGAGGTTGCCCAGGCTTCCGAGCTCCAATCGGTGCAAATCTCCAACACCACCGACTCGGTGTCGCGCCTAGCCGACTTTGTGCAGCTCTCCGCGACAAACGCGAAAGCGGCCGCAGACGCGGCTCGCGACGCGCTTCGCAACGCCGACGGTGGCCAGCAAGCCGTGGTCCAGACGATTGACGGCATGGTGCATATTCGCGAGAACGTGCAGGAAACATCCAAGAAGATCAAGCGCCTGGGCGAACGCTCGCAAGAAGTGGGCGAAATTGTCCGCCTCATCGAGGACATTGCGGACCAGACAAACCTGCTCGCGCTCAACGCCGCCATTCAGTCTGCGATGGCAGGAGAACACGGTCGCGGCTTCGCGGTTGTGGCCGACGAAATCCGCTTGCTCGCCGAGCGCGTAACCGAAGCGACCAAGAAAATCGCCACGATTGTGAAAAGCATCCAGGGTGACACCTACGAAGCGGTCGTTGCCATGGAGGAGAGTACGCAGGAAGTGGTGAACGGGTCGCGTCTAGCAGACGAGGCCGGCGAGTCGCTCCGCAGCATTTACTCCGCCGTTGAGCGGCAGGCCAAAATGATCGAAGGTATCGCCCGCGCCGCCAACGATCACGCGAAGACCTCCGAGGCAGTCGCCGCGGCCATGACACGCATCGCAGAGATCGCGCGTCAGACCAACTCAGCCACCCAAGACACCACAGCGGCTGTCAGCTACCTCGCCGAGCTTGCCGAGCAGCTCCGAGCATCTGTGGCCACCTTCCGCCTGCCCGAGCAGGCGGCTCAAGCGCTGCTGCCTCATCCCGGGGCCGACTTCGCTCCCGTTCCTAGCCTACCGAACCTCGGGATGAACGGCTGGGGTGACGATCCGAACGCCAGATTGGCGCTCCCGGCCGCTGTGTCCTCCTTTGCACCCACTCCCGGTGGCCCGCAGCAGAGTCCATTCGACCTCTCAGGCTTTCCTCCTTTCCTCGACGCCGAGCCGCAGGTCGGTGGGTACCAGGAATCACCCTATTTCGATCAACCGTTCGGTCAGCCTCAGTCGCCACAGGTACCTTTCCCGCCCGATCGCTACTAACCCGGTCTAGGTGAATGTAAATGTAGGAGTTCGGGCGGCGAACACGATTGGTGCGTGAACGATGTCAAATAACTTCGACAAGTCGGCCATCCTCGAAAGTTTCATCGACGAGGTCGCTACGTATCTGCCCGAGATCGAGAGCAATCTCGATCGGCTCCAGCAGCACCCCGATGAGTTTGAGACCATCGAGGAGACATATCGGCGCGCGCATACCATCGCTGGCTCGGCATCCATGATGGATTTCGCTGGGCTGGCCCACGTGGCACAAGGGATGGAGGACATCCTTGGTGACGCGATCGACCGCTCGGCTGGCCTGGACGCGCCGGCTGTCGGCTTGCTGCGGCGATCCGCAAGTCGTCTGAAGCGCCTGGCCGATAACATCCGCCTTGGCGGCGACGAGGGAGCGGTCATCCAGGAGGATGACGCTGACCACACCGCATGGCGAGGAACTGGCGCGGCTCCTGCCGCTGTGGCACATCCCCTGGACGGCGCATCCTCCTATGCAGGCATGCCGATTGGACCGGCAACTCCCGGCGTCGGGCCGTATCCCCCCGCCTCGGGTCCAACCCAGGGTCAGGCGGGCTTCACACCGCTCCAAGTTCCCGACTGGCTGGCCGCCTTCGCTCCCGGAATCGGACCAGGCACAGGACCGTCTGAGGGGGAGAGTCAATTTGGCAACGGCTACGGCGGATCGGGTCTTCCGCCCCAAGCTTCCGGATTCCAGCCTGGCATGGCCGCTGACTCTGCATCCCACTCGTTCGCGCCACCCAGAATCGGCGACAACGGCGGTGCATCACCGCTGCGTCCAGATCCCGGTGCCAGCCAGCCACAGCGCGACCCGTGGAACGAATCGCTTACTCATGTGCCAACCGGGCAGATGCCGGCCTACACGCCAACAGGTCCACTTGGCGGCCCTGGGGAGCGCCCGCAGCCGACCACAGGATTCGCTGGCCCTCAGCAGGCGCCGAGCCATGCGGACGGCCAGACCGAATCCTTCGAGCAGATTCTGCGCGCCTTTCAGGTGAACGGCGCCGACGGCACGGCGCCGCCCGCCACACCGTTGCATGACCAATTTGGCACTCCTCCCGGAGCACTAGGCGCGCCTACCACACAGTGGTCACCCTCGCCTTTCGAACCTTCTGTCATCCCCGCCACTCCCGCTCCGGTCGCACGCCCACAAATCGCTGCCGATGGTGGATCCTCACTAGAAGATCTGCGAGCGGACGAAGGGGCGGTGCGAAGGCATGTCGCAACGCTGCGGTCCGTCGTGGAATCATTGCGCGACGCAGCTCGTTCGATGGAAGATGAGCGTACCGAGTTGCGCACCTTCCTCGACGGCTCCCGAGATGCGCTCGACCGGCTTGAGGACTGGGCAGGTCAGCAGATGGGCCTCGACCTCAAGCAGAGCCCAGAGTCAGTGCGACGCTATTTGCCGCTCTCTGTCATTTGGGTGACCACCACGCGCCTCAAACGCATGGTGGCGCTCCTGAATGGCTCTGGCCGCACCCTGACAGCGACCCAGGAACAGATCGATGAGGCGCTCGACCATCTGCGCGCATCGCTTTCAGGCGCCGTGTTTGGCACGGTGACTGGCCTGAAGACACCGCCCGACTCCGGCTTCACCGCGACCGTCGCACAGTTCTCCTGGGCGTCACCTCAAAATGGGGTGAATCGGCCGGAGGCAGCGCCTCAGAATGTCGTTGAACAGGCGACGCTCTCACCAGGCGCCCGCGCGGAACTAGAGCGCGAGACCCGTGAGCAGCTTCGTCGCGAACTTGAGGATGAGGTGCGCGCCGAGATTGCGGCTGCGGTGCGACGCGACGAAGAACAGCGACTGCGCCAGGAGCTTCAGATTCAGGTACGTCGCGAGCTACTGAGTGAGCTGACTCCCTCCGTCGCAGCCAGCGCATTCAGCGCGTCAACTGGCCCGATGCCGGTTCAAATGCCGTTCATGGGAGACCGGCCTCCGAAGGCGGTACAGGTCACGAGCGAGCAGTCGCCGGAGGCGCTTGAAGTATTCCGCGAGGAGGCGCAGGAGCACCTGCTCGCAATTACCACGGGCATCGCGGAGCTAGAGGCCCATCCCGAAGATTTCAACATGCTGCGGTCCATCCGGCGCGCAATGCACACGCTCAAGGGTGCCGCCGGCATGATGGGCTTCACGGCCATCCAGCAGATCTCTCATGCCTCCGAAGACTTGCTCGATCGCCTGGTGGACGGCGCGCAAACCCTCTCCGCCGATCTCGTAGGTCTCCTGCTCGACACCTCGGATACGCTCGACCAGCTTGTCCGTGGCATGCTTGGGCCAGACGACGAGGCCGCAGCGCAGCGGCGCCTGATCACCCGCTACGCCATCGTTACCGGCAGTCATGTCGAGCCGGAGGTCGCGGCAATCGGACCTGAGACCTTCGCCGTGACTATGGGAGATGCGGCAGATGAGGCCGCCCCGCGACAAGCCGAAGAAGGCGGCGACCTGAGTGTTCGCCTGCAACTCAGCAAGCTCGATGATCTGGTAAATCTCTTCGGCGATCTGCTCGTGAGCCGCTCGATTCTGGAGGAGCGGCTTGAGCGGCTCAATCGCATGGTCGGCGACGCGTCGCTGGTGGGCGAGCGGCTGCGCGAGGTAGGCGCGCAGTTAGAGACACGCTTCGAAGCTGCCACGCTGCCTAGCGGGCGGCAGGGTCCGATGCAGAACGGCGGCCGCCAACAGGGGAACCAGCAAGGCGGCCAGCGCTGGGGCATTCCCGGCTTCCGCGGCAACGCTAATCGCCAGCAGCAGGGCACGTTCGCCAACGAGTTCGACGAGTTGGAGCTTGATCGCTACACAGAGTTCCATCGCCTGTCGCGCGGCCTGAGTGAAGGTGTCGCCGACATCGTGACGCTGACGCACGAGATGGAGGCCATCGTCCGAGAGAGTCAGGCGTCGTTCTCGCGTGAGAATCGCCTCAGCTCTGACTTCCAAGATCGCCTGTTGAAGGCACGGCTCGTGCCGCTCCAGTCGCTCATTCCGCGACTGTACCGCGCGGCCCGCACCTCCGCTGCCCGCGAAGGCAAAGAAGTCGAGTTCTATTCCGAAGGCGCCGACACCGAGGTGGACCGCAAGGTGTTCGAGGAAGTCACCGGCCCTCTGCTCCACCTCGTGCGCAACTCCATCAATCATGGCCTTGAGTCTCCGGCCGCTCGCGAAGCCGCCGGAAAGCCGCGTGCCGGGCGAGTCACTGTGTCGGCCTCTTACGAAGGTAATCAGGTGGTGATAGCCGTGCGCGATGACGGCGCCGGCATCGACCCCGAATCTATACGCCAAACCGCCGTGGCTCGCGGCTGGATCGACGCCTACACCCACCTCTCGGAGAAAGAGGCCATTAACCTCATCTTCAAACAGGGGATGACCACAGCGAAGACGGTCACCGAAGAGAGCGGTCGTGGTGTCGGGCTCGACGTCGTCCGCGACGCGGTCACACGCTTGCGCGGCACAATCGAAGTGGAGTCGGTAGTTGGCCAGGGCACCGTCTTCACAATGAAGTTCCCGATCAGCCTCCAGATCGCTCGGGCCGTGTTGGTGAAGGTGGGAACCCAGACCTTCGCCGTCCCGATGGCCGTGGTGGATCAGATCGGCCGCCTAGACTACTATCAGCGCTCGCCGGGCCGCGCACCTGCGATAGAAATGCGAGGCGAGCACTATACGCTGGCTCACCTCGGCCAGTTCCTTGGCGTCCAATATGGCGCGGTCGAGGAGCGGAGCGCGGTGCTCCTGGTCAATGCCGGCAAGCGACGTGTGGCGTTGCTTGCCGACGCAATCGTCGCCCAGCAAGAGATTGTGTCCAAGCCGCTTGGCTCACACTTGCGAGACGTACCAGGAGTCGCTGGCGCCGCAGTGTTAGGAAACGGCCAGGTGGTCCTTATCCTGGAACTGCATGAGCTCCTCTCCATCGAGCCGCGGGGCGAGCTAGTGCTTCCGCAGCCTGGCGCACGCGCGGCCGCTTCAGCGACATCAGCCGCCGCCGTTCAGGCAAGCATGCTCGAGACAGCGCCCAGCCCGGTATATCCCGCTCCGGGCAGCTCAGTACATGCGTCATCGCATGCCGCGCCGCCATCATGGCAGCCGGAGCCGCCCCAAGTTCCCGCCACGCCGCCAGAGACGCAACGCGAATTTGTGGTAGCGCGAGCGGCCAATACCGCCTCCAACAAAGTCACGCTCCCCCCGGCCTCGCACACAGGTCACCTGTTGGTGGTGGATGACAGCCCAAGTGTGCGCCGTGTGGTCAGCAATATGCTGAAATCACACGGCTGGGAGGTTCAAACAGCTCGCGACGGCGTCGAAGCGCTCGAAGCCGTGGCCCGCTCCATACCGGTGGCCGTCCTGCTGGATATCGAGATGCCACGTATGGACGGCTACGAGCTCATGGCGACCATCCGCTCTCAGGAGCAGTATCGCCACCTGCCGCTCATCGTCCTGACGTCACGCGCCGCCACAAAACACCAGCAGCGCGCGATCCAGCTTGGCGCGGACGCCTACGTGGTCAAGCCGTATCAGGACGAGGAGCTGCTGCTCACCATCGAGGGTCTGGTGCAGGCCGCGCGACAGTCCTAGC